>NZ_JBVILR010000012.1:0-256105 GCF_055580265.1 Streptomyces sp. NPDC032091 | reverse complement strand
GCCGCGATCTGGCACAACCGGGCCACCGGAACACCGATCACACGATCACTGATCGCCTACGACCACTGACCAGGACTTCGGACTTACTCGTCTAGCCGTCGACGGGGGCACCCCACTGCTCGCCGAGGGCGAGGCGGCCCCCTGGCCGCATGTCACCGACGCCGACCGCAAGGCCGTGCTCGACGCACTGGAGCAGGCCACCCCCTGGCACTGGCCCATGCGCACCGTGACCGCCCTGGAGGAGGCCTGGTCCGAGTTCACCGGCATGCCCCACGTCCTCGCCGCCAACTCCGGTACGGCCGCCCTGCACATGGCCGTTGCGGCCGCCGGGGTGGAGCCGGGCGACGAGGTGCTCGTCCCGGCCGACACCTTCCTGGCCTCCGCCTCCTGCGTGCTCCAGGCCAACGCCATCCCGGTGTTCGTCGACACCGACCCCGTCACGTTCACCATCGACCCGGCCCGGATCGAGGAGCGGATCACCGACCGCACCCGTGCCGTCGTGGCCGTCGACCTCAACGGCCTGCCCGCCGACCACGACGCCCTGCGCGCGATCACGGACCGCCACGGCCTCGTCCTCATCGAGGACGCCTCCCAGGCCCACGGGGCCACCTACCGGGGCCGCCCGGTCGGGTCCCTCGGCACCATGAGCGGCGCCAGCCTCAACGGGTCCAAGACCCTCTCCGCCCTCGGCGAGGGCGGCCTGTTCGCGACCCGCGACGAGGAACAGCACCGGCTGGCCCGGCGGGTGCTGATGTTCGGTGAGGAACTCCCGGGCCAGAGCCGCGACTACAACGCACGCATCATGGGCTGGAACTACCGCATCGACGTCCTCGCCGCCGCCTTCGCCCGCTCCCAGCTCACCCGTCTGGAGGAGATGTCCCTCGTCCGGCAGGCCAACGGCGCCGCGCTCACCCGGGCCCTCGACGGCGTACCCGGCATCCGCACCCCGGCCGTGCCCGAGGACCGCACGCACGTCTACTTCTTCTACCCCCTGCTGGTCGAGCCCGGGGAACTCGGGCTCGACGGCCTCCCCGTCGCCGCCTTCCGCGACGCGCTCGCCCGGGCGGTCGCCGCCGAAGGCCTCGGCATCATGCGCTGGCAGCCGCAGCCGGTCCCCGGCCAGACCCTGTTCCGGGAACTGCGCGGCTACGGCCGGGGATGCCCCTGGAGCTGCGGACACGCCCGCCCCGGCCACCACTACGACCCCGCGCAGTACCCGGTGAGCGAGGACGTCTGCCTGCGCCGCCTGGTGCTCGGGCAGAGCTTCAGCTCCTTCGGGCCGCCCAACGACGCCACGACGATGCACCGCTACGCCGAAGTCCTGTACAAGGTCCTCGTCGAGGAACGGGAGGCGCTGATCGCCCTGACCCGGCGGACGGCCGCGGCGGCGCGGTGACGTACGAGGAAGGGAACGTACGACGATGCGAGACGGGCCCGAGACCGCGCAAGGACGCGAGGCGCCGCACACCCCCGGCCGGAGCCGGCGGCCGGGGACGACGCGGCTGGCCGTCGGAGCGGTCTTCTTCGTCACCGGAGCCGCCTTCGCCACCTGGGCGGCCCGTGTCCCCGCCGTACAGGGCCGGCTGGACCTGTCCGCCGGGGAACTGGCCGTGGCCCTCGTCGGCCTGAGTGGCGGAGCCTTCCTGGGGCTGCCGCTGGTCGGCGGCCTGGTGGCCAGGTACGGCAGCCGAACGGTCCTGTGCACCGGCATGGCCGCCTACCTGGGCGCCCTCGCCGGCCTGCCGTACGTCCCGGACCTCGCGGCGCTGACGGGGGCCCTGGCCCTGTTCGCCTGCGGCAACACGGCCGTCGACGTCGCCATGAACACCCAGGGCGTCCTTGTCGAACGCGCCTACGGCCGCCCGGTCCTCGGCGGCTTCCACGCCATGTTCAGCCTCGGCGGCATCACCGGAGCCACCGCCGGGGGCCTGGCGGCCTCCGCCGGGGTCGGTATCCGGGCGCACTTCACGGTGGCGGCCCTCGTCCTGCTGGCCGTGGCGGGGGCCGCCGCCACCGCCCTGGCCCCCGATCCGCCCCGGCCCGGCGCCCCTTCCCGGAGGGACCCCCTGCTGGCCCTGCCCGGCCCGGGCCTGTGGGTCCCCGGCCTGGTGGCCTTCTGCGCGCTCATGGGGGAGGGGATCGTCAACGACTGGGGGGCGGTGTACCTGAAGGAGGAGACCGGGTCCTCGGCGGGCGCCGCCGGTCTGGGGTACGCCGTCTTCTCCGTCGGCATGGTCATCGGCCGGCTCACCGCCGACCCGCTGCGGGCCCGCCTCGGCACCGTCCGCTTCACCCTCCTGAGCGCCGTGGTGGCCGGCGCCGGGGCCCTCGTCCCGATCCTCGCCGCGACGACGGCGGCGGGCTTCGCCGGCTACGCCCTGCTGGGCCTGGGGCTGGCCGCGGTCATCCCGCTCGTCTTCGCCCACGCGGCGGCCCTGCGGCCCGAGCGCACCGGCTCCGCCCTCGCCGCCGTCTCGGCGGTGGGCTACGTCGGCTTCCTCGCGGGGCCGCCGGTCATCGGCGCGCTGGCCGAGGCGGCGACCCTGCGGTGGGCGATGCTCGTCCTGCCGGCGCTGATGGCGGCGATGGCGCTCCTGACCCCCCGCCTGCGCCGCCCCTGACGCCCCTGGCCTCCGGACCGTCCCGGCCGTCCGCCGGGGCTACTCGACCTTGGCCCAGTCGAGGGTGCGCTCCACGGCCTTCTTCCAGCCCGCGTACCCCTCGGCCCGCTGGTCCTCGGACCACTGGGGCTCCCAGCGCTTGGACTCCTGCCAATGGGTGCGCAGTTCGTCCGTGTCCTGCCAGAAGCCCGTCGCCAGACCGGCGGCGTAGGCGGCGCCGAGCGCGGTCGTCTCCGCGACGACCGGACGGCTCACCGGTACGCCCAGCACGTCGGCCTGGATCTGCATGCACAGGTCGTTGGCCGTCACGCCGCCGTCCACCTTGAGCACGTCGAGGTGGACGCCGGAGTCCTGCTCCATCGCCTCCACCACGTCCCGGCTCTGGTAGCAGATGGCCTCGAGGGTGGCCCGGGCCAGGTGGCCGTTGTCGTGGTAGCGGGCCAGGCCGACGATCGCGCCGCGGGCGTCGGAGCGCCAGTACGGGGCGAACAGGCCCGAGAAGGCGGGCACGAAGTAGATGCCGCCGCTGTCCTCGACGGTGGAGGCCAGGCGCTCGGTCTCGGCCGCGTCGGTGATGATCTTCAGCTGGTCGCGCAGCCACTGGACCGCGGAGCCGGTGACGGCGATGGACCCTTCGAGGGCGTACACCGCGGGCTGGCCGGCGAACTGGTACGCCACGGTGGTCAGCAGGCCGTGCTGGGACCGGACCAGCTCGGTACCGGTGTTGAGCACCAGGAAGTTGCCGGTGCCGTAGGTGTTCTTGGCCTCGCCCGGGGCGTAGCAGACCTGGCCGACGGTGGCCGCCTGCTGGTCGCCGAGCACGCCGGTGATGGGGATGGCGGCCCGTAGCGGCCGGGAGGTGCGGGCCTGACCGTACGCCTCGGGATCGGAGGAGGGGTTGATGGTCGGCAGCATCGACCGGGGCACCCCGAAGAAGCCCAGGAGCTCGTCGTCCCAGTCGAGGGTCTCCAGGTCCATGAGCATGGTGCGGCTGGCGTTGGTGACGTCGGTGGCGTGGATGCCGCCGTCGGGGCCGCCGGTGAGGTTCCACAGCACCCAGCAGTCGGTGTTGCCGAAGAGGGCGTGCCCCTGCTCGGCGGCCTCCCGGACGCCGTCGACGTTCTCCAGGATCCACTGGATCTTCCCGCCGGAGAAGTAGGTCGCCGGCGGCAGCCCCGCCTTGCGCCGGATCACGTCGCCCTGGCCCGAGCGGTCCAGTGCCGCCGCGATGGAGTCGGTGCGGGTGTCCTGCCAGACGATGGCGTTGTAGTAGGGGCGGCCGGTGCGCGGGTCCCAGACGACGGTGGTCTCCCGCTGGTTGGTGATGCCGATGGCCGCCAGGTCGGTCGCGGAAAGGTTCCCGTGCCGCAGGGCGTTCTGGATCACGGAGTTGGTGCGTTCCCAGATCTCGACCGGGTCGTGTTCGACCCACCCCGACCGGGGCAGGATCTGCGAGTGCTCCAGCTGGTGCCTGGCCACCTCGTTGCCCGCGTGGTCGAAGATCATGAAACGGGTGCTGGTGGTGCCCTGGTCCACTGCGCCGACGAAGTCAGCCATGGGGTTGCCGCCTCTCTCGGGTCCGTCCCGTCCTGCGGGTCGGGTCAGCTCTCGTCCGGTGACGGCACCCGTCCGGGCGGTTCCGGCTCGGCGGTCGGCAGGTACCGGCCGATGAAGACCTTGTACAGGCCCGCTCCCAGCAGACCGCCGATCAGCGGACCGACGATCGGCACCCAGAAGTAGAAGTGCCCGTACTGGTCGCGCCACGCGCCGCCGTACCCGGTGAGGAAGCTGGCCAGCCGGGGCCCGAAGTCGCGCGCCGGATTGATGGCGTAGCCCGCGTTGGTGCCCCAGGCCATGCCGATCGCGACGACGATCAGGCCGACGATGAACGGGCCGAGGTTGGCGCCGGGGGGAGTGTTGAGCAGGTCCGTGACCGCGAGGATCAGCAGCAGCAGGATCGCGGTGCCGATGATCTGGTCGCGCAACGCGCCCCACTCGGTGACCGGCAGGTTCGGGTTGCCGTTGGCCGGCAGGGTGGAGAAGACGCCCTGTGTCTTGATGGTGTGCGTCGGGTCGGCCTTCGCCAGTGCCTCGGAGTAGTTCCAGCGCACGATGAGGGCGGCCACGAAGGCGCCGGCCGTCTGGGCCAGCGCGTACGGGGCCACACGGCTCCACGGGAACCCCTTGAACGCCGCCAGCGCGACGGTCACGGCGGGGTTGAGGTGGGCGCCGCTCAGCCGGGCGGCGACGTAGACACCGAGGGTGACGCCGAGGCCCCAGGCCCAGGCGATGCTGTCGTGGTTGCCCAGACCGCCCGGCGGAGTGGTGAGGCCGCCGCCGGCGACCACCTGGGCCACCACGCCGACGCCGAAGAGGATGAGGATCATCGTCCCGGCGAACTCCGCCGAGAGCTCGCCGATCAGCCCCGACTTCTTGAGCCGTTCAGCCATGGGTGCCCGCTTCCCGCCGGCCAGAGACCGGCCGTCGACTGCCCCGAGTCCTCTAGCGCCATCGTAAGTCCGGCGACGGCATCGGGCGCGGGGAGCGGGGTCCCGAGGGGGCCGTGGCCTGTTGGAGTCATCTGGGAGAACTCCGCGTGATCTTCGTACGTTCGGCCAGTGCGACGTCCCGTGGACGAAGCAGGAGACTCTCCACCGAGGGCCGCGGCTCGTCATGGGAGCCGACGCCACAAATCGAGGGGGAACCACGATGAGTGGTCAGTTGTACGACGGTATCGGGGAAGCGTTCGAGGGCTTCAAGACCCTGCCGATCATCCGCTACGGCGAGGTGCCGAGCTTCCTCTCCCTGGTCGGGGACGTCACGGGCAAGTCCGTGCTCGACATCGCCTGCGGAACCGGCTTCTACAGCCGTGAGCTGAAGCGGCGCGGCGCGTCCCGCGTCTTCGGCTTCGACATCTCCGGTGCGATGGTCGACGCGGCCCGGGCGATCGAGGGGTCCGAGCCGCTGGGCATCGACTACGAGGTCGGGGACACGGCGACCCTGCGGGAATTCGACCGGCCGTTCGACGTCGCCGTCGCCGTCCAGGCCTTCAACTACGCCGCCGACGTGGCCGAGATCGAGCGGATGATGCACAACATCCGGCGCGGCGTGGTGCCCGGCGGGTCGTTCCACCTGTTCGTGCAGAGCCCGGCCTACGACTTCGACGGTCCGTCGCTCGACAAGTACGGGTTCCTGTGCGAGGCGACCGGCAAGGACAACGAGATCGGGCGCGGGATCCGGCTCACCGCCCTGCTCGACCCGCCGGTCTCCTTCGAGGCCGTCGTCCCGTCGCGGGAGACGTACGAACGGACCCTGGAGGCGGCCGGGTTCACCGGCGTCGAGTGGATCCCGCTGACCATCTCGGAGGCCGGGGTGGAGAAGTACGGCCGGGAGTTCTGGGCGGACCACGACGCGAACCCGCCGCTGACGATGATCCGCTGCACCGCCTGACACCGACACGCGCACGGCCGCGCCCCGGGCAAGCGGGACATCCCCACCGCCCGGGGCGCGGCCGGCTCCGTACGCCACGCGCCCGCGGAACGACCTCACCGGCCCGGCCTGACCCATACTCAACACCGGTACCAGGTGCCACGCTTCACCGTCGAGGTCCAAGGAGATCCATGGCCGACACCGTCCACTCACTGACCGCCCGCGTCCACGAACTGCTGGTGACACATCTGACCCAGAGCGCCGCCGCGGCCGCGCCGGCGCCGGACGCGTTCTCCTTCCTCACGGGCGCGGTCCCTTCCGCCCCCCGGGGAGTCGACGTCGCCGCGGGACTCCACGACGCCGTGGCGCGTGCCTCGGCGCTCGGCCCGGAAGGCGCCTGGCTCGTCGCCGCGGGCCACGCGATCCTCGGCGGCGCGGCCGTCCTGCGGGGGGAGGCGGAGCGGGCTGTCTTCCACTTCGACGCCGCGGTGACGGCCGGCTACAACGACTGCGTGGCGTTCCACATCGGCCTCATACGCCCCCTGCACCGCGACCCCCGCTTCCGCGCCCTGTACGCGCGGATGCGGGTCACCGAGGCCGACCTCGACGAGTTCTTCTGGCTGCACCAGGAGATGCAGACCACGGCGAGGGAGGCGCAGACCGCGGCCGTCGACGACATCGGCCGCCACGACACCGGGGTGTCGCTGCTCCCGCAGGCCCCCCTGCCGACCCGTGAACCGGACACCGCCGGCGTCCTCGTCACCCGGCTCGACCTCGCCGCGACCCAGACCGCGATCCAACGGGTCGCCGTGCAGGCGGAGTTCCGGCGCAGCTCCGGCAACGTCAGCCTCAGCCTCATCGACGGCTCGTGGGACGACACCCGTGCCGTGCGCGACGCCCGGCACGCCGACGAGCTGGATTCCCTGCGCCGGCGGGCCGCCGAATCCCGTGCCTTCGTCGAACGCCCCGGCGCCGGAAGGGTGCTCGCCCCCTGCCCGCCGCTGGGCTCCCTCACCTACCCGGTCTGACGGGGCCGGGCCCGCGCGGCGGCCGGGCGCCCCGTCGCGGGTCCGGTCAGCCGGCCGCGCGCAGGCGGCCGGCGGCCGCCTCGGCGTCGCGTACGACCCGGGCCGTGTCGACGTCGACCAGCCGGCCGCCGAGCTTGAGGGCCCGGCCGTCCACGAACACCGCGTCGATGTTCTCGGGGCGGCCGTTGAACACGATCTGGCCCGTCCAGTCGAAGCGGGGGGCGAAGTTCAGGGCGGCCGGGTCGATGACCAGCAGGTCGGCGCGTTTGCCGGGGGTCAGGGACCCCACGCGGTCCGCGAGGCCGAGCACCTCGGCGCCGCCCAGGGTGGCCATCCGCAGGACGTCCTGCACCTGGGGGAAGACCGTGGCCTCGGTCGCCCGGGCGCGCTGCAGGCCGATGGCCGTCTTCATCAGGGCGTGGAAGTCCGAGGTGTCGTCGGTGCCGCCGTCCAGCCCGAGCCCCACCTTGACGCCCCTGCGCCCGAGGTCGGACAGCCGCATGATGCCGGAGCCCAGCCGCATGTTGCTGAGCGGGCAGTGGGCCAGCCGTACGTCGTGCTCGGCGATGGCGGCGATCTCCGCGTCCGTCAGGTGGATCGCGTGGTTCATCAGCAGCCGGGGCCCCAGTGCGCCGATGTCGGTGAGGACGCCGACGGGATCGTCGGCGCGCATCTCGGGGCGTTCCAGCACATGGGAGTTGAGCATCACCCCGAGCGCCTGGGCGGTCTCCCAGTGGGCACGGTTGTCGGCCTCGGCCGACCGCGCCGCGTGCGTGGCGATCTGGAAGGAGCCGAGCGGAACCGGGTCGACCAGCTCCTTCTTCACCTTCGCCGCCAGCGCCCCGTCGGGGGCCGGCGGGAACATGGCGTACGTGAACCGCAGCCCGGTGCCGGCCAGGGCGCGTACGTAGCTCTCGACGAGGTCGTACGAGAAGATGTCCACCCAGTCCACCAGCGTGGTCACGCCCGACTGCACGGCGTCGAGGGCGGCCAGCCGTACGAAGCTGTGGAGGGCCTCGGGGGTCAGGCGGCCGCGCTGGGGGTCGGTACACGCCTGGAACCAGCCGAATAAGTCCCGGTCGGTACAGCCGCCGCGGATCACCGCCTGCCAGAGGTGGTTGTGGGTGTCGACGAACCCCGGCATGACCAGTTTCCCTGACGCGTCCACGACCCAGGCGCCGGACGGGGTGGGCAGCGCCGGCCCGACGGCGGCGATGGCGCCCCCGCGCATCAGGACGTCGGCGCCCTCGACGGCGCCGAGCGGGCCGCTGCCGAGGGCCGGGTCCATGGTGAGGACCAGGGCGGCCCCGCGGAGCAGGACCGTCCGGCCGCCCTGGGCGGGAGGGCGGGAGGACGGGTCGACGGGGGCGGGGCGCGGGGCGGAGCCGAGCACGAGCGGGGCGGCGGCCAGACCGAGGCCGGCGAGGAGGCCGCGACGGGTGGGGGCCGAAGGGACCGAAGGGACCGAGGAGATGGTGGGGGTGCTGGGGATCGACTGCATGGCGTGTTGCCTCCCGAGGGCTCAGAACGGAAGGCCCGCCCTGGGCGCGACGCTGACGGGGCGTCGGGCCGGGGCGGGAGAACACCCGCAGCATTCCCAGCCCGTGGCCATTCGATAGACGTCAGCGGAAAGCTTTTTCCGGAACGTGAGCGCGTGCCGTCGACGCCATGGTCGGTTTGGCCGGTTTCGTACGGGAAAGGCGCAGGGGGCGGTGGCGGGCCGCCGAGCCGCGGGTGATCCGCAGGCCGACGGCCCGGGCCGCGGACGAGCGGGCGCCGCAAGACCTGCCGTGGCGGGACCCGGTGCCGTGCCCGGGACGGGCGCGGGCGGGCCGGCGACGGCGACGCCCGCCGGAAAGGAGCCGTCGTGGCAGACCCCGGCCGGAACGCATCGGAATCCGCCCTCCCCCCGAGAGTGCCGGCGCCGCCGGCGACCATCCCCGCCGTCGCGGATCCGGGGGCCCTGGGGCTCGCGGCCTTCGCGATGACCACCTTCGTACTGAGCTGGTTCAACGCGGGCTGATCGACCGCTCGGTCGAGGCCGTCGTGCTGCCGCTCGCCCTGTTCTACGGGGGCATCGTCCAACTCCTCGCCGGAATGTGGGAGTTCCGGCGCGGCAACACGTTCGCCGCGACGGCGTTCGCCTCGTTCGGCGGGTTCTGGCTCGCCTACTGGGCCTTCGCCCGGTCCGTGGTCCCGCACCTCCTGCACGTCCCCCAGCTCTACCAGGCCACCGGCCTGTTCCTGCTGGCCTGGACGATCTTCACGGTGTACATGACCATCGCCGCCGCCCGTACGACCGGGGCGGTCCTCGCCGTGTTCGTCACCCTCAGCCTGACCTTCCTGCTGCTGACCGTCGGGGCCTTCGCACAGTCCGGCGGCGTGACGAAGGCGGGCGGCTGGATGGGCCTCGTGACCGCCGTGATCGCCTGGTACGCCTCGTTCGCCATCGTCACGAACAGCACGTTCAAACGCACCGTACTGCCGGTGTGGCCGCTCGGCTCGCCGTCCGCCGCCGGGCCCGGATAGGGCCGCGCCGCGCCTGCCGCGGCCGGCCGAGGAGTGAGGAACGGCCATGAGTGACCAGACCCTGTCCCACCTGTCCCACGAGGAACGCCGCTTCCCCCCTCCGGAGGACCTCGCCGCGCACGCCAACGTCACGGACGCAACCCTGCGCGAGGCGGAGCGGGACCGGCTCGCCTTCTGGGAGGCCCAGGCGCGGCGGCTCGACTGGGCCGAACCCTGGACCCAGGTGCTCGACTGGTCGGACGCGCCGTTCGCCCGCTGGTTCACGGGCGGCCGCCTCAACGTCGCCCACAACTGCGTCGACCGGCACGTCGCGGCCGGGCACGGCGACCGGGTCGCGTTCCACTGGGAGGGCGAACCGGGCGACACCCGGACGATCACCTACGCGCAGCTGAAGGACGAGGTCTGCCGCGCCGCCAACGCCCTCACCGCGCTCGGCGTCCGGGAGGGCGACCGGGTCGCGATCTACATGCCGATGATCCCCGAGACGGCCGTCGCCATGCTCGCCTGCGCCCGGATCGGAGCGCCGCACACCGTCGTCTTCGGCGGCTTCTCCTCCGACGCGCTGCGCGGGCGCATCCTCGACTGCGACGCCCGCGTGGTGATCACCGCGGACGGGGGCTACCGCAAGGGCGCCGCCGCCGCGCTGAAGCCCGCCGTCGACAGCGCCGTGGCCGACTGCCCCGACGTGCGGACCGTCCTCGTCGTCCGCCGCACGGGCCAGGACGTGCCGTTCACGGAGGGCCGCGACGTGTGGTGGCACGAGCAGGTGGACCGCCAGTCCCCGCACCACGAGGCCCGGGCCTTCGACGCCGAGCACCCGCTGTACATCATGTACACCTCGGGCACCACCGCGAAGCCCAAGGGCATCCTGCACACCTCCGGCGGCTACCTCACCCAGGTCGCCTGGACCCACTGGGCCGTCTTCGACCTCAAACCGGAACGGGACGTCTTCTGGACCGCCGCCGACATCGGCTGGGTGACCGGCCACTCGTACATCGTCTACGGCCCCCTCGCGAACGGCGCCACCTCCGTCATGTACGAGGGGACCCCCGACACCCCGCACCAGGGCCGCTGGTGGGAGATCGTCGAGAAGTACCGGGTCAGCATCCTGTACTGCGCGCCGACCGCCATCCGGACCTTCATGAAATGGGGCGAGGAGATCCCCGCCGCCTTCGACCTGGGCTGCCTGCGCCTCATCGGCTCGGTCGGCGAGCCGATCAACCCGGAGGCCTGGATCTGGTACCGCCGCCACATCGGCGGCGACCACTGCCCGGTGGTCGACACCTGGTGGCAGACGGAGACCGGCGCCCAGATGCTCAGCCCGCTGCCCGGCCTCAGCGTCTGCAAGCCCGGCTCGGCGATGGGCGCCCTGCCCGGCATCGCCGCCGACGTGGTCGACGACCACGGCGACCCGGTACCGAACGGAGCGGGCGGCTACCTGGTGCTCACCGAACCGTGGCCGGCGATGCTGCGCACCATCTGGGGCGACCGGCAGCGCTACCTCGACACCTACTGGTCGCGGTTCCCGGGCCGGTACTTCGCCGGGGACGGCGCGAAGAAGGACGAGGACGGGGACATCTGGCTCCTCGGCCGGGTCGACGACGTGATGAACGTCTCCGGACACCGCATCTCCACCACCGAGGTCGAGTCGGCGCTCGTCTCGCACCCGAAGGTGGCCGAGGCGGCGGTGGTCGGCGCGGCGGACGCGACGACCGGCCAGGGCATCGTCGCGTTCGTCATCCTGCGCGCCGGCGCGGACGCCGGGGACGACGGCGGCGACGACGGTGCCGGGGGCCGGTCCGTCGTGGACGAACTCCGGGCGCACGTGACCCGGGAGATCGGCCCCATCGCCCGTCCCCGGGAGATCCTGGTGGTGCCCGAGCTGCCCAAGACCCGCTCCGGGAAGATCATGCGCCGCCTGCTGCGCGACGTCGCCGACCACCGCGGACTCGGTGACGTCACCACGCTCACCGACAGTTCCGTCATGGACGTCATCAAGGAGCGGCTGCCGGCGGCGGCGGGGGGCGGCGGCGAGGAGGAATGAGCCACGACCGCGCCCCGCGCGGAAAACCGGTGGGTCGCGGCGCCGGAGCCGGGTAGGGTCGGAACGCCGTGCCGGCCCACGGGGGCACCATCCCGGCCCGGGCGACACCCACCGCGCCGGCGCCGAGTCGGCCTGCGACCGGCCGACGGCCGGCTCCCACCCCACCCCCGTCACACACCCGCACGGAACCGCGAAACCGAGAGAAACGGAATACATTGCCGAGGACAGCCAAGGGCATCGAAGTCGAGGGCACCGTCGTCGAGTGCCTGCGCAACGCGACCTTCAAGGTGACGCTCCAGAACGGGCACCACGCGCTCGCGCACATCAGCGGGAAGATCCGCAAGAACTACATCAAGATCCTCCCCGAGGACCGGGTGCTCGTGGAACTGAGCCCCTACGACCTGACCCGTGGCCGGATCGTCTACCGGTACCGCAACTAGCCAGTGCCCACCGGCCCGCGCCGGCCGGCACGCGTCCGGGAGCGGGGCTGGAGGACGGCCGGGCGGTCGGCGAAGATGAGGGGGCCGTCCCGGCCGAGCGAGCGAGGAGCGTTTCCGCAGATGTCCAGTTCCGGTTCCGCTTCCGCCTCCGGTTCCCCCACCGGTCCCGCCGGCGCCCCCCGCAGGAGACCGCCGACGATCGCCGACGTCGCCCGGGCCGCCTCCGTGTCGCCGACCACCGTGTCCCACGCCCTGAACGGGCTCGGCAAGGTGGACCCGCGGACCCGCGCGCGCATCAAGCAGACCGCCGCCGAGCTCGGCTACCGGCCCAACCTGCGCGCGCAGCGCCTGCGCAAGGGCCAGGCCAAGGCCATCGCCCTCGCCTCCTCGATGCCGTTCGCGGTGGCCGCCGGGCCCTCCCGGCTCGGCTTCTACATGGAGGTCGCCGCCGCCGCGGCCGAGCGGGCCATGGTGCACGGCTACGCGCTGGTCCTCGTCCCGCCCGTGCAGTCCGGCTCGCCGCTGCACTCCCTCGACATCGACGGCGCCATCGTGGTCGAGCCCGGCGAGGACGACCCGGCCGTCGCGCAGCTGCGCGAGCGCGGCCTGCCGTACGTGGCGCTGGGCCGCGAGGTGGCGCCCACGGACGCCCCCTGCGTGGACCTGCACGGCGGCCCCGTCACCACGCTGCTGCTGGAGCACCTGCGCGCCCAGGGGGCCCGCCGCCCGGCGCTCCTCATCGGCGCCGGTACGCGCCACTCCTCCGTCGACGCCCGCGCCGCGTACGAACGCGCCGCCGAGCAGGGGGGCTGGCCCCCCGTCGTCGCCACCGCCCCGGAGGAGGGCGGCGAGCAGGCCGGATACGAGGCCTGCGCCGCCTTGCTCGCCGCGCACCCGGAGACCGACGCCGTCTGCGCGCTCGTCGACGTCTTCGCGGTGGGCGCCGTCCGCGCGGTCCTCGACAGCGGCCGGCGGATCCCCGAGGACGTCCTGGTCGCCACCCGGTACGACGGGCCGCGCGCCCGCACCTGCGACCCGCCGCTCACCGCCGTCGACCTCCACCTGGACCGGGCGGCCGCCGACGCCGTGGAGCTGCTCCTCTCCCGCCTGCGCGCCGGGGACGGCGCCGTCGCCGAAGGATCCGCGGCGGCGCCGGCCCCCGAGCCCCGGGTGATCGCGCGGGCCTCCTCGCTGCGCGTCACGGAGCCAGGATGAGCACCAGGCCGGAGACGAGCGCGAACCCCAGCACCAGGGGGCGCATCCGCGCGGCGTCGATCCGGTGGTGCGCCAGCCGGCTCAGCCACGCCCCGACGGCGAGGGCCGGCAACAGCCCCACCGCCCAGCCCAGCTGGGCCGGCGTGCCCTGACCGGTCGCGAGGAGCAGCGCGAGCGAGACGACCTCGCCGACCAGGAAGCACAGGGCGACCGTGGAGCGCAGTTCCGCGGGCGGCCGGTGCTGGTACACCAGGGCCAGGGGCGGACCGCCCACCCCGGTGGCGGTCTCGGTGAGCCCCGTGACCACCCCCGCCCCCAGGTAGGCGGCCCGGCCGGGGACGAAGGCCGGCGCCGCCAGGCTCACGGCCGCCGCGAGGACGGTCGCCACGCCGACGACGAGGCCGAGCCGCTGCCCGGGCACCGCCCAGAGCAGCAGCAGCCCGCCGGGGGTCGCGGCGAGCCGCGCCGCGGAGATCCAGCCCGCGCCCCGCAGGTCGACCGCGTGCCGTTCGCGCCAGACCACGTACACGTTGAGCGGGATCATCGACGCGAGGACGAACACCGGGAGCAGCGAGGGGTCCAGCAGGCCGGCCACCGGGGCCACGACCAGGGCGAACCCGAGGCCGCTGGTCCCCTGGACGAACGCGGCGGCCGCCACGACCAGGGCGAGCAGCGTGATCGTCGTGCCGCTCACCGGGCCGCGCTCCTGGTCCGCGAGTCCGTCGAGGTGGGGTGGGCCCGGGTCACCGCGGCCCGTGCGACCACCTCCTCGGCCAGCTCGGCGGCCCGCTCGACGAGCGCGCGGTCGTCCCAGCCGACGGGCCGGCCCCGCCACATCCGCAGCCGGCCGGCCACGAACACGGCGGTGATCTGGTCGCGGTTGCCGCGCCGGACCAGTTCCCAGGGCAGGTCCCGGGACGTCCGCATCTCCGGGCCGCTGACGTCGACGAGCAGGAAGTCGGCGGCCGCCCCGGCGGCGATCCGGCCGGTGAGCGCCCCGAGGCCGACGGCGTCGGCGCCGCCCGGGCCGCCGCGCTCCAGCCAGGACCAGCCCGCGCCGCAGGAGGAGTCGCCGGTGGCCAGGCCGTAGACGAGGCGCTGGGCGGACTCGGCGGCCTCCACGAGGCGGAAGGCGTCGCCGCGGGTGCCGTCGGTGCCCAGACCGAAGCGGATGCCGCGCTCGGCCATGGTGGTCGCCGGGGCCACGGCATTGCCCTTCCACGCGCTGGCGACGGGGTTGTAGCTCACGGCGGCGCCCGTGTCGGCGAGCAGGGTGAGCTCGGCGGGGGTCACCAGGGTGGCGTGCGCGGCCAGCAACTGCGGTCCCAGCGCCCCGACGTCCCGCAGGTACTCCAGCGGGCGCAGGCCGTGCCGGACCAGGGAGCGCTCCACGGCGGCGAGGTGTTCGTTGACGTGGATCTGGACGACGGCGCCCGCTTCGGCGGCGAGCCGGGCGGTGTCCCGCAAGGTCTCGCCGGTCGCGGCCTCCGGGACGGAGACCGCCAGCGACGGGTGGACCAGAGCGGCGCCCTCGTACCGGGAGAGGTGCCGCTCGGCGGCGGCCAGCACCTCGGCGCGGTCCCTCCCCCCGGCCCCGGCGGGGTCGGGGGCGTCGTTGCAGACGAGGCCCAGGACGCAGCGGATCCCGGCGTCCCCGGCGGCCGAGGCCACGACACCGGCGTCCACCGGGGCCCGGGTACCGGCCTCGGCCACCGTGGTGAACCCGCCCCGCAGGGATTCCAGGGCCGCCAACTTCGCCGCGATGTAGGCGGATTCCTCGTCCAGGGCCCCTTCCAGGGGGACCCAGACGCGACGGAAGATCTCGGAGGGTTCGCCGAAGGCCAGGGCCGCGCCGAAGCTCTGCGTCAGGTGGTGGTGCGCGTCGACGAACCCGGGCATCAGCACGTGCCCGGGCAGCCGGACCGGCGTCAGACGGGGGTGCTCGCGCTCCAGCCGGGCGGCCGGCCCGACGGCCCGGAAGACGCCGTCGGCGACCACGGCCGCCTGCCCCTCCTTCGGCCCCTCGGGGGTCATCGTCACGGCGGGACAGAGGAGTCGGGGTCCGCCGGCCAGGTGGTGGGGGCCCAGGGGGGCGCCGGCGGGGGGCTCGTGTGTCATGGGGAGGGTGGTCATCTCGTCCTTCGGGTGCGGATCACGCATGGGGCAGGGGGCTGGGGCCGCCGGCGTCGGCGGGGGTGAGGGACGGCCGTCCGGCGCGGCCCCGGACCAGCCGGGGGCGTACGTGGTGGAAGAGGACGTTGAGGACGGCGGCGGTGAACGCCCCCACGGCCACGCCGCTTTCGAGCAGGATCCGCGCACCGGACGGCACGCCCGCGTAGACGCCGGGGACGAGGATCGGCAGCAGGCCCAGCGCGAGGGCGACGGCGCAGATGAACGCGTCGGAGTGCCGGTCGAGTCGGGCCCGGCCCAGCATCTGGATCCCGAGCACGGTGATGACCGCGAAGACCACCATGGCCGTGCCGCCGACGACGGCGGACGGGATGACGCTGATGGCGCGGATGACCGGAGCGAGGAAGCCGATGGCGATCAGGACGGCGCCGGCCGCCGCGGTGACGTAGCGGCTGCGCACCCCGGTGACCCGGACGATCCCGATGTTCTCGCCGCTGGTCACCATCAGCGGCAGTCCGAGGAACCCGGCGAGGACGGACACGAGGGCGTCACCGCGGATGGTCCGCGGGACGTCGGTCCGCACGTCGATCTCCTTGCCGACGGTCTCCGCGTTGATGACGGTCTGCCCGGTGGCCTCCGCCATGGAGGCCAGGCCGTACAGCATCAGCGGCAGCGCGGCGACCAGGTGGAACTCGGGCGTGCCGAACGGCATCAGCTGCGGGGCGCTCAGGATCCCGCCCTCGGTGACGCCGCCGAAGTCGACCCGGCCGAGCGCGAAGGCCAGCACACTGCCGGCGATCAGGCCCAGCATCACGGCCAGTTGCCGCAGGACCCCGCTGAACAGCCAGTACAGGGCGACGGTGAAGCCGATCGTGGCCAGGCCGAGGCCCAGGTTCACGGGGTCGGCGAAGCCGGGCCGGCCGGGGCGCCCGGTGACGAGCAGCGCGCCGACCTTCACCAGGTTGACGCCGACGATGACGATCATCGTGCCGATGACCAGGGCGGGGAAGAACTTCAGCAGCCGGGAGAAGACGGGCAGGACCACGAAGTAGAAGGCCGCGCTGATGATCACCGCTCCGGTGGCGGTGCGTACGCCGTGCTCCTCGGCTATGGCCAGGAAGAGGATCAGCGGGGCCCCGCCGGGCAGCATCACGAAGGGCAGCCGGGGCCCGAACTTCCAGGGGCCCAGCGACTGGATCAGGGAGCCGACCCCGGAGAGCACGAAGGCCGCCGAGAGCAGGTTCACGGTCAGCCGGGCGTCGAGGTGCAGGGTCGCGCTCATGAGGAAGATCGCCGAGACGGGCGTGGCCGCCATGACGAGGACGTGCTGGACACCGAACAGAAGGATCCGGCTCAGTGGGCGGGACTGGTCCACGGGGTGGGGGAGAGTGCGGGGACTGGACACGTTCGAGCTCCGTTCGGCTCGCTCCGGCTTCGGCCCCGGTCCGGCTGCGGGAAGCGCCGGATCACACGGGCCAAATCGATTTGGCCGCCAGTATGTGAGGGCTCTGAGGGCCCGTCAAGGGTTGCGGACGGATTGATTCCAGCGGCTCTGCGGGCCACCCCCGGCGGCGCCCGCCCCCGGACGTGGAAAGCCGCCTTCCCCGCCGGACCCACGGCCCGGCGGGGAAGACGGCCGCCCCAGGAGGGCCCCGGGCCGGCCTCGCGCGGCCCTCAGACCCCCGGTGGGGGGCTCAGCGGATCCGCTCCGCCGGAACCACGAGTTCCGACCCGTGGCCGTGAGCGCCGCGGCCGTGAGCACCCCGGCCGTCCGCCCCCCGGCCGTCCGCCCCCGGTCCGCCGCGGCGCGGTCGTGCCGCCGGCTCCGGCAGCCGCGCCAGCCTGCCGCTGACCATCGCCGCCGCACGGCCCACCGCGTCGCACAGCGGCGGGATCAGGTTCCCGTCCAGGGCGGTCACCGCCACGGCGGCCACCACCTGACCGGACGCCGACCGCACCGGAGCCGCCACGCACGACAGCGCGTCCACGCACCGCTCGTAGTCGAACGCGAGCCCCCGCTCGCGGACCGCGGCCACCTCGCGCGCCCAGGCGGCCGCCGTCCACCCCGCGGGCCGCCGCGGCACCGGCGCGGACGCCGCCAGGACCAGCTCGGCGGCGCTGCCCGGCGGCAGGACGACCCCGGAGCGCAGCGGGAAGACCTCGTCCACCTCGCCCCGCAGGCCCCCGACCACGATGATGTGTCCCGCTTCGGGCACCGACAGGCTCAGGCTCACCCCGCCGCCGGCGACCGCCGCGAGCTCCCGCAGCGGCCGCGCCGCCGCGGCCCGCAGCGCACGGGCCGGATGCCAGGCCTGCCCCAGCCGGAACGTGCGCGGGCCCAGCCGGTAACGCCCTTCGTGGCTCTGTACCGCGCCCAGCGCGACCAGCTGACCGAGCAGCCGGTGGGCGGTGGCCTTCGGCAGGGCGGCGTCGCTCGCCAGCCGGGTCAGCCCCACCTCGTCGTCGTGCGCGAGCACTTCCATCAACGCGAACGCGCCTTCCAGCACGCCGCGGCCCTCAGCGCCGGATCTCGCCATGAGGGTCCCCCTCTCATGCTGGGGCCATCGATCGGACGGCCCCGACAATTCCCCGTTCGAACCAGGTCAGTTGGGGTATCGGTATGGCTCCCCTCACCCACCGGTCCGTTGAATGGACCCGATCATTGCCCGCTCGCCGCGATCGCGCCACTGTTGGTGCGTCAAGGGACGGACCACCGGAACTCCTGCGGGAGTCGAGCGTCCGTCCGGTCACAGCAAACAGGGGAGGCACATATGAGCGCCATCAAGACGAGCGCGAAGCAGTTCAAGTACGTCATGGGTGCGATGACGGCGGTCTTCTTCTCCATGTGTTCCGCCAGCTGACGCACACCACGACGGGGGTGGGGGCGGCCGCCGCCCCCACCCCTTCGCCCTGTCCGACGTTCGAGGGAGGCATCAGTGCTGGAGACCGCTGTCCGGCAGGTGCGGGTGGCCACGGCCATGGTGTTCGGCCGACAGCTGAACGTACGGGCCGTGGAACGGCTGGTCGCGGACGCGCTCGCCACGCTGGAGGAGTTCGGCTCGCTCGGCGACGACGTCGATGAGCTGGCGGACGGCCCGTTCACCGATCCGGCCGAGCGCCGCGAGCTGCAGAACCGGGCGCTCCAGCGCACCGTGCGCCGGCTCGCGAAACGCTCGCCCTTCTACCGGGAACGCCTCGCCGGAACGGACCTGTCCGCCATCACGACCGAGACGCTCACCCGTATCCCCGTGACCCGCAAGGCCGACCTGATCGCGCGCCCCGACGACTTCCTCTGCAGCGCCCCCTACCTGGTGACGCAGACGACCGGCACCACCGGCGCCCCCGTCCAGATCTGGCTCTCCCGCTACGAGATGGAGCTGTGGCCCGCCCTGATCGCGCTGTCCCTGGTGCTCCGCGGCGACCTCGGCCCCGGCGACCGGATGCAGATCAACCTCAGCTCCCGGGCGACGGCCGCCGTACAGGAGGACGTCGAGGTGTGCCGCCTCGTCAACGCCGCCTGCCACGTCGTGGGCCAGATCCCGCCCGAGGAGTCCGTCGGCCACCTGCTCGGACGCGGCGGTCCGCAGCCGACGGTCCTCACCGGCAACCCCAGCTACCTCGGCCGGATGGTCACCGCCGCCCGCGAACGCGGCCACGGCCCGGACGACTTCGCGCTGCGCGCGGTCTACGGCGGCGGGGAGATCCTGTCGCGGAACCTGGCGGCCGCCCTCCGCGAGACCTTCGGCGCCGCCACCGTCGGCGACGCCTTCGGGATGACCGAGCTGCTGCCCGTCAGCGGCCGCCACTGCACCCACCACCACCTGCACCTCGACCCCAACATGGGCTACGTCGAGGTGCTCGACCCGGAGACCGGCGAGCCCGCCGGGCCCGGCCGCCTCGGCGAGCTGACGGTCACCCCGTACTTCCCCTACCGCGAGTGCATGCCCGTCCTGCGGTACAACACCGGCGACGTGGTCCGCACCCTGGAGGGCGAACCCGACTGCGAACTCGCCTCCGTCCCGGCGGTCTCCCACATCCTCGGCAAAGCCGGAGCGCTGCACCGCACCGCCCACGGCGTCGTCACCCCGCGCGACATCGTCGAGGCCCTGGACGGCACCCCCGGCCTGCCGTTCCCGCTGCGCCACCGGGCCGAGGTCACCGCCGCGGGACGGCTGCGCGTGGAGGTCGCCTCCAAGGACGTCGGCGCGGCCGAGGTGACCGGGCGGCTGCGGGCCGCGGGCATCGACGCCGACGTCACCGTCCTGCCGCTGGACGACGCGGACGCCGCCCTGCGCTTCCCGCTCCGCTGCGACCTGCTGGAGCACACCTTCACCCGGAGCCACGCATGACGGTCCTCTTCCAGCTCGCGGTCGGCTGCACCCTGGTGCTCGCGGTCTGCGCCGGCGCGGTCGGCTACTTCCGCACCGTCCGCACCGCCCGGCCGCCGGTCGGCGTCTTCAACGGCAGGGACATCTTCGTGATGATGGGCTTCGTCCTGGCGCTGCCGTACCTCTACCTCGCGCTGCCCGGCGCCGTCCTGCCGGTGGTGCTCGCGCTTGCCTTCGCCGGGGGCCTGTCCGTCGGCTACCAGCCCGTCATCGGCAACGGGAGGCTGCGCTGGGCGCTGATCGCCGCGCTGATCGCCGCCGTGCTCGGCGCCCACCTCGCCTTCGGCGACACCTCCGCGCCGTACTGGGTCGCCAACAGCTGCGTCGTCGGCCTGGTCGTGGTCTCCGCCACCAACATCAACGTGCAGGGCGGGATGCGGCTGCGGAACGTCGCCTGGTTCCTCCTCGCACTCACCGTCTACGACGCCTTCTTCGCCTGGGTCGTCCCCCTCACCGAGGAACTGTCGCAGGCCGTCCAGGGCCGGCCGTACGCCCCCGCGGCCGGGCTGCGCATCGGGGAGGACCTCGGCGCCGTGGTCGGCATGGGCGACCTGCTCGCGTACGCCCTGTTCACCACCGCCGCCTGCAAGGCCTACGGGAAGGCGGGACTGCGCACCGGGATCGCGCTGGTCGTGCTCTTCGGTGTCGTGGCCCCGGTCGCCGCCCTCCACCTCGTCGGCGCGGTCACCGGACACACCCCGGCGGTGATGCCCGCCCAGGTGTTCTTCGGCCCCGCCGCCTTCCTCGGCCACCTGTTCCTGCGCCGCCGAGGCCCGGAGCGGCGGATGGCCGAGATCGTCTTCCGCCGCGACCGGGCCGAAGGCCCGCGCCCACGTCCCACCCGCGCCGCACAGGCCCCGGCCACGGGCTGAGCCGGAGCCGGAGCCGATCATGAACGGGCTAGGGTGAGGCGATGACACGGGTACGGGAGATGGACGGGGCCGACATCGAGGCCGTCTCGGCGATCCGGGTCCGGGGGTGGCAGGCGGCGTACGCCGGCATGGTCCCCCGGGCCCACCTGGACGCGATGACGGTCGAGGACGACGCCGCCCGCCGGCGGGAGTGGTTCTCCCGGCCCGGCAGGACGGCACGCGACCTCGTGGCGGTCGGCGACGACGGCCCGGTGGGGTGGATCTGCTACGGGCCCCGCCAGGGCGGAACACCCGGGCCGGAGGGGACCGGCGAGGTCCACGCCCTGTACGTCGCCCCCGACCTCATCGGCACGGGCATCGGCCGCGCTCTCCTGGACGAGGCCCACGCCCGGATGCGCGGCGCGGGCTTCACGGCGGCGGCCCTGTGGGTCCTCGCCGGCAACGCCCGCGCGCGGCGCTTCTACGAACGGGCCGGCTACCGGCCCGACGGCGCGACCCAGGACGACGTCTACGAAGAGGTCACGCTCACCGAGCTCCGCTACGCGCGCCCGCTCTGAGCCCGGCGGCCGCCGGCGCGTTCCGGCCGCTTCGCGGGACGTCACCCGTGGCGGGACGCCCCCGCCTCCGGGCAGTGGCATCCTCGACGTATGGACGACGAGGCCGGACCCACCGGCGAGAGCACGGCCGCGGAGAAGCTCGCCCTGGCGAAGGTGGTCGCCAGGCTGCGCGCCGAGGTGGAGGACCTCGAAGCGGGAGCCGCCATGTCGGCCGTCCTGGAGCGGGCCAAGGGTGTGCTCATGGGACGCGAGGGCCTCGCCGAGGACGAGGCCGGCGAGCTCCTCCGACAGCGTGCCGAAAGCCGCCGCAGCACCCTCATCGAGGAGTGCTGGCTCGTCCTGGGCGGCGCCGGCCGCTCCCCGTACCCGCGGGCGCAGGGCGAGGCGGAGCCGGGGGAGACGTCCCCGGGAGGGGTGTTCCACAGCGGCAGGTACGCGCCGGACGACGCCGGGCAGCGCGCGCTCCTGGCCGCACTGGCCCGGACCCTGGCGACCACGGGGGGTCCCGGCGAGGTCGCCGAGCTGCTGCGGGCCGAGCTGGCCGGCTGCGCACGGGTGGACGCCGTCATGATCTACAACCGGGCGGCCGCGGGAAGCCTGGAACTGGCCGGACACGCCGGGATCGACCCCGCCACGGCCGAGCAGTGGAGCCACATCCCGCCGCTCGGCGGGATCGCGCCGCTGGAGGCCCTGACGACGCAGCGGCCCGTCTGGCTGGACGCCCGGCAGCGGGCCGCGGACGGCTACCCGCTCATCGGGGACCGGCCCGAACGGTGGCCCTCGCGCGCCTGGATCCCCGCCCCGGGGGCCCCCGCCACCACCGCCGTCGGGTTCTTCCGCAGCGAACCGGGGCCCTTCGACCACCGGACCCAGAACCTGCTGCGCCGGGTGGTCCGGCTCTGCGGAGGCGTACTCGGCCCGCCGCGGGCCGCGGGGCCGACGGAGCAGGAGCAGGACGTCGCGGCCGTGCAGCAGGTCTTCGACGTCCTGTCCGAACCGGCCGTGCTGCTCACGCCCCTGCGCGCCGCGGACGGCGCGGTGGAGGACTTCCGGATCGACGCGGCGGCCGGCGAATCGGTCGACGTGGCGGGCCGCCGCGGCAAGGAACTCGTCGGCCGCAGGATCCTGGAGACCTACCCCACCGTGGCCGAAACCCCCCTCTGGGACGGCTACCTGGACACCCTGGAAACGGGGACGGTCTACGAAGGACCCCCCTTCACCTACGAAGAGGTCGCCGCCGGCATCCCCCGCCAGTCCGTCTACTCCGTCCGCGCCTCCCGCCTGGGCGGCCGGCTGGTGGTCTCCTGGATCCGCCGCGACACCAGCGACCAGGAGGTCCGCCGGCTGGCCGACCTCCAGCGCCTCGGCGACCTCGGATGGGCGAGCTGGAACCTCACCACCGACACCATCACCTGGTCCGACCAGGTCTACACCGTCTTCCGCCGCGACCCCTCCCTCGGGCCCATGGCCCTGGAAGAGCTCCCCGCGCACGTGGTGCCGGACGACCTGCCGGGACTCGGCCGGGCCGTGCGGCGGCTGCTCGAAGACGGCGACGCCATCGACCAGCCCTTCCGCATCACCACCGGCCACGGGGTGCGCCACCTGAGGATCGTCGCCGAGGCGAGCGTCGACATGGACGGCACACCGGTCGAGGTGCACGGCTTCGTCCAGGACGTCACGACCCTGCGCGACACCGAGATCGCCCTGCGCGAGAGCGAACGGGCGAACCTCGTCCAGCGGGGCATGCTCCGGGCCGAACGCTCCCTGGCCGCCCGGCTCCAGGAGACGCTGCTCCCCATCCCCGAACAGTCCCTGGACCTCGCCGGCCTGCGCGTGGACGTCGCCTACCTGCCCGCCGACGCCGGAGTGAACGTCGGCGGCGACTGGTACAGCGCCATCCCGCTCCCCGACGGCGGAGCCCTCTTCGTCGTCGGGGACGTCGCCGGACACGGGCTGGCCGCCGTCGGCACGATGGCCCAACTCCGCTTCACCGCCAAGGGCATGGCCGTCACCGGCTCGGCCCTCCCCGACGTCCTGGGCCGGCTCAACGCGCTCCTGCTCCACACGGCCGAGGACACGTCCGCCGCGGCCACCGCGACCATGGTGATGGCCCGCTACGAACCGGCCGGACACCGGCTGAGCTGGGTGCGCGCCGGACACCTCCCGCCCCTGCTGATCCGCGACGGCGAAGCCCGCTACCTCCCCCAGCCCCACGGGAGCCTCCTCGGCGCCGCCGCCGATGCCGTGTACCGGCAGGACGTGGTCGACCTGCTGCCGGGGGACCACCTCCTGCTCTACACCGACGGCCTCGTCGAAGACCCCGGCGTGGACATCGAGGAGGGGTTCACCGCACTCGCCGCCGCCGCGGCCCGCCTCGTGCGCGAGGGGAGGACCGAAACCCTCGCCCGCACCCTGGCGGCGGGCCGGCCCCACCACCGCGACGACATCTGCGTCCTGGACATCCATCTGCCGCTCCCGCGCTGACGCCCGGGCCGGGAGGTTGCCATCCTCGGTCCCCGCACCCCAGGATGGCCGGATCACGCGTACGCGCCGCGCCCAGGGGTACGAGAGTCCTGGCATGGAGGGGGCCCGTACCGGGTGTCGAGAACAGGGAGAGCGGTGTGAGGACGAGTGTGATCGCCAAGGTGGTTCCGGTGTTGCTGCTGACGGGGCTGTTCCTGGCCCCGCTGCCCGCGAACGCCGCGGACGCCCTGAACCACCGGGCCGGCCCGGCCCGCAGCGCGGCGGCGGCCGCCGCCCCGGCCGGAGCGACGGCCGGATCCGTCCGGGAGGCCGGCGCCCGGGCCGCCCAGCCCTACGCCGAGACCGTGGCGAAGGACGGGAAGAAGAAGTCCAAGTCCAAGAAGAAGAAGGGCTTCCTCGGGAAGCTGGGCACCGCCGCGCTGGTCGTGGGCGTCGTGGTCCTCCTGCTGGTCGTGGCCGCCGTCATAGCCCTCGTCCTCATGCTCGGCCGCCGCCGGCGGCGCGCCTGACGCTCAGGGGCGGGCGGCGGTGATCACGTAGTAGTCGAGGAGGCCCCGCTCCCAGGCGAGCAGGAAGTTCCTCGGCCAGGTGCCCGGCTCCCACTGCGCGGACAGCCAGTGGTCCCAGCCGGGCCAGACCGAGGAGCCGATGGACTCGCAGCGCACCTCCGCCAGCCCCGCCCCGGCCAGGGCGTCGGTGAGTTCGGAGGGCGGACGGGCGATGTCCAGCCCCTTCGCGAAGGTGTCGAGCAGCTCCGCCAGCCGTGGGGCGGCACCCGGGTCCGCGGCGAAGAAGCTGGTCACGGCCGCCCTGCCGCCGGGCCGCAGGACCCGGGCCGTCTCGGCGGCGAAGGCGGCCAGGTCGTCGAAGTGCTGGGCGGCCTCGACGCTGTAGACGCAGTCGAACGCGCCGTCCCCGAACGGCATGTCCTCGGCGGCCCCGCGCACCAGCCGCAGCCGCTCGGGCCCGGCCCCGTCCAGCAGACCGGCGTTCGCCCGGCGGGCCCGCTCCAGCTGCTGGGGGTGGATGTCCATGCCGGTGACCCGGGCCGGACCGTACTCCGCCACGGCCAGGGCGCACCCGACGCCCAGCCCGCAGCCGACCTCCAGCAGCTGCCCGCCGCCGAGGGGACCGGCGGTGTCCAGCACGCGCCTGTACAGGTCCTGCTGACTGCGGATCCGGTCCTCCACCGTGGGCCGGCCGTCGAGGTCGCCCGGCCGCCAGTGGCCGAAGTTGATGAACCCGCCCGCGAAGACGGGTACGGAGCTGAGATCGGCGGGACCGTACGTCTCCCGTACGGTCGCCCGCATGCCGCCGGGCCGGTCGGCTTGGGTCATGTGCGCACCTCCGCACCCAGTGTGGCCGCAGTGTGACGGTCTGTCGACGGTGCCCCGGCGCGTCCGGCGTAGGCTGGGACCCGCCCCGCCGCCCACCCACGGGAACCACCAGCACCATGCCGCACACCGGTCCGCAGTCCCTCGACCGCGCGCTGGCCCTGGTCGACGCCGTGGCCGAGGCGCCCGGCCCGGTCAGCGCCAAGGCGCTGGCCCGCCTCGCGGGCTGCTCCCTGTCCACCGCGTACCACCTCCTGGGCCCGCTCACCGAGCGCGGCTACCTGGTGCGCACGCCACAGGGGTACGCGCTGGGGCCCGCCCTGCCGCGGCTGCACCGCAGCTTCCTGCACCAGCTGGCCCCGGCCCCGGGCATGGCCGACCGGCTCGCCCGGCTGCGGCGGGCGACCGGCGGCGAGGCGTACTACACGGCCTACCGGGGCGGGGTGATCACCGTGGTGGACACCACGGCCCCCGTGACCGACACCGGCAACCCGTTCGCGCCCGGCCGCGAGACCCGCGCGCACGCCACCGCCCACGGCAAGGCGCTCCTCGCCCGGCTGACCCCGCGCGCGCGGCGGCGCTACCTCGCCGAGCACGGGATGGCCCGTCTGACCCCGGCGACCATCACGAGCGCGGAGGCCCTGGAGGCGGAGCTGCTGCGGGTGCGGGCGGCGGGCTTCGCGGTGTCCGTGGGGGAGGCGGACCCGGCATGGACCTGCCTGGGCGTCGCCCTGCCCCGGACGGGGACGGCGGAGCACCCGGACGCCGTGCACGCGCTGTCGGTGTCGGTGCCCACCGAGGAGTTCCGCCGGCGCCCGGACGCGATCCGCGCCGCCCTCGCGGAGGCGGCCGCGGGCCGCACCTGAGGGGCCGTACCCCCCGGGGACCGCAGCGGCCGACCGCCCCGCCCGACCACCTCGCCCGGCCGCGATTCCGGCTCTGCCGGAATGGCGGGCGTCGGGCGTGCGCGCGGGCCGTCCCGCGTGCCAGGCTGGTCGCATGATCTTCATCGCCGTCAGGTTCGACGTCCGCGCCGAGTACAGCGACGACTGGCTCACCCTCGTCGACGACTTCACCCGCGCCACCCGGTCCGAGCCGGGCAACCTCTTCTACGACTGGTCCCGCAGCGTGGACGACCCGAACAAGTACACCCTGCTGGAGGCCTTCACCGACGCCGAGGCGGGCGCCGCGCACGTCGCCTCCGACCACTTCAAGGCCGGTATGGAGACCCTGGCCGGAGCCATCGCCACCACCCCGGAGATCATCCACGTGGAGGTCCCCGGCCAGGGCTGGAGCGCCATGGCCGAACTGTCTCCCCGCGACTGACCCGGCCCCCGGGCGCGCACCGGTACGAGATCGGGACACCGCCGTCACGTCGCGGGGATGGACCCCGGGGCCCTCTGGCCGAAAACTGTCGGGCAGGAGCAGCCCGACCACAGGGGGATCGCAGGCCATGAGCGACGGCAGAGGTGGACCGGACGTTCCCCGTCCGGAGAACGACGCGTCGGTCCCGTCCCACGGGACCACCCCGCACCCCGGCGGAGGATTCACCGACCCGCCCCCGGGCGGCGACGGCATCATCGTCCAGGGCGGCCGCACGGCTCCCGGCTCGAACGACCCGCGGGCGATCGGCCCGAAGCAGGACGACCCGCGGGCGATCGGCCCGAAGCAGGACGACCCGCGGGCGATCGGCCCGAAGCAGGACGACCCGCGGGCGATCGGCCCCAAGCAGGACGACCCGCGCGCCATCGGTCCCAAGCAGGACGACCCCCGGTCGGTCCGCAACGGGATCATCGTGCAGGGCGGCCGGACCGGGCACCCGGACACGAAGGCGCGTCAGAAGCGGGCCAAGAAGAAGACGAAGACCATGATGCTGGTCATCGGCGGCGTCATGGTCCTGGCCCTGGGCGGCTTCTTCGTGGGCAGCCGGCTGGGTCACGACCCGGCCGCCCTCCAGCCCCAGGCGGCCGCCACGCCCACCACCGCCGCCTCGGCCGGCGCGCCCGGCGGAGCTCCGTCCACCACCTCCGACGGCGCCGCCCCGGCGCCCGCGGCCGACCCGAGCACCCCGGCCACGGAGGCGCCGGCCCCACCGAAGCCGGCCCCCTCCGGCCCGCCCGCACGGAGCGGCGGCAGCCCCTCGCCGGGCCGTCCGGCGCCGTCGGCGCCGCCGCAGCGGTCGAGCCCGCCCGCCCCGGCCGCCGAACCGGTGCTGTCGCTGCGTCCGACCGCCGTCCGGGAGTTCTGCGCGAACGGGGAATGGCCGGCCACCCTGCTCGTCCGCAACGGCGGCGGCGGGGAACTCGCCTGGTCGCTCGGGCCGCTCCCCTCCGGCGTCACCGCCAGTGCCTCCGGCGGGACCCTCGCCGCCGGCGCCTCGCAGGAGGTCACGCTCGGCGGCCGGACCGAGCAGCAGCCGCCGGGAGGCCGGTTCACGATCGCCTTCTCCGGCAACGGCGGCACCGGCCGGGTGACCGTCACCTGCGCCTGACCCGGCAGCACCCGCGCCCCTCCCTCCCCCCGGAGGGCAGGGGCGCCGGCCCGTCACACCCGCACCCGGTCGAGGCCAATGGCTTCACGCACTGGCGTGAAGCAGTGAATCACTGCTTCAATCCTTGCCATGCCCTACCGCCGACCACCCGCCGTACAGGCCCGGCTCGACGCCCGTCGCGACCGGGTCCTGGAGGCCGCCGTCCGCCTGCTCTCCCGGGAGGGGTACGCCGGCTGCTCCGTCGCCGCCATCGCGGCCGAGGCCGGCATCTCCACCGGCAGCGTCTACCAGTCGTTCTCCGGGAAGTCCGAGCTGGCCGCCGCCCTGTTCCGGACCCTCGTGGCCCGGGAGGTCGAGGCGGTGACCGCCGCCGCGGACCGCCCCGGGACGGCCGCGCAGCGGGTGGCGGCGGCCGTCGAGACCTTCGCCTCGCGCGCGCTCCAGGCCCCCCGGCGGGCCTTCGCCCTGCTCGCCGAGCCGGCCGACCCGGCCGTCGACACCGAACGCCTCGTCTTCCGGCGGGCGTTCCGCGACGTGTTCGCCCGGCAGGTGGCCGCCGGTGTCGCCGCCGGCGAACTGCCGCCGCAGACGGCCGAGCTGACGGCCGCCGCGCTGGTCGGCGCCATCGCCGAGGCGCTCGTCGGACCGCTCGCCGACGGCGACGCGGCCCCCGGCGAGGTCATCCCGGGCCTGATCACCTTCACCCAGCGTGCCCTTGGAGGACACGATGCCGCAGACGCATGAGGTCACCAACCAGGTACCGCCGCAATACGGTTATGACGCGGCCGACGACCCCGCCCTGCTGGAGGCCCTCGACCGCGAGGGAGCCGGCTGGGCCGCCCCCGAGCTCCACCGCCTCGGCGTCCTCGCCGGATCCGAGCAGGCGGCCGAGTGGGGCCGGCTGGCCAACGAGAACGAGCCCGTCCTGCACACCCACGACCGCTACGGCCACCGCGTCGACGAGGTCGAGTTCCACCCGTACTGGCACGAGCTGATGAACACCGCCGTCTCGCACGGACTGCACGCCGCCCCCTGGGCGCAGGACGAGCCGGGCGCACACGTCGCCCGCGCCGCCAAGTTCATCGTCTGGAGCCAGGTCGAGGCGGGCCACACCTGCCCCGTGTCCATGACCTACGCCGCCGTCCCGGCCCTGCGCGCCGCGCCCGCCCTCGCCGAGTGGCTGGAGCCGCTGCTCACCTCCCGTACCTACGACTTCGGGCTGCGCCGGCCCGACACCAAGCGCGGGCTGATCGCCGGCATGTCGATGACCGAGAAGCAGGGCGGCTCGGACGTCCGCGCCAACACCACCACCGCCGTCCCGGCCGGGGACGGCACGTACCGGCTGACCGGGCACAAGTGGTTCACCTCGGCCCCCATGTCGGACGTCTTCCTCACCCTGGCCCAGGCCCCCGGAGGCCTGTCCTGCTTCCTGCTGCCGCGGGTCCTGCCCGACGGCACCCGCAACCGGCTGCACCTCCAGCGCCTCAAGGACAAACTGGGCAACCGCTCCAACGCCTCCTCCGAGATCGAGTACGACGAGGCCTTTGGCTGGCTGGTGGGGGAGGAGGGGCGCGGGGTCCCGACCATCATCGAGATGGTCAACACGACCCGCCTCGACTGCGTCCTCGGCGGGGCCTCCGGGATGCGGCTCGGCCTGGTCCGGGCCGTCCACCACGCCACCCACCGGCGGGCGTTCGGCAAGGCCCTGATCGACCAGCCCCTCATGCGCAACGTCCTGACCGACCTGGCGCTGGAGTCCGAGGCCGCGACCGCCGTCGCCCTGCGCCTGGCCGGGGCCACCGACCGGGTCGCGCGCGGCGACGAGGACGAGGCGCTGCTGCGCCGCCTGGGCCTGGCCGTCACCAAGTACTGGGTGTGCAAGCGCGCACCCGCGCACGCCGCCGAAGCCCTCGAATGCTTCGGCGGCAACGGCTACGTCGAGGACTCGGGCATGCCCCGGCTCTACCGGGAGGCGCCGCTGTCCTCCATCTGGGAGGGCTCGGGCAACGTGGCCGCCCTGGACGGGCTGCGGGCGATGGCCCGCCGGCCGGAGACCGTCGAGGCCTTCTTCGCGGAGGTGGGCCGGGCCGCCGGGGCCGACCGGCACCTGGACGCGGCGGTGGCCGGGCTGCACAAACAGCTCGCCGACCCCGCCGAGGCCGAGTACCGGGCCCGCCGGCTGACCGAGACCATGGCGCTGGTCTTCCAGGCGTCGCTGCTGGTGCGGCACGCCCCGGCGGCGGTCGCCGACGCCTTCTGCACCTCCCGGCTGGGCGGCGAGCACGGCGGGGCGTACGGGACCCTGCCGACGGGGGTGGACACCGGGGCCGTCCTGGAGCGCGCCCGGACGTCCGCCGTCTGAGCCGGGCCCGGTCCGGTCAGGGGTGCCGGACCGTTGCCGTGGTGGATCCGGTCGTTCCGCAGTCGCCGCCGGCGCGGCGGACGGCTTCGCGTCGGTCGGCGGCGTCGCGGCCGCGGTGTCCGGGGCCGCGGTGTCGTCGGGGCCGCAGGCCGCGACCGATCGCCTCCGGCTGCAACCGGAACGGTCGCCCGGCACGTCTGGGCCCGTGACGAGGGCCGGCCGGAGCGCCGGCCGCACCAGGAGACGGGGGCGGGACATGAGACGCGCGTACCGCAGCGCGATGCTGGTCACCACGGTGACGATGACACTCGGCCTGTCGGCCTGCCACCCGTCCGGCGACCCCGGGCCCGGGGGGCCCGAACGTCCCGCGGGTGCGACCGGGACAGCGGGGGCCACCCCCTCCGACCGTCCGCCGGCCACCGGCGGATCCACCGGTGCGCCCCGCCCGACCGGCGCCCCCGGCACGGGCTCCCCGGCCGGCCCCGCACCCACCGCGCACACGGGCGCCGCCCCCTTCGCGCGGACGGGCGTCCCGTGGAACCTCGACCGGCTCGACCAGCGCACCCGCCCCCTCGACGGCCGGTTCGCGGCGGCCGCCGACGGCAGCGGCGTCCACGTCTACGTGCTGGACACCGGCCTCGACGTCAAGCACCCCGAGTTCGCGGGCCGGGTCACCGCGGGCGCCGACTTCGTCGGGAAACCCGACACCGGGGACTGCGCCGACAGCAGCGGACTCGGGCACGGCACGTTCGTCGCCGGCATCATCGGCGGCCGCACCTACGGGGTCGCTCCCAAGGCCCGGCTCGTACGCGTCCAGGCCATCGGCTGCGAGGAGGGCGGCGGCAGCAGCGGCCCGGGCGAGGACGCACCGTTCGCGGACGAGGCGTCGATCGTCAAGGCCGTCGAATGGGTGACCGCCCACGCCCAGCGCCCGGCCGTCGTCAACATGTCCCTGAACCTCAAGACCCGCTCGCCCGCGCTCGACGCGGCCGTACAGCACCTGGTGGAATCCGGGATCCCGGCCGTCGTCGCGGCGGGCAACTTCAACGACGACGCCTGCGGGCACTCGCCGGCCGGCGCCCACGGTGCCATCGTGGTGGCCGCCGCCACGGCCGACGACCACCACTGGCGGGACACCGAGTCCTTCGGCTCCGGACACGGGTCCTGCGTGGACCTGTACGCACCCGGAGACAAGATCACCTCCGCGGTGGCGGGCGACACCGGCACCGCCACCAGCGACTCCGCCGCCACATCCTGGGCCACCCCGCACGTCACCGGCGCCGTGGCCCTCTACCTCTCGGCGCACCCCGCCGCCACCCCCGCCCAGGTCCGCACCTGGCTCACCACCCAGGCCGACCGCGACGCCCTGACGTCCGTCCCCCCGGGCACCCCGAACCGCCTGCTCAACACCTCGGGGATCTAGACCGTCCCCTCTGGATCTTCCGATCGTTACGCACGGGCAACTTCGGACAAAGGAGAGCTCGTGAAGCCGCGTATCCGATTCGCCGTCATGGCCACGGCACTTGCTGCCGTCTTCGCGGCAGCCGTTCCCGGTGCCGGGGCGGCCGAACCCCGGACCCATTCGGAAACGACCCCCGCAGCCGCAGCCGCAGTCGGTCCGTTCCAGGTCAGGAACCAGGGCACGGGCCGCTGCCTGGGCTTCCCGTCCGGTGAGGACCGGACGCGGGTGTGGGACTGCACCACCGAGGCGTACCAGCTCTGGGACCTGGCGGCCGACGGCCGGGGCCGCTACCACCTGGTCAACCGCAGGGACGGCCGCTGCCTGGCGGGCTACGCCCAGGGCCCGAGCGGCTGGGCGACCTGGCTGTCCACCTGCGACCGCGACTTCACCAACGTCGACCAGCTCTGGTACGTCGACCCCGCCCACCAGTCCGACCCGGCACGCATCGCGAACCTCTACGGCCGGGTCCTGGAGCCCGACCGCGGCTGGAACGGCGCGAACCGGTCTCCCGTCGTGACCAACGACAACCAGGGCCTGCCGAACCAGAAATGGACCCTCAAGTACGTCCAGTGAGGTGATCCACGGGAGGCACCCCGGGAGCCCGCGTGGGAAAGGCGTGCGGGTGGAGGGACAAGCCGCGCAACCGTGGCTCCGGGGGCGATCCGGGCGCGTTGCGCGGCTTCCGGCCTACCGGCGTCATTCCCCTCATCGGCCTCCTCGCCCTTCCCCGACCCCACCGAAGGCTCGGGGATCCCGTACGGCTGGAGCGAGAGCCAGGCCGTTCCGGGCCGCGGGGGCTCCTGGGGGTCAGATCGGCGGCAGCAGGTCGCTGTCGCTCACGGTGTACGTCAGCTCGGGGTAGACGAAGTCCGTCTCCCTGTTCTCGCGGCGCCGCAGCCCGTAGAACTCGTTCCGCTGCTCCTCGTCGGCCGGCAGCAGGCGCGCGCCCTGCGGGAGGTAGGCGTGGCCGTCGCGGTACCGGACGCGGGTCTTCGAGGTCCGGAAGGTCACGCCCAGCCAGAGGTTGTCCGCCGCCGGGACGGGCGTCTGCGCCACGATCCTGTGCCTGAGCCGCCGGTTCACGGTGGTGGAGAACGCCACCACGCCGTGGTGGGCGAGGGGGATCTCGAACGTCTCGGCGTCCCGGCCGTCCGCGTCCTTCGCGGCGAAGACCAGCTTCCGCAGCGGGCCGGCGTCGGGGTCCCGGTAGCAGGAGAAGACGGCGATGAACGACTCGTCGGCCAGATCGAGGGCCTGGTCGCAATGGGCGCCCATGGTCGTGTAGGCGTTCGTGTAGCACTCGGCGAGGGCGTTGTCGAAGTCGACGGCGAGCCCCGCGCATTCCCGGACCTGCCGCGCCAGCCGTTCGTGCACCGCCCGGAATCGCAGCGCCGGGCTCGCGTACCGCGTGGTCGTGCGGACCAGCGGCACACCGTCCGCCCCCTCGCCGGCCCGGGTGAGCACGGCGCCGCGCCGGCCCTTCCCCACGTCCTCCATCGGCGTCGACGCGGACAGCTGCGCGAACCAGTCCTCGTCGGCCGGCAGCGAACACCGGATGATCTGCTCCGCGATGCTAGGCGTGGGGGGCACTGTAGTCTCCCGTGTTCATGCTGAAAGTGAACGCGTCGCCGTAGTCGACGAACGACGCGCTCCTGTTCTCCTCGGCGTACAGCGCGCGCAGCTCGTCCATGCCCGCCGGGGTCGGCGGGCCCAGCTCCACCAGGTCCCCCGCCTCCTTGAGGTACGTCCGCCCGTCCTGGTGGACGGCTTCGGCGTCCGAACAGCGCACCACGTATCCCAGCCGGGTCGGGAGCAGCCCCGCGTCCAGGGGCGAGGGCCGGATCTCGTGCGTGTACAGGCGGTTGGTGGACAGCGGCATGAAGAACACGGAGCCGGGGTGCAGGGTCACGGTGAACTCGGCGGGCAGCGCGCCCTGCGCGCCCCCGGCGCCCGCCGCTTCCGGCTCCTTGAGCCGGAAGCGGAGCCGGGTCAGTCCGCTGACCCCGTTCACGCCGTGGTCGAAGGCGTCCTCGTCCAGCGGCCGCAGCCCGTCGAGCCGGTCGTAGAAGGTGCAGAAGGCCATGATGCCGTTGACCGGCATGTCCTTGGTCTTGTCGGCGTGGGCCGAGATCCTGGCCTTCGACTGCTTGCGCTCCGCCGTGGCGGCGGTGTTGTGGTAGATCTGCGCGAGCACGTGGTTCAGCGGTGCGGGGTTGCGGAAGACGGCGGCCGCCTCGCGGTTGAGGGCCTCGACGATCCGCGTGTCGGTCGGGCGGAAGTTCTCCGTCGGCCCCGAGAGGTTCGTGGAGCACCGGAGCAGGCGAAAGTGCAGCGCGTCGCCGCTCCGGGTGACCGGCGTCAGGTAGATGCCGCTGCGGTGCGCCGTTCCCGGCTTGGTGGACTCCGTCAGCGACTGGAACGCGTGCTCCGCGCGGATCCGGCCGAAGTGATCGGCCGCGGGGTCGAAGAAGCGGCGGTAGTGCACGCCGACGCCGTGGACGCGCTGGGGCACCCGGCCGAGGCCGACCACGGTCCAGGGGGCGTCGGGGTCGTCCTCGTCGTAGCCCGTCGCCAGCTCCCGGACGACGAACACCCGGTCCGCCGACCGGAGTCGGTCCCGGCTGATGCCGGACACGTCGCCGCACAGGTAGAGGGTCTTCCGCGTGAGGTCGGCGGAACCGGAGGAGAGGTCCTCCGCGGTGACCGTCGAGCCGAAGAAGTCCGCGACCGGGCCGGCGCCGCCCCGCAACGCCGCGGGCACGACCAGGAGGGTGTTCGCGTCCTCGATACGGGCTTCGGCCGGCCGCCCCGTCGTGGACGTCGAGCGGCAACCGCCGCCCGGGTGCGGGCGGGAGGCGTCATCCATGGTGCGGCCCTTCCTGAACTGACGTACGGACAGCGGACAGGGACCATTGTGCAGGGGCCCCCGCACGGGACGTACGGGGGCTCGGTGCGCGAAGGTCAGGGGGCCGCCGTCACGGGCCCGAGGGCGTGGACGGGCGGCGCGGGGCGGGCAGGGTGGCTGCGAAGGCGTTCGCCTGGACGAGGTAGGCCTCGCGGAAGTCACCGGTGCCGGTGGCCTCGTCCATCAACTCCTCGAACGTGCCGGACTCGGCCAGGCGGCCCTCCTTGAGGACGTGGATCAGGTCGGCGTGCCGGACCGCGTGCAGCCGGTGGGTGATCAGCACGATCGTCTGCCCGGTGGCGGCCTGTTCGCGGATCCGGTCGAAGACCCGCTGCTCCGCCAACGGGTCCAGGGCACTGGTCGGTTCGTCCACGATCAGGATCGCCGCGCCGCGGTAGTGGGCGCGGGCGATGCCGATGCGCTGCCACTGGCCGCCCGAGATCTGGTGCCCGCCGCGGTAGCCGCGGCCCAGCAGGGTCGCCAGGCCCCGGGGGAGCGCGGCCAGGACCTCGTCGGCGCCCGAGAACGCGGCCGCGGTCTCCACCGCGTCGTCGCGGATCGGCTCGCCGGGACGGCCGATGCCGATGTTCACCCGCGCGGTGAACGGCCAGTTGTAGAAGTTCTGCGACATCAGGGCCACCCGCCCGAACACCTGGCTCCGGTCGGCGGTGCGGGCGTCGACGTCGTCCCACCGGATCGTGCCGCCGCCCTCGTCCGGCTGGTACAGCCCCGACAGCAGTTTGACCAGCGTCGACTTGCCCGACCCGTTCTCCCCGACGAGGGCCACGACCTTCCCCATGGGGAAGGCGAGGGACACCTCCCGCAGGGCCGGCTCCGGCGATTCCCCCGGGCCGGCCGGATAGGTGAACGTGACCTTCTCGAACCGCACTTCGCGCACCCGCTCGGGCAGGGCGACGCCGCCGCCCGGGATGGTACGGCCCTCCGCCTCCGCGCACAGGCGCGTGAAGTCGGCGACGAACAGGCTCTCCTGGTAGAGCTCGGTGACCTGGAGGACCAGCCGGTCCAGGCTGGAGGCGCCGGTACGGATCGCGAGCACGGCCGTGCCGGCGACCGCCAGGTCCATCCGGCCGGCCCACAGCAGCAGCCCCAGCGCCCCGTACGTCGCCAGGGCCGCGACCCCGCCGGCCGCGTCGGCGATCAGCCCGGTGCGGGCGGCCCGCCGGGCCAGCCGGGTCTGCTCGCGCTCGTTGGTCTCGGCCATGCCGCGGAAGTGGGTGAGCAGGAACGGGCCGACGCCGTGCACCCGCACCTCCGCGGCGGCCTGCTGCTGGGTCAGGAGCTGGCCCAGCAGATGGCCGGCCCGGGCGTGCTGGAGGAAGGAGTGGAAGGAGACGTAGCGCTGCCGGCTGATGACCAGCGCGCCCCAGGCGCTGGGCAGCGTCATCAGCACCAGCAGGGGCAGCAGCAGCGGATGCAGCACGGTCAGCACGCCGGCCGCCGCGATCAGCGACACGGCCGAGTTGAGCACGTCGGTGCAGTAGCGGATCATCCGGCGGGCCGAGTCGGCGCCGTAGCGGGCCGCGTCCAGCAGCCGGTGGAACTCGTCGTCCTCGATCGACGTCAGCTCCACCCGGTGGCCCAGGGCCAGGTACTGCTCGGTGGCCAGCCGCTGCACCTTGGGCTCCAGCGCACCCGTCGCCGCCGTCGAGGCCGACCGGAGCACCGAGCCGAGGACCCCGGTCACGGCGACGACGACCAGGGCGGGCACCGACCCGGTGAGCCGCGCCGTGGTGGGGCCGGAGGCCATCAGGTGGCCGAGGGCCGAGTTCACCGCCACCAGCCCGGCCGCCTGGGCGACGCCGCGGCCCAGCTCGGCGCCCAGGAGGGTCCGCAGGGCCGGCGCGTCGGCCCCGCGGGCGAGGCGTAACGCGGTGCCCACCATCGCCGGCAGGTCCCGGGCCATCCGCCACAGCCCGAGCTCCAGCCAGGCCCCCTCGTGCTGGTCCCAGCCGACGTCGTACCCCAGGGGGCCGCCGAACAGCAGCCGCTCCGACTCCGACACGTCGGGGGCGGCGGGCGCACGCCCGCGCCGCCGGCTCACGCCGCCCTCCGGCGGCCCGCCGGGCCGTGGCCGTGGCGGCCGGGGGCGGCGTCAACCCGGCGGACGCGGGGAGCGCCCGGTGGGGCCAGGGGAGGGGCGTGTTCGATTGTGCGGGGGTGGGCGGGGCGGGCGGGCACGGTGTCCACGGCATCCTCCGGACGGGCGCACGACTGGTACTGGTGCTCCAGGAACGCCCCCCGGAACGGGCCCGTCACGGGGTCTGGGGCGGCAGTCGGTGAACGGATGTTCCCGTGGCTCCCGCAGGGCTTGCGGCCGCTGCCCGGGCGGCGTTGAAACTCGCTCGAACAGGGCGGGGTCACCCGCCCGGGGGGTTTGCGGGTCCGCTGCCCGAGGACGAGATGTCAGTGGGGTCTGCCAGGGTGTGCCTCGTGGATGAACGGGTGGAACGTGTCGACGGTCAGGATCGCGTGCTGGGGGTGGTCAGCCGGGGGGAGGCCATCCGGGAGGGTTGGCTGCACCGGGTTGCCGTGACGGTGTGTCGTGATGAGCGGGGACGGATCCTCGTCCACCGGCGGTCGGAGCGGGTGGGGCGCTTCCCCGGGCTCCATGAGGTCGGGGTCGGTGGCGCCGCGCATGTCGGCGAGTCCTATGAAGAGGCCGCCGCGCGGGAGCTGGCCGAAGAGCTGGGCGTGCGTGCGCGGCCGCGCCTGCTGTTCACGTTCGTCAACCGCGGCGGTTTGAGCCCTCACTGGCTCGGTGTGCACGAAGCCGTGGTGCCGGACGCGGTGGTCCCCGATCCCGACGAGGTCGCCTGGCACGGCTGGCTGACCGAGCCGGAGCTGCGGGCGGCCCTGCCGCAGTGGCGCTTCACCCCCGACAGCCACGAAGCCTTCAGCCGCTACCTCGCGTTCCGGACCGCACGGCCCTGACCGTGCCCGACTAACGGTGGAGCCGGCTCGGCCAGTCCTGGGGGACGCGGCCGGCGGGGCCCGGCGCCGGCTGGTCCGCGGGGTGGGCGTCCGGCGGGGCGAGGCCGGGCCCGGACTCGTACAGGGAGTCGGCGGAGTAGTCCCAGAACCACGCCTCGCCCGGCTCGAAGCTCTGCACCAGGGGGTGTCCGGTGGCCTTCCAGTGTGCGGTGGCGTGCTGGGCGGGGGAGGAGTCGCAGCAGCCCACGTGCCCGCACTGGGCGCAGCGCCGCAGGTGGAACCACCAGCCGCCGACCGCGTCGCAGTCCGCGCAGCCGGTGCCGCTGGGCGCGGCCCCCGGGTCGATGCCGTCGATGCCGGTCATGTGTGCTCCTCCGTGGTCTGGGTTCCGGGCTCCGGTGCGGTCAGGGGCAGCAGGACGCGGAACCGGGTGTCCCCCGGTACCGATTCGACCTGGAGCGTGCCGTGGTGCTTGTTGACCACGATCCGCCAGGAGATGTCCAGGCCGAGCCCCGTGCCCTCGCCGACCGGCTTGGTGGTGAAGAAGGGGTCGAAGATCCGGTCGCGGATCTCCGCGGGCACCCCGGGTCCGGTGTCGCGGAACTCCACCAGCAGCCGGTCGCCCTCGCGCGCCGTACGGACCGTCAGGGTGCCCACGCCGCCCGCACTCCCGATGGCGGACACGGCGTTGTCGATGAGGTTGGTCCACACCTGGTTCAGCTCCGCCGGGTAGGCCGGCACCTCGGGCAGGGTCCGGTCGTACTCCTTGACCACCCGCACCCGTGGGCCGATCTTGCCGGAGAGCATCAGCAGGGTGCTGTCGAGGAGTTCGTGGACGTCGGCCTCACGGTGCGGGGCGCGGTCGAGCTGCGCGTACTGCCTGGCGGCGTCCACCAGGTGGGAGACGCGGGTGGTGGCGTCGTCGATCTCGTCCATCAACAGCTCGGTCTCCACCGTGTAGTTGAGCCATCCCACCGCCCCCGGCAGGATGTCCTGGGCGACGGTCGCCGCGACCTGCTCCAGCCAGTCCGTGTCCAGCCCGGCCTGGACGAAGGCCGGCGCCATCCGCCAGCCCTCCGCGATGCCGTGGTCCTCCAGCCAGTCGGCCAGCTCGTCCTCCCGGTCGGAGGCCTCCAACGGGCTCAGCACCGGCGCCTTGGCGACACGTTCGGCGGTGCGCTCCTGGATCTCGATGAGCGCGGCGAGCGCCTCGCGCGAGTACGGGCCCCGGGCGATGACGGCCAGCTTGTGCCGCATCTTGCCCACCCGCTCGCGCAGCGCGGCCGTGGCCCGCACGGCCGCGGCCGCCGGGTTGTTGAGCTCGTGCGTGAGCCCGGCCGACAACGAGCCGAGCGCCAGCAGGCGTTCGCGCTGCCCGATGGCCCGCTGGGTGTCCTTCGCACCGAAGAAGAGGCCCTCCAGCAGGTGCGCAGCCATGGGGAACCACTCCTGCATGATGTCCGCGAACGACTGCGCCGACAGCACGAAGAACCGCGTCGGTCCCGTCACCCGCATCGAGTTGACGTACGTCTGCGGGACCCGGTCACCCAGGTACGCCTGCATCGCCCCCGCGTACACCCCGGGCTGGGAGGTCCGGCTCACCTCCACGTCGTCGCCACCGACCCTGCGGGACAGCACGACCGTCCCTTCGATCATCACGTAGAAGCAGGTGGCCGGCTCGCCCTCGGTGTACACCGGACCGGCCTCGAAGCGCTCCACCCGGCCCTCGGCGCACAGCCGCCCGAGCTGCGCCGGCGTGAGCTTCTCGAACAGGAACAGCGAGGCGATCTCCCGCGGGTCGCAGGACGCCTCCCGCGCGCTCACGACTGCTCCAGGTAGCGGTGGACGAGCATGACGGCCATGGCACCCTCTCCGACCGCTGACGCGACGCGCTTCGCCGACTGGGCACGCGCGTCACCCGCCACGAACACCCCGGGGACGCTGGTCTCCAGGTGGTACGGCGGCCGGTCCAGCTCCCACTCGGCCGGCGGCCGCCCGTCCGGCGTGAGGTCCGGCCCGGCCAGGATGAACCCGTGCTCGTCGCGCAGCACCGTCCCGTCCAGCCAGTCGGTCAGCGGGGCGGCACCGATGAAGACGAACATCCACTGCGCGTCCACGCCCTCCGTCGCCCCCGTCACGGCGTCTCGCAGGACCAGCCGCTCCAGATGGCCCTCGCCGTGCGCCGCGTCCACCACGGTCCTGGGCCGCACCGTGATGTTCGGCGCCTCCTCGATCTGCTGGACCAGGTAGTACGACATGGACGCCGTCAGGGACTCCCCGCGCACCAGCAGCGTCACCGACTTCGCGCCCCGGGCCAGGAAGACCGCCGCCTGCCCCGCCGAGTTCGCCCCGCCGACGACGTACACGTCCTGCCCCTCGCAGGACGCCGCCTCGGTGAGGGAGGAGCCGTAGTACACGCCCCGCCCGGTGAGGTCCGCGCAGCCCGGGGCCGCCAGTTGACGGTAGGACACCCCGGTGGCGAGGATGACGCTGTGCGCGGCGACCGACGAGCCGTCCGAGAACCGTACGACGCGGGCCGGGCCGTTCACCTCCAGCCCCGTGACCTCGCGCGCCGTGAGGATCTCGGCGCCGAAACGGGTGGCCTGGCGGCGGGCGCGCTCGGTGAGCTGGGCACCGGAGACCCCGTCCGGGAAGCCGAGGTAGTTCTCGATGCGGGAGCTCTGCCCGGCCTGCCCGCCCGTAGCCGACCGCTCCACCAGGACGGTCCGCAACCCCTCGGACGCCCCGTACACCGCCGACCCCAGCCCGGCCGGGCCGCCGCCGATGACGACCAGGTCGTAGAACGCGGCGGCCGGCGTGGTCGCGAGCCCCACGCGGGCGGCCAGCTCCGGCACCTCCGGCTCGATCAGCGCCGCGCCGTCGGCGGTGACCACCAGGGGCAGCCGCAGCCCGTCCGCCCCGGCAGCCTCCAGCAGCCGCCGCCCCTCGGGCTCGTCGGAGGAGTACCAGCGGTAGGGCACCTGGTTGCGGGCCAGGAACTCCCGCACCTCGGAGGAGCGCGCCGACCAGCGGTGCCCGACCACCTTGGTGGCCGGCACCGGCCGGTGGTCGCTGGAGCGCCAGGCGGTGAGCAGGTCGTCCAGGACGGGGTAGAGCTTCTCCTCCGGCGGGTCCCAAGGTTTGAGCAGGTAGTGGTCGAGGTCGACGACGTTGATCGCGTCGATGGCGGCGTGGGTGTCGGCGTACGCCGTCAGCAGCACCCGCCGCGCCCCCGGGTACACGCCGAGGGCCCGCTCCAGGAACTCGACGCCGTTCATCTGCGGCATCCGGTAGTCGGCGAGGAGCACGGCGACCAAGTCGCCCCGCAGCTTCAGCTCGCGCAGCGCCTCCAGCGCGGACTCCCCGGACTCGGCGCGCACGATCCGGTAGCCGCCCCCGTAGCGCCGCCGCAGGTCACGGGCGATGGCACGGGACACCACCGGGTCGTCGTCCACCGTGAGGATGACGGTCCGCGCCGCATCGCCGGCCTGTGCCATGTTCCTCCGCCCTGCGCGCTCGGGACGACCGGCACGCGAGGGCCGCCCGCGCCGGCTCCAGCCCATCGTAGGTGCGATCGCCTGAGACTGCCCCGGCACGCGACGGCCCGGGCAGGCTGCCGCTCGGGTACGCGGCCGCCCGGGTACGTCACCCCGGCGGCACGCGACCGCCCCGGCACGACCGCCCCGGTACGTGGCCGGGCCGCGGGGCCCGGCGGGGGCTCAGGCGGTGAAGGAGCCGTGCCGGCCGGCCCCGGAGGCGAAGCGGGCGGCGCCCGTGAGGGTCTCGCCCGCCGCCAGGGGCACCCTCCCGTGCCGCAGCTCGTTGGCCAGGGCCTCGGGCTCGGCCAGCCCGTGCTGCTCCCGTACGGAGAGCCGGTCGTGGCGCAGGCACAGCTGCGGGAACCCCGCGATCTCCCGCGCGAGCTCCTCGGCCGCCGCCCGGGCCCGCCCGGGCGGTACGAGCCGGTTGGCCAGCCCGATCGCGTGGGCCTCCGCGGCCGGGACCGGGCGGCCGGTCAGGATCAGGTCCATCGCGCGGCTCTCCCCGATCAGCCGCGGCAGCCGCACGGTGCCCCCGTCGATGAGCGGGACCCCCCACCGGCGGCAGAACACCCCGAAGACCGCGTCCTCCTCCACCACCCGGAGATCGCACCACAGGGCCAGCTCCAGCCCGCCCGCCACGGCGTGGCCCGCGACGGCCGCGATCACCGGCTTGGTCAGCCGCAGCCGCGTCGGCCCCATCGGGCCGTCACCCTCGGGTTCCACGCGGTTGCCGCGCCCGGTGCCCACGGCCTTGAGGTCGGCGCCCGCGCAGAACGTCCCACCCTCGCCCCACAGCACCGCGACCGCCGCCCCCTCGTCGGCCTCGAACTCCCGGAAGGCGTCCGCCAGCAGCCGTGCCGTCGGCCCGTCCACGGCGTTGCGTGCCGAGGGCCGCGACAGCACCACCGTGGTCACGGGCCCGTCCCGCTCGACGCGGACGGCGGGGGCGGCGGCATCGGGTTCGGTCATGGCGGCATTCTCGCGGGGGAGCGGCCCGTTGACCACCTTCGGCCGAAGACCCCGCACGACCGCGGACGTCCGACGTCCGGCCGCCCGCGCCCCGGCTCAGCCGATTCGCCGGGCCCCCGCCGACGGTACGGCCTCCAGTACCGCCGGTGCGTGGAAGCCGGCGGCCGCGAAGGCGGCCGTCACGGCTTCGGACACGGTCCCGGCCCCGTCGGCCCGCACCAGGGCGATCACCGAGCCGCCGAAGCCGCCCCCCGTCATCCGGGCGCCCAGCGCACCCGCGGCCACGGCGGCCTCCACCGCGAGGTCCGTCTCCGGGCAGGAGACCCCGTAGTCGTCCCTCAGCGAGGCGTGACCCTCCGTCAGGAGCGGTCCCAGCCCCTCGGGTCGCCCGGCCGTCAGCCGGTCCACCGCCCGGCCCACCCGGGCGTCCTCCGTGACCACGTGCCGCACCAGCGGCACCAGCGCGGCCGGCAGCCGGTCCAGCGCCGCGGGCAGCTCCGCCTCCGAGAGGTCCCGCAGGGCCGGCAGGCCCAGCAGCCGCGCCGCCCGTTCGCAGCCGGCCCGCAGGGCCGCGTACGCCCCGTCCGCCAGGTCGTGCTGGACGCGCGTGTCGAGCACCAGCAGCCGCAGCCCGTGCCCCCCGAGGTCGAAGGGCACCTGCCGGACCTCCAGGCTGCGGCTGTCCAGGTGCAGGGCGCTGCCCTCGGCGCAGCAGACCGAGGCCATCTGGTCCATCACCCCGCAGGGCACCCCCGCGAACGCGTTCTCGGCGTACTGGGCCACCCGTGCGAGCTCCGGCCGCTCCAGACCCAGCCCGTACATCTCCTCGTACGCGACGGCCACCGCGCACTCCAGCGCCGCCGACGAGGACAGCCCGGCCCCCGCCGGAACGGTGCTGTCGACGTGCAGGTCCGCGCCCCCGACGGGCAGCCCCCGCTCACGCAGCGCCCACACCACCCCGGCCGGGTAGCGGGCCCAGCCGGGCACGGAGCCCGGGGCGAGGTCCGCCACCCGCAGCTCGGTGACCCGGCCGTCGCCCTGGGCGCTGTGCAGCCGCAGCAGCCCGTCGGCGCGGCGGCGGGCGGCGAGCACGGCGGCCTGCGGCAGCGCCATGGGCAGGCAGAAGCCGTCGTTGTAGTCGGTGTGTTCGCCGATCAGGTTGACCCGGCCCGGGGCGGCCCAGAGCCCCTCGGGGGCCCGGCCGTGGACCCGCTCGAAGTCCCGGCGCACCCGCGCGTTCACCGGGCCTCCCGCAGCCGCCGCGCCGCCGTCTCGGGGGACACGTCGTTCATGAAGGCGTCCATCCCGGACTCCGTCCCGGCCAGGTACTTGAGCTTGTCGGCGGTCCGCCGGACGGTGAACAGCTCCAGGTGCAGGGCCAGTTCCTCCCCGCCGTGCAGCGGGGCCTGGTGCCAGGCGGCGATGTACGGGGTGGGCTCCGCCAGCCCGAAGAGCCGGTCGAAGCGGCGCAGCAGCTCCAGGTACAGGCCGGGGAACTCGGCCCGTTCCGCCTCGTCGAGCCGGGTCAGGTCGGGCACCCTGCGGTGCGGGTACAGGTGGACCTCGTAGGGCCAGCGGGCGGCGTACGGGACGAAGGCCGTCCAGTGCTCCCCGGCCAGGACCAGCCGTTCCCCGGCGGCGCGGGCCTGCGCGAGGAGGTCCTCGAACAGGTTCCGCCCGGTGGCCGCCCGGTGCGCGGCCGCCGCCGCGAGGTGCTTGGCCGTGCGGGGGGTGGGCGCGGTGAAGGCGTAGATCTGGCCGTGCGGATGGGGCAGGGTGACGCCGATCTCCGCGCCCCGGTTCTCGAAGCAGTACACCTGCGCGACGCCGGGGCGGGCGGAGAGCGCGGCGGTCCGGTCGGTCCAGGCGTCCAGCACCAGCCGGGCCCGCCCGGGCGTGAGGTCGGCGAACCCCGCGTCGTGCTTGGGGGTGAAGCACACGACCTCGCAGCGGCCGGCGGTGCCGGAGAGCGAGGGGAAACGGTTCTCGAAGATGGCCACCTCGTAGTCGTCGGCCGGGATCTCGCTCGGCCGGCCCTCCCGCGACGGGCACAGCGGGCAGGCGTCGGCGGGCGGGTGGTAGGTGCGGGTCTGCCGGTGGGCGGCGATGGTGACCCAGTCGCCGGTGGCCGGGTCCCGGCGCAGCTCCGGGGTGCTCTCGACGCGCTCCAGGGGGCGCGGGTCGCGGGCCGTGCGGTCACGGCCGGGGGCGCTGTCGTAGTAGATGAGCTCGCGGCCGTCCGCGAGCTCGGTGACGGTCGTGTACACGTCCTCGCCTGTCTGTCGGGGGAGTGCGCGGGGCGGAAGGGGTCGGGAGGGGCGATCGGGGCGGGCGGGTTCAGGAGGGGGCGACCGGGGCGGTCGAGGAGCGGATGACCGGCTCGGGGCAGGAGTGCCGCTCGCCGGTGGGCACGTCCCGGTTGCCGACCGCGGGTTGCCGGACCGTGGTCGGCGGGGGGTCGGTGCACTCGGTGACGCCCGTGCCCTCGTAGCCGACCGCCGACACGTCCCCGGGGTCGGAGCGGCCCTGCCGCCGGATCCCGCGGATCGCGCCGAGCGCCATGCGGTCGCCGGCGGCGCCGATGGCGGTGGCGGTGGCGCCGAGCTCCGGCAGCGCCGAGGCGGCAGCCGGCCCGCCCTCCCCGGCGTACCACGGGCGGATCACCCACCGGCCGGCGTCGTCGATCCCGCGCCGGGCCATGGCGGCCGGGAAGCCCGCCACCCGCCGGTCGGCGGGCCGGCTGCCGGCCGGGCCCGAGGCCCTGCCGATCCGCCGGTGGCCGAGCCGGTACGGGTTCGACGCGGGGTCGGTGATCAGGGCCACCGACCGGCCCTGGGCGGTGCGCTCGTACCCCGGCTCGGCCATCGCCCGCGCGACCGCGTCCCGGGGCTTGCGGGACACGCCCTGGCGGCGGTTGACGACCCTGCGGACGGTCGCCTCGCCGGCCTGCGCGCGGGCCGCGACGTCGGTGATCCCGACCTTCATCGCCGTCCTTCCGTGACCGTGGGCGACACCAGGCCGCCGCGGGGGACGGCCGGCGTGTGCGGCCCCTCCCCGCACGGGCCGACGCGGACTCGATGATACGGCCGTCCGGGGTGTGGATCACCTGTGCGACCTCGGCCGGACCGACCCGCACCGACAGCGTGAGGACGTCGTGGGCGGACCCGTTGACCGGCCCCCCGGCGGTGGACGGCCAGGTCGAGGGGGACCACCACACCACCGTGGACGGCGGCCGCCCGCACAGCAGGGCCAGCAGCCCCGGCCGGACCGGGGTGCGGCCGCGCTCCGGCAGCGACGCCTTGGCCAGGGAGGCGTCGGCGGTCCGCGCGTGGGGCGGGACCCTTCAGCCCGGTCGGGGAGGACGCGTCGTTCCCGGCGTCCGGGTCGGCGGTCTCCGCGCCGACGACGGCCCCGTTCACGATGTCCGAGCCGTCGCCGTCGTACGAGGCCGCCAGCCGGCCGTGAGCACCCGGGTGAGCGTGCGCCCCACCGGCAGGAGGGCCGGCGGCCCGCACCGGACGCCGCGGCCCTCGGGGGCGCACCCGTCCCGGGAGGAGACGAACTCCAGCACGCCGGGAAGCCGGTCGGTGACGACCACCTGCCGGGCGGCGGACGGGCCGTGGCTCGTCACGGTCACGGCGTACTCGAAGGTCTCGCGGACGGTCCGGCGCTCGGCCGCCCGGCGGAGCCCGCCCGCAGCTCGGCGGAGACCGAGGTCGATGGTGTTCCCGGCGCCCCCGCCCCGGGACGCCCGGCGCCGTGCTCCGCCGCGTCCGCCCCCGGACCCGTTCCCACCGCGGCGCCGGCCTCCCCCGACGAGAGGGATGGCACCGCTGCGGGCGAGGGCCGCCCGGCGTCCGGCTGTGCCTCCACGGCCGGGACGCGCACGGGTACGGTCTCGGGCGCGGCCGTCGCCGAGGCGGCCGGGGACGGCAGCGGGCAGGCCGTGCCCGCGCACATGGTCAGGAGGCCCCGCAGGGGCGGACGGCCCACCGGACCCCGAGAGACGCTTGGCTTCGTCGCGCGGTCATCTCTTCACGCTTCTCCGCTCAGTGGATCACCGTTCGTGATCACTTGCCGCCTCAGGGTGATCGTATTCCGCCCGTCCGCCCTGCCCCGTCCGTCGCCGTGAGGAACGGGGGTGGCGCCGCCCCCGCGCGGATAGGGCAAGATCGGGGGATGTCTGATCGCATCATCGCCGCCTGTGACGGGGCGGCCAAGGGAAACCCCGGCCCGGCCGGATGGGCGTGGGTCATCGCGGACGCCGAGGGCCGGCCCGAACGCTGGGAGGCCGGTCCGCTGGGGCGCGCCACCAACAACGTCGGCGAGCTCACCGCCCTCCAGCGGCTGCTGGAGGCCGTGGAGCCGGGTACCGCGCTCCAGGTGCGCATGGACTCCCAGTACGCCATGAAGGCCGTCACCCAGTGGCTGCCGAACTGGAAGCGCAACGGCTGGAAGACCGCCGCCGGCAAGCCCGTCGCCAACCGCGAGCTCGTCGAGAGCATCGACGGGCTGCTGGCCGAGCGGGACGTGGAGTTCCGCTACGTTCCGGCCCACCAGGAGGACGGCGACCACCTCAACGCCATCGCCGACCAGGCCGCCAGCGACGCCGCCGTCAGCCAGGAGCCCGCCGGCACCGCCCACGGCGCCACCACCGTCCCCGTACCGGCCCCCGGCCGTACCGCCCCGGCCCGCAAGGCCCCGGCCCGCGGCGCCGCCTCCGGAGCGGCCCGCGGCGCCGCCTCCGGAGCCGCCCCCGGCGGCGGCGCGGCCCGCTCCGGCGCGCCGCGCACCATCACGGCGAAGTTCCGCGGGACCTGCCCCTGCGGGCAGCCGTACGCGGCCGGCGAGAAGATCGCCAAGCTGGGCACCCGCTGGGGGCACCCCGACTGCCGGCCGGCGGCCGCCTCGGCGTGACCGGAGCGCCCGGCGGCGCCGCCGGCGCGCCGCCGGGCACGGCGCGCCGCCGCGCCGGGGGCCGAGGACGGCCAGAGGTGCTACAACTGGGGGCGTGACCCCTTCTCGCCACCCGTGCCGGGCACGTCGGTGCGGTCACCTCTAGGCAGCCGATCCCGAAGCGTCGCCAGACAGGTATTCGTCCTCCAGGTGGCGATCGTGGTGTTGCTCGCGGCCGGCGCGCTGCTCGCGCTGGTCCTCCAGTCGCGGCACGACGTCGACCGCGAGGCACGCAACCGGTCGGTGGCCGTCGCCCAGACCTTCGCCCACTCCCTGGGCCTCCAGGCGGCGCTGAAGTCCCCGGACCCGACGGCCCTGCTGCAACCCCTCGCGGAGCGCACCCGCAAGGATGCCGGGGTCGACTTCATCGTCGTCATGGACACCCACGGCATCCGCTACACCCACCCCCAGCCCGACCGCATCGGCAAACGGTTCGTCGGCACCATCGGACCCTCCCTCGCCGGGCACACCTACACCGAGAGCGTGAACGGCCCCCTCGGCAAGGAGATCCAGGCGGTGGTGCCCGTCACCGCACCCGACGGCAAGGTGGTCGGACTGGTCTCCGCGGGCCTCACCGTCAAGAACGTGACCGGGGTCGTCAACCGCCAGCTCCCCGTCATCCTGCTCTCCATCGCCGCCACCCTGGCGCTGGCCACCGCCGGCACCGCCCTGATCAGCAGACGGCTGAACCGGCAGACCCACGGCCTGGGCCCGCTGGAGATGACCCGCATGTACGAGCACCACGACGCGGTGCTCCACGCCGTCCGCGAAGGGGTGCTGATCATCGACGGGGACGGGCGGCTGCTCCTCGCCAACGACGAGGCCAAACGGCTGCTCGGGCTGCCCGAGGACGCCGACGGCCGGCACATCGGGGACGTTCCGGGGCTGGACCGCCGGATGGCCGAGCTGCTGCTGTCCGGCCGGGTGGCCACCGACGAGGTGCTGGAGACCGGCGACCGGCTGCTCGTCGTCAACCAGCGGCGCACCCACCCCCGGGGCCGCGCCGACGGCGGCACCGCCGTCACCATCCGCGACTCGACCGAGATGCGGATCCTGACCAGCCGCGCCGAGACGGCCCGCCGCCGCCTGAAGCTGCTCTACGACGCGGGCGGCGACATCGGCACCACCCTGGACGTCGTCCGCACCGCCGAGGAGCTCGCCGACGTCGCCGTCCCCCGCTTCGCCGACTTCGCCACCGTCGACCTGGCCGAACCGGTCCTCGACGGGGACGAGCCCGGGCCCGGGGCCGACATGCGGCGCACCGCGGTCTCCGGCATCCGCTCCGACCACCCCCTCTACCCCCGCGGCCTGCTGATCGACTTCCTGCCGTCCACCCCCCAGGCGCGCGGCTACGGCACCGGCAAGGCCGAACTGGTGCCCGACCTGTCCGCCGATCCGGGCTGGCTCGCCCAGGACCCGCCCCGCACCCGCGCGATCATCGACTACGGCATCCACTCGCTGATCGCGGCCCCGCTCACCGCCCGCGGTGTGGTCCTCGGCGTGGTCAACTTCTGGCGCTCGCGCAAACCCGAGCCCTTCGACGAGGACGACCTGTCGCTCGCCGTGGAACTCGTCGCCCGCGCCGCCGTCAGCATGGACAACGCCCGCCGCTACACCCGCGAGCACGCCCTCGCCGTGACCCTCCAGCGCAGCCTGCTGCCCCGTGCCCTGCCCGAGCAGAGCGCCGTGGACGTGGCGCATTTCTACCTGCCCGCCCAGTCCGGGGTGGGCGGCGACTGGTTCGACGTGATCCCGCTGCCGGGCTGCCGGGTCGCCCTGGTCGTCGGGGACGTCGTCGGACACGGCCTGCACGCCGCCGCGACCATGGGACGGCTGCGCACGGCCGTGCACAACTTCTCCTCGCTCGACCTCGCCCCCGACGAGATCCTCGCCCGCCTCGACGACCTGGTCCAGCGCATCGACCACGACGACGAGGGCGGCGACGCGAACGGCTCCGTCATCGGCGCGACCTGCCTGTACGCCGTCTACGACCCGGTCTCCCGGCGCTGCACGGTGGCCCGGGCCGGGCACCTGCCGCCCCTGCTCTCCGCCCCCGACGGCACCACGGAGATCGTCGACCTGCCCGCCGGGCCCCCGCTGGGGCTGGGTGGCATGCCCTTCGAGACGGCGGAACTGGAACTGGCGGAGGGCAGCCGGCTCGTCCTGTACACGGACGGGCTGATCGAGGAGCGCGGCCGGGACATCGGCGAGGGGCTGGAACTGCTGCGCACCGCGCTCGCCGCGGCCGACGGGGACCCGCGCCAGGCCTGCAAGGACGTCCTCGACCGGGTGCTGCCGCTGCGCCCGGCCGACGACGTGGCCCTGCTCGTCGCCCGGACCCGCACCCTGGGCCCGGACCGGGTCGCCGAGTGGGACGTGCCGTTCGAGGCGAGCGCCGTCGGGCAGATCCGGGGCGAGGCGGCCCGCACCCTCGACACCTGGGGCCTGGCGGACCTCGGCTTCGCCACGGAGCTGATCCTCAGCGAGCTGGTCACCAACGCCCTGCGCCACGGCAGCGCCCCGGTACGCGTCCGGCTGCTCCACGACCACGGCCTGACCTGCGAGGTCTGGGACGGCAGCAGCACCGCCCCGCACCTGCGGTACGCCGCCACCACCGACGAGGGCGGCCGCGGCCTGTTCCTGGTGGCCCAGCTCAGCGAGCACTGGGGCACCCGCTACACCCCCGAGGGCAAGGTCATCTGGGCGGAACTGGCGCCCCAGGGATCCGGGGAGCCGCTCGAACCGGACCCGTCGGCCTTCCTGGACGCCGAGCCGCTCTGAGGCCTCCCGCGGCCTTACCGCCGGTACCCCTCACGGGTATCGCTTCCGGGCACCCCCCGATGATCATCCGCGGCCGCCCATGGGGCAGAATCCGGAACGCCGGGCACGACCATCCCGGCGGCACCGCGCCGGTCACCCCCGGCCCTACGCACGACAGGAGCACGCCCGTTGAACCAGGACAGGCGCGAACAGGTCCGACCCTTCCTGCGTGCGGGGGAGCGCCTCGTCGCCGTGTGCGCGTACGAGCTCGGACCGGGCGTTCCCACCCCGCCCGACGACCTCGTCCCCCCGGCCGACCAGTCCGCGCTCCACCGCCGGATCGAGGCGAAGCTGCCCAAGCCCCTGGCGCAGCTGGTCCGCACCCGCGTGATCGACCCCCGGCGCTCACGGCCCGCCGCCGCGGCGGCCGCCGTGGACCGGCTGCCGGACGCCGTGGACCAGCTCGGGACCCGGCTGGTGCACGGCAAGAGCATGGAGGGCGGCTGGCAGAGCGCGGCCGGGCACTTCCTCATCAGCCGCGCCGCGGCGCGCGGCTCGGTCACCGGCGTCCTCGCCGTCACCGACCGGCGCTGGTTCGCCCTCACCGACGTCTCGCACCTGTGGCAGTCGGCCCCGGTGATGAAGGAGTACTGGGAAGTACCCCGCCCGGCCGTCGCCGCCGTGCGCGCCAGGCCGACGGGCGTCCTCCAGCGGGGCCGGATGGACCTGGAGTTCACCGACGGCTCCTGGGTGGCCCTGCTGGCCTCCGTCCCGGCGCAGGCCGTGACCTTCGCGGAAGCCGCGGCCCACTACCGCTGAGCCGCGGCCCGACGGGGCCGCGGGGGCGCATGTCCGCGGTGGGGGCGGGGAAGACGCCCGGCCACAGACCCGCGAGCCGGCGCGACCCGGCCGCCGACGCGCAGGAGGCCGTGATGGACGGCACCGGACTCTCGCCCCGGGAGAGAAGGACCCTGACGGCGATCGAACGCGCCCTGCGCGCGGACTCCCGATTCGACCGCGCCATGACGTTCGGCACCGGTCTCTTCGCCCAGGAACCCGAGCGGGCGGAGCGGCGGCGCGGCGACCACCACGGCGCGCTGACCGGCACGGTCTGCGCCATGACCGCGGTCGCCCTGGCCCTGCTGCCGCTGGCCGTCGCCACCTCCGCGCCCGCCCTCATCGCGGCCTTCACCTTCTCGTACGCGGCCACCCTGGCCGGTCTGTTCCTCCTGGTGCGCCGCTGGTGCCGGCGCAGCGGATGAGCGCGGCGCCGGTGCGGCCCGGATTGCCGGGGCCGGGCCGGGGCAGGCGCCGCACATGACCTTCGAGCACCCTGCCAAGAAGACCCGCGAGGGGCGGCGCGGCCGCTTCGAGACGCTGGCCGAGCTGGCCTCGAACTTCACCAGCTCCGCGGCTTTCCTGCTGCTCTGCGTCGTCCTCGTGGCCGGCTTTGCCGCCGTTCACCTGGCCCGGCTGTCCATGGAGTGGCAGCACCTCGCGGGCGACGCCATGGGCGCCCTGTCCCTCCTGCTGCTGGCCCTGCTGAAGAACTCCGAGCGCCGGGCCGAACACGCCATCCAGCGCAAACTCGACGCCATCGCCGCCGCCCTCCTGCAACAGCAGGAGGGCGAATGGAGCGAGGCGCACCAGGACCTGGAGGACGCCATCGGCATGGAGGACCGCCTCTAGGACACCGCCCCGGCCGTCCGTGCCCCGGCCGCCCCGGCCGTCCGTCCCCCGGAAGCGGGTGCCCCGTAGCGGGCGAGGCAGTGCCACACCTTCTTGAGCCCCTGCGGGTCGTGCCCGCCGGCGGCCGCGGCGGCTCCGACCACACCCGGGTCGAGCCGGCCGCCGGCGGCGATCCGTGCGCCCAGCTCCACGACCGCCGGCCCCCGGTAGGCGGGGTGCCGGCGCAGCTCCTCGACCGTGAGGCGGAACCCGTCGTGCCACTCCACCGGGCACGGCAGGCGGCGGGCGGCGTCCTCGACGGCCGTGCCCCGGTAGCAGGGGTCCAGGACCAGCGCCTCGACGTCGCGGTCCAGCCGGACCGGGCCGTGCACCTGCGCTTCGACGTAGTCGTCGAGCTCGTCCTGGTCGTCGGCCAGGGCGAGCTCGACGAGCCCCATGCGCCGCGCCGTCCCGAAGTCCGAGGGCTCCAGGAAGCTGTCGGGGTAGCAGAACGTCGTCCGCTCCAGCGCGCCGGCGGTGAGCCGCAGGTGAGCGGAACCGAACCGGGGCGCCGCGCCCACCGTCTTGCGGTGGTGGTTCAGCGCCCCGTAGACGGGCCGCGTGTGCGCGGCCGCCCTGTCGTAGGCCCCGTCGAAGATCCGGCTCTCCCACCGCCACCGGTCACCGCCGGGGTGGGCGGTGAGGCCGCCGTTGCTCGTACCGGTGACGAACTGGGACAGGTAGACCCCGGTCTCCGCCAGCGCCTCCAGGAGGGGCCTGCCGCCGGCCGCACGGTCCGGATGGAAGTTCAGGGTCACCCGCAGCGCCGGGTCCACCGGGGGACCGGCGGAAAGACCGGCCACATGGGCCAGGGCCCGCTGCTGCGCTGCCAGGAGGCGATCGGTGTTCATCCGCGCAGTCTCCCCCGCGCCGACCGCACGCGCACGAGGATTTCCGCCGCCCCGCACCCCCGCCCCGCCCCGCCCCCCGCGCCGACACCACCGCAACGCCCGATCGTCGGCCGAAGCCGAGGCCGGCGCCACCGGCACGGGTTCGGCCGGGGTGGCGGCGCGGCCGAGTGGCCCCCGGACCGGACGCTTTCGGGTGACACCGCCGCCCGCCTGCGCCACCGCCCCCGGCCCCCGCGCCACGATTTCGGGCGGCCGGTCATGACCCGGTCACGAGCTGCCGATCGGACCGGGCGCCGCCGCGCCCCGGCCCCGGGCCCCCCGGGAGACCCCACGTGCACGTCCTGCTCCTCGCGAGCGCGTTCAACAGCCTCACCCAGCGGGTCCACGCCGAGCTGCGCGACCACGGCCACAGCGTGGCCGTCGAACTCGCCCTCCCGGGCCGCCCCCTCGCCGAGGCCGTACGCCGCCACGCGCCCGACCTCGTCCTCGCGCCCATGCTGCGCACCGCGATCCCGGAGGAGGTCTGGTCCGCCCACCCCTGTCTGATCGTCCACCCGGGACCGGTCGGCGACCGGGGACCCGCCTCCCTCGACTGGGCCGTCCAGGAGGGCCGCACCCGCTGGGGGGTGACCGTCCTGCAGGCCGAGGCCGTCATGGACGCCGGCCCCGTCTGGGCCACCGCCGAGTGCGTCCTCCCGGCGGTCGGCAAGAGCGACCTCTACCGCGGCGAGGTCGCCGACGCGGCCCTGGAGGCCGTCCTGCTGGCCGTGGAGCGCTTCGCCTCCGGGACGTACGCCCCGCAGCCCCAGCACACCGGCCTCGCCCGCCCGGCCCTGCGCCAGGAGGGCCGCCGCATCGACTGGGAGACCGACACCACCGAGCGGGTCCTGCGGGTGCTGCGCGCCGCCGACTCCCGGCCGGGCGTACGCGACGACCTGCTCGGCGGGGACTGGTACCTGCACGGCGGCCACCCCGAGGACCGGCTGCGCGGCCGCCCCGGCGAGCTGCTCGCCACCCGCACCGGCGCGGTCTGCCGGGCTACGGCCGACGGCGCCGTCTGGATCCCGGAACTGCGGGCCCGCCACGCGCCCGGGCAGCCGCCGGCACCCCGGCTCCCGGCTGTCCTCGCCCTGGGCGACCGGCTGCCCCCGCTGCGGGAGCACCCCGCGCCCCTGCACACCGACCCCCGCCGCCGCACCTGGTCCGACATCGGCTACCGGGAGGAGGGCCCGGTCGGCTTCCTGTCGTTCTCCTTCCCCTCCGGAGCGATGGACGCCGACCGCTGCCGCCGGCTGCTGGCGGCCTACAAGGCCGCCCTGTCCCGCCCGGCCTCGGTGCTCGTCCTCGGCGGCGGCCGCGACTTCTTCTCCAACGGGATCCACCTGGGCGTGATCGAGGCCGCCGCCGACCCGGCCGCGGAGTCCCGGGCCAACATCGAAGCCATGGACGACCTGGTCGAGGCCGTCCTGACCACCACCGACCGGCTCGTGGTCGCCGCCCTCGGCGGGAACGCCGCCGCCGGCGGGGCCATGCTCGCCCTCGCCGCCGACGAGGTCTGGTGCCGCGCGGGTGTCGTCCTGAACCCGCACTACCGGCTGATGGGCCTGTACGGCTCCGAGTACTGGACGTACACCCTGCCCGCCCGCGTCGGCGAGGCCGCCGCGGCCCGGCTCACGCGGGGCGCCCTGCCGCTGAGCGCCGACGCGGCCCTCGCCCTGGGCCTGTCCGACCGTACGATCGCCTGCCCGCCCGAGGACTTCGCCGGCGAGACGGCCCGGCTCGCGGCCCGCCTCGCCGCCCTGCCCGCCACCGGCGCGCGGATCGCCGCCAAGAAGGCCCGGCGCGAACATGACGAGGCCCGGCGCCCGCTGGCCTCCTACCGGGAGGCGGAACTCGACCGGATGCGGCGGACCTTCGACGACCCGCGGGCCCCCTACCACGCCCTGCGCAGGGCCTTCGTCCGCAAGGAGCCCGCCCGGGAGACCCCGCCCCACCTCACCCGCCGCGCCGCCGCCGCGCCCGCCGGCGTCACTGGACCGGCCGTACAGGACAGCGCGTCCCCGGCCGGTCCCTGCTAGCAAGGAAGAGGTGCGGTCCGCCCGCCCCCTCCCCACCTTCCCCCGCATCCCCTCCAAAGGAGGCCCCGCATGGATGCAGCAACGTCGGACCCGGCAGAGGACCCGACGATCCACATCCTCTGGATCAACGCCGGACTGAGCTGTGACGGCGATTCGGTGTCCCTGACGGCGGCGATGCAGCCCAGCATCGAGGAGATCGTCACGGGCGTCCTGCCGGGCCTTCCCAAAGTGGCCGTGCACTGGCCCCTGATCGACTTCGAGTGCGGGCCCGTCGGCGGCGCCGACACCTTCGTCGAATGGTTCTTCAAGGGCGAGCGCGGCGAGATCGACCCCTTCGTGCTCGTCGTCGAGGGATCCATTCCCAACGAGTCGATCAAGCCAGAGGGCTACTGGTGCGGGTTCGGCGACGACCCCCGCACCGGCCAGCCCATCACCACCAGCGAGTGGATCGACCGGCTCGCCCCCAAGGCGCTCGCCGTGGTGGCCATCGGCACCTGCGCCACCTATGGCGGCATCCACGCCATGGAGGGCAACCCGACCGGCGCCATGGGCGTGCCCGACTACCTCGGCTGGGACTGGACCTCCAAGGCCGGCATCCCCCTCGTCTGCGTCCCGGGCTGCCCCATCCAGCCCGACAACTTCTCCGAGACCCTGACCTACCTGCTGTACCAGGCCGCGGGCTCGGCCCCGATGATCCCGCTGGACGACAAGCTCCGCCCGACCTGGCTGTTCGGGCAGACCGTCCACGAGGGCTGCGACCGCGCCGGCTTCTACGAGCAGGGCCAGTTCGCCGAGGCCTACGACTCCCCGAAGTGCCTGGTCCGGCTGGGCTGCTGGGGCCCCGTGGTCAAGTGCAACGTCCCCAAGCGCGGCTGGATGAACGGCATCGGAGGCTGCCCGAACGTGGGCGGCATCTGCATCGCCTGCACCATGCCGGGCTTCCCCGACAAGTTCATGCCGTTCATGGACGCGCCCCCCGGCTCGCACGTGTCCGCGAAGGCCAGCGGGGCGTACGGGGCCGTGATCCGGCGCCTGCGCGCGGTCACCCTGCACACCGTCGACCAGGAACCCAAGTGGCGCCACGCCGGGGGCAAGCTCACCACCGGCTACCGCCCGCCCTGGTGACGGACCCCTCCCAGCCGACCTCCTCCCCCCTCCCTCCGATCCGATCCCGCACACCCCGCACCGAACGAAGGGTCACGGCACAGACGATGGCACCGAAGACGAACGCGGCCGGCGACGGCAGCGGCCTGGTCGAGATGGCCTGGGATCCGATCACCCGGATCGTGGGCAGCCTCGGCATCCACACGAAGATCGACTTCAAGCAGAAGCGCGTCGCCGAGTGCTACAGCACCTCGTCGGTCTTCCGCGGCTACAGCGTCTTCATGCGCGGCAAGGACCCCCGCGACGCGCACTTCATCACCAGCCGCATCTGCGGCATCTGCGGGGACAACCACGCCACCTGCTCCGTCTACGCCCAGAACATGGCCTACGGGGTCAAGCCGCCGCACCTCGCCGAGTGGATCATCAACCTCGGCGAGTCTGCGGAGTACATGTTCGACCACAACATCTTCCAGGAGAACCTGGTCGGGGTCGACTACTGCGAGAAGATGGTCCGCGAGACCAACCCCGGCGTCCTCGAACTCGCCGAGCGCACCGAGGCCCCGCACGCCGGCGACCACGGCTACCGCACCATCGCCGACATCATGCGCTCCCTCAACCCCATCGAGGGCGAGTTCTACCGCGAGGCCCTCCAGGTCAGCCGGTACACGCGCGAGATGTTCTGCCTGATGGAGGGCCGCCACGTGCACCCCTCGACCCTCTACCCCGGCGGCGTCGGCACCATCGCCTCCGTGCAGCTGTTCACCGACTACATGAGCCGCCTCATGCGGTACTGCGAGTTCATGAAGCGCGTCGTCCCGCTCCACGACGACCTGTTCGACTTCTTCTACGAGGCCCTCCCCGGCTACGAGGAGGTCGGCCGCCGCCGCGTGCTGCTGGGCTGCTGGGGCGCCCTCAACGACCCCGAGCACTGCGACTTCACGTACGCCAACATGACCGACTGGGGACGGAAGATGTTCGTCACCCCGGGCGTCGTCGTCGACGGCAAACTGGTCACCAACGACCTCACCGAGATCAACCTCGGCATCCGCATCCTGCTCGGCAGCTCGTACTACGACGACTGGGAGGGCCGCGAGCAGTTCGTCACCCACGACCCCCTCGGCAACCCCGTCGACCCCCGCCACCCCTGGAACCAGCACACCATCCCCGCCCCGCAGAAGCGGAACTTCGACGACAAGTACAGCTGGGTGATGTCCCCGCGCTGGTTCGACGGCAAGGACCACCTGGCGCTCGACACCGGCGGCGGCCCCATCGCCCGCCTGTGGTCCACCGCCCTGTCCGGGCTCGTCGACGTCGGCTACGTCAAGGCCACCGGCCACAGCGTGGTCATCACCCTGCCGCGTACCATGACCAAGCCGGAGACCACCTTCGAGTGGAAGATCCCGAAGTGGTCCAACGCCCTGGAGCGCAACCGCGCCCGCACCTACTTCCAGGCGTACGCGGCCGCCATCGCCCTGCACTGCGCCGAGAAGGGCCTGGCCGAGGTCCGTGCCGGACGCACCCAGACCTGGGAGAAGTTCGAGGTCCCCGACGAGTCCATCGGCGTCGGTTTCACCGAGGCCGTCCGCGGCGTGCTCTCGCACCACATGGTCATCCGCGACGGGAAGATCGCCAACTACCACCCCTACCCGCCCACCCCCTGGAACGCCAGCACCCGCGACACCTTCGGCACCCCGGGCCCCTACGAGGACGCCGTGCAGAACACCCCGATCTTCGAGGAGAACCCCCCGGAGAACTTCAAGGGCATCGACATCATGCGCGCCGTGCGCAGCTTCGACCCCTGTCTGCCCTGCGGGGTCCACATGTACGTCGGCGGCGGGAAGACCGTGAAGACCATGCACGTCCCCACCGGCCTGAGCGGACTGGGCGGATGAGCGCCGCCGCCGACGCCCGGCGGGCCGGAGCCCGCGTCGAGGAGGTCCTCGACCGGCTGGCCGACTCCGGCGACCGCGCCGCCTGCGCGGCCGCCGAGGAACTCGTCCGCGTCCTCATGGAGTTCTACGGGGCCGGCCTGGCCCGGATCACCGAGCGGCTCGGCGCCCCGGCGCTCGCCCCGCTCCTGGACGACGACCTCGTCGCGAGCCTGCTCACCCTGCACAACCTGCACCCCGACGACGTCGACACCCGCATCGGACGGGCCCTGCGCACCGCGGACACCCCCGTCGAACCGCTCGGCTTCGACCGGGCCACCGGAGTACTGCGGCTGCGCACCGCTCCCGCCGCGGCCTCCGGCTGCGGCTGCGGCTCCGGTGCGGCGGACACCACCCGCACCGCCCTCGAAGACGCCCTGGCCTGCTTCGCCCCCGAGGTCACCGGCGTCGACATCGAGACGGCCGCGCCCCCGGCGCCCCTGCTCCAGATCGGCACCCGCCCGCCCACCCCGGCCCGGGTGCCGTGACGGGCCCCCGCGCCGGGGGGCTGCGCCGCTTCACCGGCCCCCGGCCGCCCCGGCCCGAGAGCTGCGAACTGTGCGGGACACCCGTGCCACCGGACGGCCACCGCCACCTGGTCGAGACCGAGAAGCGGGCCCTGGTGTGCGCCTGCACCGCCTGCGCCCTCCTCTTCGACCGGCCGGGCACCCGCACCGGCCGCTACCGCGCCGTCCCCGACCGCTACCTCGCCGACCCCGGCCACCGGCTCGACGACGCGGACTGGGAACGGCTGCGCATCCCCGTCGGCGTGGCCTTCCTCTTCCGCAACGCCGCCCTCGGCCGCCTCGTCGCCCTCTACCCCAGCCCGGCCGGCGCCACCGAGAGCGAACTCGACCCCGACACCTGGCAGTCCGTCCTCGGCGGCGGACGGCTCGCCGGACTCCTCGAACCCGACGTGGAGGCCCTCCTGCTCCGCCACGCACCCGGCCGCACCACCTGCCACCTCGTCCCGATCGACCTCTGCTACGAACTGGTCGGCCGGATGCGGCTGCTGTGGCGCGGCTTCGACGGCGGAGCCGAGGCCCGGGCCGCCCTCGACACCCTCTTCGCCCACGTCGAGAGCCGCGCCAAGGTCCTCGCGGAGGCCCGCCCCTCATGACGGACCTCACCTTCGCCTGCACCGGGGTGCGCGCCGACCCGTACGCCGCCGGCCCCACCCTCGTCCTGCGGCTGCGCATCACCGCCGCGGCCCCCGACACCCGGGTCCACGCCCTCGCCCTGCGCTGCCAGATCCGCATCGAACCGGCCCGGCGCGGGTACGCCACCGACGAGGCCGAGGCCCTCGCCGACCTGTTCGGCGACCGCTCCCGCTGGGGCACCACCCTGCGGCCCGTGCAGTTCGCCCAGGTCGGCCTGCTGGTGCCCGGGTTCACCGGGGAGACCGAGACCGACCTCGTCGTCCCCTGCACCTACGACATGGACGTCGCCTCCACCCGGTACTTCAACGCCCTCCGGGACGGAGAGGTCCCGCTGCTCCTGCTGTTCTCCGGCACCGTCTTCACCGGGGCCGGAGGATTCCGCGTCGCGCCCGTGCCCTGGGACCGCGAAGCCGCGTACCGGATGCCCGTCGCCGTGTGGCACGAGATGGTCGAGCAGCACTTCCCCGGCTGCGGCTGGCTGCGGCTGCCCCGCGACACCATGGCCGAACTGCTCTCCTACCGCTCCCGCCACGCCCTCGCCTCCTGGGAGGCCACCCTGCGCGCCCTGCTGGACGCCGCCGAACCCGCGCCCGCGGCGCTCCCGCTGCCGGGAGCGCCCGCGCCCCGCGTCACCGAGAGGGCGGCCCCATGACCACCACGGCCCCCGCGGCCACCGCCCAACGCCCGAGCCGCCGCTTCGAGTCGGCCCGCCAGGTGGCCGACGCCGTCCTCTTCGAGGGCTACGTCCTCTACCCCTACCGGGCCTCCGCCGCCAAGAACCGGATGCGCTGGCAGTTCGGCGTCCTCGTTCCGCCGGCCTGGGCCCCCGTCCAGGGCGAACACAGCCTCCAGCGCACCGAGGTCCTCATGGAGCCGCGCGGCGCCGCGACCCTCTCCCTCGAACTGCGCTTCCTGCACGCACAGCGCCGTACCGTCCAACGGGCCTTGGACGACGGCACGTTCGCCGACACCACCGAACTCCACCTGGCCGATCGGGTCCTCGTCCCCTGGGACGAGGGCACCGAGGAACGCGTCGAACTGCGCGTCGCGGTGCCGGAACTGACGCAGAAGGAGGTCGTCCTCCCCTTCGCCCGCCCGGCCCGCGAGGACGTGGAGCCGGTGCTCGACGACCGGGGCCGGACCGTCGGCCGTCTCGTCCGGCGCACGCGGGAGGTCGAGGGGGTGGTACGCCTGCACGCCGAGGAACTCGGCGGCCCCTACCGGGTGCTGAAGCTCACGGCCGTGGTGGAGAACACCAGCCCCTGGGCCCCGGACGCGGCCGCGGCCCGCGAGGAGGCCCTGCCCCGCTCCCTCGTCGCCGCCCACCTGCTGCTCGGCCTCACCCCGGGCTCCTTCCTGTCCATGACCGACCCGCCCGAATGGGCCCGGGCCGCCGTCGCCGCCTGCGCGAACCTCCACACCTGGCCGGTCCTCGCCGGCGAGGACGGCCGCGCCGACGTGGTCCTCTCCTCCCCGATCATCCTGGAGGACCACCCGGCCATCGCCCCCGAGAGCGCCGGCGCGATGTACGACGCCACCGAGATCGACGAGATCCTCGCCCTGCGCACCGCCGCCCTCACCGACGAGGAGAAGCGCGAGGCGCGCGGTACGGACCCCCGCGCCGCGGCCGTCGTCGACCTCGCCGAATCCCTGCCGCCCGAGGTGCTGGAACGGCTGCACGGAGCGGTGCGCTCCCTGCGCGCGGCCACCGGCGGGGCACCGCCCGAAGAGGCCGCCCTGGACGCCCTGTTCAGCCCCGGCACCCCCTGGTGGGACCCGGCCGGCAGCGCCCCCGCGGAACCGGGACCCGACCGGGTGCTCGTCGACGGCGTCCCTGTCGGCCCCGGCAGCCGCGTGACGCTCCGCCCCGGCCTGCGGCGCACCGACGCCCAGGACCTCTTCCTCCAGGGCCGCGCCGCCCACGTCGAGGCGGTCCTGCACGACGTCGACGGGGGAGTGCACCTCGCCGTCACCGTGGAGGGCGACCCGGGCGCGGACATCCGCCGCGAACAGGGCCGGTTCCTGTACTTCCAGCCCGACGAGGTCACCCCGCTGGCGGGGCCGTGAGCGGCCGGGTCCTGGTCGCGGGCATCGGCAACGTCTTCCTCGGCGACGACGGGTTCGGCGTCGAGACGGTGCGGTCCCTGTCCGCGCACGCCCTGCCCGGCCACGTGGAGGTGGCCGACTTCGGCGTGCGCGGCGTCCACCTGGCCTACCAGCTCCTGGACGGCTACGACACCCTCGTCCTGGTCGACGCCACCGAGCGCGGCGGCGACCCCGGCACCCTGTACCTGATCGAGGCGCCCGGCTCCGCCCCACAGGGCGGCGGCCGCCCCGTCCTCGACGGCCACCACATGTCCCCCGACGCGGTCCTCGGCCTGCTGGGCACCCTGTGCGCCGGCACCGGTACCACCCCGCCCCGGCGGACGTACGTCGTCGGCTGCGAACCGGCCCGCGTGGACGAGGGCATCGGGCTCAGCGCCCCCGTGGCGGCCGCGGTACCGGGAGCCGTACGGATGCTGCTGGACCTCCTGACGGACCGGGAGACGGAGCCCGGGCCGGAGACAAGCGACCGGTGCGAACTGAGGAGAACCCCATGAAGAAGGCCGTCTTCTGCGCGGCCGCGGCCCTGGCCGCGGCCGCCGTACTCGCGCAGACGTTCCCCGACATCAGGCGCTACCTGCGGATCCGCCGCATGTGACGCCCCGCGTCCGAACGGAGTACGGGGCGGGCGGCGCGTCGGCGCGCCCGCCCCCCGCGCCGTGGTCCTGCCGCTGTAATGAGGCCCGGCAGGACGGAGTCCGATGCACGAGATGTCGATCGCCATGGCCGTCGTGGACCAGGTGGCGGAGGCGGCCCAGGCCGGAGCGGCACGCTCCGTGAGCCGCGTGGAGCTGGAGATCGGGGAACTGGCCGGCGTCGTCCCCGACGCACTGGCCTTCTCCTTCGAACTGGCCTGCACCGCGACGCCCCTCGAAGGCGCCGAGCTCGTCACCCGCACCGTGGCCGCCCGCGCCCGCTGTGCGACCTGCGCGGGGGAGTGGGCCGTCGGCATGCCCCCCGACCTGTCCTGCCCGGGCTGCCGGAAGGCCACCCCCGTGGAGCTCCTCTCGGGGCGCGAACTGCGGATCCTCCGCGTGGTCTGGGACGACGCCCTCGAACCGATTCCCGAGGAGGCCTGACCATGTGCCGAGAGGTCGAACTGCGCCAAGCGGTGCTCGCGAAGAACGACGGCGCCGCCGAGGCGCTGCGCGCCGGACTCGCCGCCCGCGGAACGGCGGTGGTCAACCTGCTCTCCAGCCCCGGCAGCGGGAAGACGGCGCTGCTGGAACGCGAACTGACGCTCGCCAGGAAGCGGGGCGTGCGCGTGGCCGCGCTGACGGCCGACCTGGCGACCGAGAACGACGCGACCCGGCTGGCCCGTTCGGGCGTCCCGGTCAAGCAGGTCCTCACCGACGGCCTCTGCCACCTCGAAGCGCACATGCTCGGCCGCCACCTGGACGACTGGCTCCCCCCGGACACCCGCCTCCTGTTCGTCGAGAACGTGGGCAACCTGGTCTGCCCGGCCTCCTACGACCTGGGCGAGTCCCTGCGCGTGGTGCTGGCTTCGGTGACGGAGGGCGAGGACAAGCCCCTGAAGTACCCGACCGCCTTCGGGCTGGCCCAACTGGTGGTCATCACCAAGACCGACATCGCCGAGGCCGTCGAGTTCGACGAGGCGGCCTTCCGCGCGAACGTCCTGCGGGTCAACCCCGGGGTGCGGATCCTGCGCACCTCCTCCCGCTCCGCCGAGGGCACGGGCCTCCTCCTCGACCACGCCCTGGCCATCGCGGGCGGCACGCGCCCCCACACCCCGGTGATGTCCCGGCAGCCCCGGGCCGCCCACGTCCACGACGACGCGCCCCCGCAGGCGGGTCCCGCGGCGCGGCCCGCGCAAGCGGCGCAGGGCCCGGCGGCGGACGGCCCCGCGGCGCCCCCGGCACCGGCCCACCCACACGCCCACCTGCACTCCCACCCCCACCCGCACCCCCACCCCCACCCGCACCCCCACCCCCACCCGGCCCCCGCCACCACGGCCGGCCCCCGCTGATGGAGGCCGCGGAACGCCGCCGCGTGACGGTGCGCGGCGTGGTCCAGGGCGTCGGCTTCCGCCCGTACGTGTACACCCGCGCCACCACCCTCGGCCTGGCCGGCCACGTCACCAACACCCCCGAGGGCGTGGTCGCCGAGGTCGAGGGACCCCCGTCGGCGGTGGCGGCGTTCTGCGAGCGCCTCGCCGCCGACGCGCCGCCCCTGGCCGTCGTCGACACCGTCGACCACCGCACGGTCCCCCTCGCGGGCGGCGCCGGCTTCACCATCGTCGCCTCCCGCACCGGCGGCCCGCCCCGCACCCTGGTCTCCCCGGACACCGCCACCTGCGCCGACTGCCTCGCCGAACTCGCGGATCCGGCCGACCGCCGCCACCGCCACCCCTTCATCACCTGCACCCACTGCGGACCCCGCTTCACCATCGTCACCGGGCTGCCCTACGACCGCGCCCACACCACCATGGCCCGCTTCCCGATGTGCCCCGACTGCGCCCGCGAGTACGCCGACCCCGCCGACCGCCGCTTCCACGCCCAGCCCGTCGCCTGCCCGGCCTGCGGCCCGCGCCTCAGACTGCTCACCGGGCGCCCGCCCCGCGAGGAGACCACCGCCGACCCCGTCGCACGGGCCCGCGGGCTGCTGTCCGACGGCGCCGTCCTCGCGGTGAAGGGGCTCGGCGGCTACCACCTGGCCTGCGACGCCGGCAACGCCGCCGCGGTGGCCGCGCTGCGGCGCCGCAAGGAACGCGGCGACAAGCCCTTCGCCCTCATGGCCCGCGACCTCACCGACATCGAGCGGCTCGCCGACGTCGGCCCCGGGGAGCGGGAGCTGCTCACCGGCGCCGTCCGCCCCATCGTCCTGCTCCGCCGCCGCGCCGCCGCGCCCGCCGAGGGCCTGGCGGACGCCGTCGCCCCGGGCAGCCCCGACCTCGGCGTGATGCTCCCGTACACCCCCGTCCACCACCTGCTGCTCGGCCTGCCCGGCGACCCGCCCGGCCCCCGGCTGCTCGTCATGACCAGCGGCAACCTCTCCGGCGAACCCATCGTCACCGACGACGCCGAGGCCCTGGAGCGCCTCGCGCACCTCGCCGACGCCTGGCTCACCCACGACCGCCCCATCCACGTCCCCTGCGACGACTCCGTCGTCCGGATCTGCGACGGCGAACCCCTGCTCCTGCGGCGCTCGCGCGGCTACGCCCCGCTGCCGCTCACCCTCCCCCTGCCGGTCCCCGCCACCCTCGCCGCCGGCGGCGACCTCAAGAGCGCCTTCTGCCTCGGCGAGGGCCGCCGCGCCTGGCCGTCCGCCCACATCGGCGACATGGACGACCTGGCCACGCAGACCGCGTTCGCCCACGCGCAGCGGCAGCTGTCGGCCCTCACCGGGGTCAGCCCCGCCCTGCTGGCCGCCGACCGCCACCCCGGCTACCGCTCCGGCCGCTGGGCCCGCGACTACGCGGCGGGCCGCCCGCTGGTCCCCGTCCAGCACCACCACGCCCACATCGCCTCCGCGCTGGCCGAACACGGGCACGACGGCACCCGCCGGGTGATCGGCGTCGCCTTCGACGGCACCGGGTACGGGGACGACGGCGCGGTGTGGGGCGGGGAGGTCCTCCTCGCCGACTACGCCGGCTACACCCGCTTCGCCCACCTCGCCTACGTCCCGCTGCCCGGCGGCGACGCGGCCGTGCGCCGCCCCTACCGCATGGCCGTGTCCCACCTGCGCGCCGCCGGCCTCGCCCGGACACCGGACCTGCCCTGCGTCGCCGCCTGTCCGGCCGGTGAACTCCGCGTACTGGAAACACAGTTGGCCCGAGACCTGAACTGCGCGCCCACCTCCAGCATGGGCCGGCTCTTCGACGCCGTCTCCTCCCTGGCCGGCGTCTGCCAGTACGCCGGCTACGAGGCCCAGGCCGCCGTCGAGCTGGAGGCCGCCGCCCTGCGGGCGCCCGCGGACCGCCGCGCGTACGCCTTCGGCCTGCGCCTGCCCGCCCCGGATGCGCGGGGTCCGGTCGTCGCCGACCCGGCTCCCGTCCTGGCCGCCGCGGCGGCCGACGTACGGGCGGGCGCGGCTCCGGCGCTCATCGCCGCCCGCTTCCACACCGCGGTCGCGGACCTGGTCGCCGACCTCTGCGAACTCGCCCGCGCCGGACACGGCCTGGACACCGTCGCCCTGACCGGCGGGGTCTTCTGCAACACCCTCCTGTCCTCCGCGTGCGCCCGCACGCTGCGCGCCCGGGGGTTCACCGTCCTGCGCCAGCGCCGGGTGCCGCCCAACGACGGCGGACTGGCACTCGGCCAGCTCATGGTGGCGGCCGCGGCCGCCACCACCGCACACCACCCATCACGAGGAGAGGCCCATGTGCCTGGCGGTACCCGGCAGAGTGCTTGAGATCGGGGAGAGGGACGGCACCCGCATGGCCACCGTCGACTTCGGCGGCGTGCAGAAGGAGGTGTGCCTGGAGTACCTCCCGGACCTCCGCGTGGGCGAGTACGCCATCGTGCACGTGGGCTTCGCGCTCCAGCGGCTCGACGAGGAGTCGGCCCGCAAGACCCTCGACCTGTTCGCCGAACTCGGCATGCTCCAGGAGGAGTTCGGCGACCCCTGGGAACAGGCCGAGGCCGCTCGGCTCGACGACGGAACGGAGGCCCGGCGGTGAGGTACATCGACGAGTTCCAGGACCCCGCCCTCGCCCGCAGGCTCCTCGACGACATCCGCTCCACCGTCACCCGCCCCTGGGCGCTCATGGAGGTGTGCGGCGGGCAGACCCACACCATCATCCGGCACGGCATCGACCAACTGCTCCCCGACGAGATCGAGTTGATCCACGGGCCCGGCTGCCCGGTGTGCGTCACCCCGCTGGAGGTCATCGACAAGGCCCTGGAGATCGCCTCCCGCCCCGAGGTGATCTTCTGCTCCTTCGGGGACATGCTCCGCGTCCCCGGCACCGGCCGCGACCTCTTCCAGGTGCGCGGCGAGGGCGGTGACGTCCGCGTGGTCTACTCGCCGCTGGACGCCCTGAAGGTGGCCCGGCAGAACCCGGACCGCCAGGTGGTCTTCTTCGGCATCGGCTTCGAGACCACCGCCCCGCCCAACGCGATGACGGTCCACCAGGCCCGCAGGCTCGGCATCACCAACTTCAGCCTGCTCGTCTCCCACGTCCGCGTCCCCCCGGCGATCGAGGCGATCATGCGCTCGCCCCGCTGCCGGGTCCAGGGCTTCCTCGCCGCCGGGCACGTGTGCAGCGTCATGGGCACGGCCGAGTACCCCGGCCTCGCGGCCCGCCACCGCGTCCCCATCGTCGTCACCGGCTTCGAACCGCTCGACATCCTCGAAGGCGTACGGCGGGCCGTACGGCAGCTCGAACGCGGCGAGCACACCGTCGAGAACGCCTACGCGCGCGCCGTCCGCCCCGAGGGCAACCCGGCCGCGCTCGCCATGCTGGAGGACGTCTTCGAGGTCACCGACCGGGCCTGGCGCGGCATCGGGGTCATCCCGGACAGCGGCTGGCGGCTCTCCGAGCGGTACCGGGAGTACGACGCCGAACACCGCTTCTCCGTCACCGGCATCACCACTCGCGAACCGGCCGCCTGCCGCAGCGGGGAGGTGCTCCAGGGGCTGATCAAACCGCACGAGTGCGAGGCCTTCGGCGCCCTGTGCACCCCGCGCAACCCGCTCGGCGCCACCATGGTCTCCAGCGAGGGCGCCTGCGCCGCGTACTACCTCTACCGGCGCCTGGAGCTCGGGCCCCCGCAGGCCCGGCCTGCCGCGCCCCCGGCCCAGCCCACCGACCCGACCGCCCCGCTGGAGGCGAGCCCCGTTGTCTGAGACCACGCTCGACGTCACCGGCTGGACCTGCCCGGCGCCCCTGCGCGACCGGCCCCGCGTGGTGATGGGCCACGGGGGCGGCGGAGCCCTCTCGGCGGAACTGGTGCAGCACCTGTTCGCGCCGGCGTTCGGCGGCGAGACCCTCGCCCAGCTCGGCGACTCCGCCGCCCTGCGCCTCGGCGGGGTCCGGCTGGCCTTCTCCACCGACTCCTACGTGGTGCGCCCGCTGTTCTTCCCGGGCGGCGGCATCGGCGGGCTCGCCGTCAACGGCACCGTCAACGACCTGGCCATGAGCGGGGCGGACGCCGCCTACCTGTCCTGCGCCTTCATCCTCGAAGAGGGCGTCGAGACGGCCACCGTCGCCCGCGTCGCCCAGGACATGGGAGCGGCCGCGCGGGCCGCCGGAGTGGAGGTGGTCACCGGCGACACCAAGGTCGTCGAAGCGGGCCACGGGGACGGGATCTACGTCAACACCGCCGGGATCGGCCTGATCCCGGACGGGGTCGACCTGCGCCCGCAGCGCGTCGTACCCGGTGACGTCGTCATCGTCAGCGGGGAGATCGGCCTGCACGGGGTGGCGATCATGAGCGTCCGGGAGGGGCTGGAGTTCGCCGTGGACGTCGAGAGCGACTGCGCGGCCCTGGGCGGCCTCGTCCGGGCGATGCTCGCGGTCACCCCCGACCTGCACGTGCTCCGCGACCCCACCCGGGGCGGGCTCGCGGCCGCCCTCAACGAGATCGCGGCCGCGTCGGGCACCGGTGTCGTCCTGCACGAGGGACGCGTCCCCGTCCCGCCGGCCGTGGCCAACGCCTGCGCGATCCTCGGCCTCGACCCGCTCTACGTGGCCAACGAGGGCAAGCTGGTCGCCTTCGTCCCCCGCGAACACGCCGAAGCGGTCCTCGACGCCATGCGGGCGCACCCGCTGGGCCGGAACGCGGCGGTCGTCGGCGAGGCCGTCGAAGCCCATCCGGGCCTGGTCGTGGCCCGCACCGGCCTCGGCGGCACCCGCGTGGTGGACCTGCCGCTGGGGGAACAGCTGCCACGGATCTGCTGACCGGGATCCGCCGACCGGGATCCGCCGACCGGGATCCGCCGACCGGATCGCGTCGGCGGGATCCGCCGACAGGGCCCCGGCGCCCGTTCCCGCCGCCGCTACGGGCGGGCGTCGTCCGGCCACCCGTAGCCGGTGCGCGGCGGGACGGGAACGGCGCCCATGGCGGCCAGGTCGCGGTCGGCGGCGCGCATCAGCCGCGCCGACAGGTCGCGCATCGCCCGGCTCGCGGCCAGCTCGTCACCGATGGCGGGGACGTCCACGTCCTGCGGATTGCACCGGGCCCGGCCGCTGCCGGTGATCGTGGTCCGCCCGTTGTCGAGTACGGCCCGGGCCCTGGTGGTGCCGCCCTCCTCCACGAGGTAGAGGTCCACCCTCCACTCCTCGGCGTGTGTCATGGCCTGCCTCCTCCGTGTCCGGCCCCCGCTCCCAGGATCCCCCCGGGCGGCCCGCCGGCACAGCGGGTCAGGCGGCGGTCCAGCCGCCGTCCATCGGCAGCGAGGCCCCGGTGACGTGCCCGGTGTGCGGGCCGCACAGCCACAGGGCCACCGCGGCCACCTCCTCCGGCTCGATCAGCCGCTTGATGGCGGAGCCGCGCAGCAGGACCTCCTCGACGACCCGCTCGGCGGGGATGCCGTGGGCCTCGGCCTGGGCGGCGATCTGCCGCTCCACCAGCGGGGTGCGGACGTAGCCGGGGTTCACGCAGTTGCTCGTCACCCCGTACGGGGCGCCCTCCAGCGCGGTGACCTTGCTGAGTCCCTCCAGGGCGTGCTTGGCCGCCACGTAGCCGGACTTGAAGGCGCTGGCGCGCAGCCCGTGCACGCTGGAGATGTTCACCACCCGCCCCCAGCCGCGCCCGTACATGTGCGGCAGTGTCCGGCGCAGCAGCAGGAACGGGGCGTGCACCATCACCCGCTGGATCAGCTCGAACCGCTCCGGCGGGAACTCCTGGATGGCCGCGACGTGCTGCAGCCCCGCACTGTTGACCAGGATGTCCACGGCGGCCGGCAGGGAGTCGACGGCGGCGGGGTCGGCGAGGTCGGCCGTGTGGGGCGTCCCGCCGATCCGCGCGGCCACGGCCCGGGCCGCCTCCGCGTCGACGTCCACGACGTGCACGAAGGCACCGGCGCCGGCCAGCGCCACGGCGCAGGCGCGCCCGATACCGCTGCCGCCCCCGGTGACCAGGGCCACCCGGCCCGCCGGGCCGTGACCGTCCGCCGGGCCGTGACCGTCCGTCCGGCCGGACCCGGTGCCGTCGGACGCGATGCTGGAAGATCCGCTCGTCATGCTCCGAACGGTAGGGATCCCCGGCGCCCTCTGCCGATGTGTGCCGCCCCCACACTCCGCCCGCAGCCCATGGGGGCGAGCGCCACCGGCGGACCGGCGGCGAGGGGGGAGGGGCCCGTTACGGGTGGCGCCAGCCCTGGAGGCCGCCCGACGGGGGCCGGCCCGCCATCACCTGGGCGAGGTGGTGGAGGATCTCCTCCGCCTCACGGCGGACCTGACCCGGAACATCGCCGCGCTCGCGTACGAGCCGGTCGTAGATCGGCGCTTCACTGCTGGTGCTGCTCACTTAGGACGTCGCTCCCCTGAAGCCGGCACCGGCGGCCGGGCGGCACAAGTGTAGGTGGCGGAATCCCGGCACCCGAACACAGGTCGGTACGGGCGCCGGGGCAAACGCCGGAACAGGGGGCAAAGCGGAACTCAGGAACAGACGGTCCCGTCGGCCGGCGCGGTGCCGTCGACGAGGAACGCGTCGACCGCCTTGGTCGCGCAGGCGTCGGAGCCGTAGACCCCGTGCCCCTCGCCCTTCACCGTCAGGTTGACGCCGACGCCCCGCCCGAGCGCGTCGGCCATCCGCTTGGCGCCCTCGAAGGGGGTGGCCGGGTCGCCGGTGTTGCCGATGACGAGGATCGGGGCCGCGCCCTCGGCGGCCACCTGGGGCCGGTCGGACGTGCCGCGCACCGGCCAGTCGGTGCAGACCAGCAGGCCCTTGGCCATCGACGGCCCGAAGACCGGGGAGGCCGAACGGAAGGCCGGCTCCTGGGCGCGCATCTCCTCCACCGTGTAGCGGCGGCCGGTGTCGGCGCAGCCGATCGCGGTGTGGGCGGCGTCGGTGTTGTCGTAGTGGCCGTCCGCGTCCCGCCCGCTGTAGGCGTCGGCGATGGCGAGCAGGTTGTTCCCGGTGCCGCGCAGCTGCAGCTCGGCCAGGCTCTGGACGAGGTAGTCCCAGGTCCGCTTGTCGTAGAGGGTGGCGGCGATGCCGGTGAGCGCCTGGTCGGAGGTGAGCGCGCGTCCGCTCCTGGTGGTGGCGGGCCGGGTCTCCAGCTTCTTCAGCAGCTCGCCTATCCGGCGGTTGCCCTCGTCGGCGCCGGCGCCGGTGGGGCACTTGGCGGCGTACTTGTCCCGGCAGAACTCCATGGCGTGCTCCAGCGCCTGCTGGAACCCCTTGGCCTGGTTGAGGCCCGCCTGGAGCTCGTCGGAGGTGGGGTCGACCACGGCGTCGAAGACGGTACGGCCGACGTTCTTCGGGAACAGGTGGGCGTAGACGCCGCCCAGCTGGGTGCCGTAGGAGATGCCGAAGTAGTTCAGCTTGGCGTCGCCGAGCACCTGGCGCATCAGGTCCATGTCCCGCGCGGTGTCGGCCGTGCCGACGTGGGGGAGGACCTTGTCGGAATTGCGCCGGCACGCCTGCGTGTATGTGCGGACGGGGGCGAGCGGGTCGGCGTCGGAGGGGCCCGGCCCCTCGTCCAGGGCCTTGTCGTCCAGGCAGATCACGGCGGCGGTGTTGCCGACGCCGCGCGGGTCGAAACTGACCAGGTCGTAGACGGCGCCCAGCTTCTCGTAGTCCTTCGCCGCTTTCGGGAGCGTCTTGACGCCGGAGGCGCCGGGGCCGCCGAAGTTGTAGACCAGCGAGCCCAGGCGCTTGTCCGCGGCGGTGGCCTTCCTGCGGATCAGCGCCACGTCCAGGGTTTCGCCGTCGGGCTTGGCGTAGTCCAGGGGCGCCTTCATCGTCGCGCACTCCCAGTCGCCGCCGGGGGCCTTGCCGCCGCCCTGCGCCACGGAGGGCGCCGGGCAGGGGGACCAGGCCGGCTTCTGCCCGGTCAGGGCGGCGGGCAGCGCGGCGGCCGCGCCGGGGGAGGGGGCGGTCGCGGGGGCCGGGGGCTTCATCGCCGCCGGGGCCTTGGCCCCGCCGTCGCAGGCCGCCAGAGCGGGGACCGCCAGCAGCGCGGCGGCGGCCAGTGCGGCCGTCCGCGCGGGGCGGCGCAGGGGGTGGGGCATGCGGGAGCTCCTGGGGACGCGGGCGGCTTCGGTGCCGCCGGGCAAACGGGTGGCAAACTATCCGATCGGTCTCCGGCCGGATCCCCCGGGGTGGGCGCGGGCGGCCGGGGCGGGGCCCCCACGAAGCTGAACACTCCGATGATCGGACTGTTACGGTCGGGGCATGCCCGCACTGATCGCCCCCTCCCCGCACCTGCACGCCTCCTGGCTCGACGCACAGGCCGAATGGGGACCCGACGCCCACATGGACGGCGCCGGACTGGGCTCCGCCGACGAGGTGGAGACCCCCGGGGGCTTCGCGGCCTGGACCGAGCGCCTGCGCCGCCAGGCGGACCGCACGGCGCCGGTGGAGCAGGGCCGCGTCCACGCCACGTACTGGTGGATCAGCGAGGGCGACACCTACCTGGGCGCCATCGACCTGCGGCACTACCTCAACGCCTTCCTCCTCGACGCCGGCGGCCACATCGGCTACAGCGTCCGCCCCTCGGCCCGCCGGCGCGGACTGGCCGGCTGGGCGCTCGGCGAGGTCCTGCACGAGGCCCGCCTGATGGGCATGGACCGGGTCCTGCTGACCTGCGACCCCGGCAACGCGGCCTCGCGGCGCACGATCGAGCGGGCCGGAGGCGTACTGGAGGACGTACGGGAGACCCTGGTCGGCCCCAAGCGCCGCTACTGGATCGGTCTCTGACGGCGGCTCCTCCCCAGGAGCCCCACCCGTCACGGCTACAGTGCGGGGGACCCCGTACCCCGGGGAGGCGCGACGGGATCCCGCCCGCTCCGCCCCCGCCCCGGACCGTGAGAGGCGGCGCACATGGCCGAACCCGTCCCCGACCGACGGCGGCGGCCGGGCCCCCCGCGGGGCGTCGGCCCGGCCGCCCGGGTGGCCCTCGCCGCCTCGGCCGGGTTCGCGCTGCTGGCGCTGTGGATGGTCCTGGCGCCGACCGGGCCGCTGCCCTTCGACACCGGCCCGCACACCTGGTCCGCCGCGCACCGGCCGCCGGCCGCGCTGACCGTGGCCCGCGCGATCACGGACACCGGCACCGGGATCCCGCCGTACGCCCTGGTCGTCCTGGCGGGTCTGTACGCCGGCCGCACCGCCCTGCAGCGGGTCACGGCCGTCGCCGGGTTCGTGCTGTGCCTGGCCGCCGGTCAGGCCGTCCGGCGCGGACTGATGTACGCCTTCGCCCGGCCGCGGCCCCCGGCCGCCGACTGGGCGGTCCACGCCGAGAACTGGTCCTTCCCGTCCGGTCACGCCACGACGGGGGCGCTGACCGCCGGACTGCTGCTCGTGGCCCTCGCCCTGCGCCACGGCGGGCGTCCACCCCTGCCCGCCGCCGCGCCGGTCCTCCTCTGGGGCGCGGCGGTGGGCCTGACCCGTGTCTACCTCGGGGTGCACTGGCTCTCCGACGTGATCGCCGGCTGGCTCCTGGCCACGGCCTGGCTGGCCCTCGCCGTCCTCACGGCCCGCTGGTACATCCGCCGGAAACCGGCCTAGGCAGGCCGGCCCCGGCGGAAGGCCGTCAGCGGACGTCGCGCTCCGGCAGGTCCACGTCGGCCGGGGCGGACGCGAAGCCGCGGGCCTTGGCGGCGGCCGGCTTCTTGCCGCAGAACGCCCCCTCCAGGGTGGCGCCGAGAGCCGTGTTGGCGACGCCCCGGTTCGAGGTGTTCGCCATGGCCGTCATGCTGCGCTTGCCGTCGCGCGTGGTGAACGCGTAGGTGTAGAAGCCCTGCACCGTACCCGTGTGCCCGTACACCGAGGTGCCGCAGGACAGGTCGTAGCGGCGCAGGCCCAGCCCGTAGAAGCGGGTCCCGGCCGCGTCCGTCGGGGTCATGGTGAGCATCTGGTCCAGCAGCTTCGGCGCCACCAGCTTGCCGCCCACCAGCGCGGACATGAACGTGCCGAGGTCCGCCGGGCTGGAGATCATCGCACCGGCCGACTGCGCCCACGACACCGTCTGCTCGGTGGAGTCGACCAGCGGGGCCCCCGCCTCGTCCGGGGTGAGGTAGCCGTGGGTGTGCGGCCCGGAGATCTGCGTGCCGGGGTGCACGTACGCGGTGTCCCGCAGCTTCAGCGGCTTGATGATGCGGCGGTCGTACTCCTTGCCCACGGGGTTGCCGGTGGCCTTCTCGATGAGCATGCCGACCACCACGAAGTTGGTGTTCGAGTACTGGTAGGAGACGCCCGGCTCGGTCGTCCTGGGCTCGGCCAGCGAGAGGTTCACCAGCTCCTGGTAGGTGAACACCCGGTTGCGGACGGCCTCGAAGCCGGGCACGGTCTTGTCGAACATGGCGTTCGTGTAGTCCGAGAGCCCGCTGCGGTGGGTCAGCAGGTGGCGCACGGTGATCCGGTCGTCGGGCAGGAGTCCCGGCAGGTAGCGGTTGACCGGGACGTCCAGCTCGATCTTCTTCTCGTTCACCAGCTGGAGCAGCACGACGCTGGAGAAGGTCTTGGTGACGCTGCCGATCCGGAAACGGGCCCGGGGGTCCATCGCCGCGCCCGTGGCCTTGTCGCTCACGCCCTCCGTCGCGCTCAGGACGCGGCCGCCCTCGGTGATCCGGGCCAGTGCGCCCGGGGCCCCGGCGGCGAGGGTGTTGCGCAGCGCCTGGTCGACGGCCTCCATGTCCGCCGCCGGCAGGGCCGGCCCGGCGGCGGTGCGCAGGGCCTCGGCGGAGGGGGCGGCCGCGGCCTGGGCGGCGGTGGCGGGCGCCACACCGGCGACCACGGCCAGCAGGGCGGCACCGACGGCCAGACGTCGGTTCAGGGGACGGCGGTTCGCGGACAGGGGCACGTTGCTCCTCGGCTCGGTGGGTGCGGTTCCGGGCCCCCGGGGGTCGGCCGGGGTGATCACGACCCTACCGACGCCCCGCGGGCCGCCTGAGGTTCCGTCACCGCCCGCGCGGCCGAAAGTCGTTGTCCCTTCGTACGAGGCTCCCGGCGCGGGATGCCCCGTTCCGGGCCGGAGTGTCCGGTCCGTGCGGGAGCGGAGTCCGCCGGGCCCCGGGGAGGAGGGCCCGGGCGGGGCGGGGGCCGGCACCGGGGGACCGGGCCGGCCCCGGCGGGCCCCCGCGGCGCCGGGCGGGCGGAGCCGAGCCGAAATATGATGTGCCGGGGTCTTGCACACAGCGGGAGCAGAGAGGCAGATGGACGTACCCGGGAGTGGTCCGTGACCCCGCGCCGGCGGCACCCCCGGCCGGCCAGCGCCGATCTGCTGAGCACGCTGGGGCGGCTCACCGCCCAGGCGCGGGAGGGCGCCCAGCTGCACCACGCCCGGGTCGAGCTGGCCCAGGCCCTCCAGCGCGAGATGCTGCCCGCCTCCCTTCCCGTCCTGCCGGGGCTGCGGACCGCGGCCCGGTACGCGCCCGCCCAGCACGGCCTGGACATCGGCGGCGACTGGTACGACGGCTTCCGGCTGCCCGAGGGCTCCCTCGCCTTCTCCATCGGCGACGTCCAGGGGCACGACGTCGCGGCCGCCGCCTTCATGGGGCAGGTACGGGTGTGCCTGCGCGCCGTGGCGGCCGTGGTCTCCGACCCGGGGGAGGTGCTGGGCAGGGCCAACGACGTCCTGCTCTCGATGGACTGCGAACTGTTCGCCACGTGCAGCCTGCTGCGCTACGACCCGTCCACCGGCGAGCTCCAGGGAGCCCGCGCCGGCCACGTCCCCGCCGTCTGGGCCACCGTCGACGGACGCCACGGCATCGCCGAGGACGCCGGCGGGCCGCCGCTGGGCCTGGCCCCCGGGTCCGGGTACGGGGTCACGCGGCGCCGGCTGACGGCGGCGGGGTCCATCGTGCTGCTGACCGACGGCGTGGTGGAGGGGCCCTCGTTCCCGATCGAGGCGGGGCTGGAGCGGGTGTCGCGCATCGTCCGCGAGGCGGCGGGCGGCGACCCCGACGAGCTGGCCGCCGAGGTGATGAAGGTGGCCGACTCCACCGGCCACGCCGACGACGCCGCGGTGCTCGTCCTCAGTCACGACGGCCCCGGGGCGCAGGCCCCGGAGGAACCGGACGGCCGCGGCGGGGCCGCCGCCGCGGGGGGCTGACGCGTGTCACACCGGGGCGGGGGGCCCGGGCTGTTGTCTGATGCTGTGGTGCGCACCCTGCAACGGCGCCGTACGTGGCCATGGCGCCGTACGTGCGGAACGCTCCTGCTGGTCCTCGCCGTCGCCGCCGCCTACTACGCGACCGGACGGCTGGGCCTGCTGCGGCAGGTCGTGGTCGCGGGCGCGGTCGTCACCCCCCTGTGGCCGCCGACCGGCATCGCCGTGGCCGCGCTGCTCCGGTTCGGCCTGCGGGTCTGGCCGGGATTCGCCCTCGGGACGTACCTGGCCATCGAGGCGATCGCCGCGTTCCACCCCGCCGACCTGGGCATCGTGGCGGGCAACGTCCTGGCCCCGGTGTGCGCCCTGCTGCTCCTGCGCCGGGCCGGGTTCCGTCCCGAGCTGGACCGGCTGCGCGACGGGCTGGCGCTGGTCTTCCTGGGCGGGCTGGTCCCGATGCTGATCAGCGCGACCGCGGGGGCCTGGACCCTGGTGCTGACGGGCAACCTGCCGATGAGCAGCTTCTGGCCCACCTGGTCGGCCTGGTGGGCGGGGGACGCCATGGGGGTGCTGTTGGTGACCCCGCTGCTGCTGGCCTTCCCCGGGGGCGGGCTGCCGCGCGCCCCCCTGCGCGTGGCCGAGGCGGCGGCCCTGATGGCGGCGACCGCCGTCACGACCGTCGTCGCCACGCACAGCACCCTCTCCCTGCTGTTCCTGGTCTTCCCGCTGATCATCTGGGCCGCGGTGCGCTTCCAGCTGGCCGGGGCGGCGCCGTGCGCCCTGCTCGTGTCCGTCCTGTCGATCTGGGCGGCCACCGACCACGCCGGCCCGTTCACCGGGCGCAGCCTGCTGGAGCTCATGGTCAACCTCCAGGCCCTCAACGGCGCGGCGGCGCTGACCGGGCTGCTGCTGGCGGCCCTGGTCACCGAGCAGAACAACGTCCGGCTGAAGATCGAGGAGGCGTGCGAGGAACTCGCCGAGGTCGTCGCCCACCTGACCCCGGACGGCGCGGACGGCGGCCCGCCCGGCCGGTTGTAGGGGTGCGGGCGGCCGGTTGCTGCACCACTCCTTGACTCCTCAAGTTTCTCACATATGCTTGAGGGGTCAAGGAGGTAGCAATGAGTGATGCGCTGGATGTGTCCCTGCGCTTGGTGAAGGCCCAGACCGCCCTGGTGCGACGGTTCGACTCCCGGCTGGGTGCCCTGTTCGGGGTCAGCCTCGCCGATTTCCTGGTGCTGCTGCACCTGGGGCGGGCCGAGGGCGGCCGGATGCGACGGGTCGACCTCGCCGGAGCGCTCGGGCTCACGGCCTCGGGCGTGACCCGGGGACTGGCGCCCCTGGAGCGGATAGGGCTGGTGGTGCGCGAGGCCGACGCCCGCGACGCCCGCGTGGCGTACGCGGCCCTCACCGACGCCGGACGGGAGCGGCTGGGGGACGCCCTCAAGGCCGCCGAGCAGGTGGCCGCCGACGTCTTCGGCGGGCCGGAGTGGGCCGGCGGCGACATCGGCGAGCTGAGCGGACTGCTCACCCGCCTGGGCGGCACCGGCCTCCCCGAGGACCGCGGCACGGACCACCCCGCCGACGCCTGACCGGCCCCGGGGGGCGCGGCGCCGGGCGGCCGGAGCCGCGCCGTCCGTACCGGACGGGTCGGTGCCGCGCCGTCCGTACCGGGCGGGTGTTCAGCGCGGGCATCCCGAGTGCGAACCCGGTAGGGGGTCGGCTCTCCGCTCAGCGCTCCGTACGCCGTCAGGTACGGCATCCACACCGCCGCGCCCCGCACCGCGTCGACCCCGGCGGGGCGGCGCAGCACGGCCGTCGCCGTCACGACCGCGCCGGACGTGCGCTGACCGCCCCCGCCGCGAAGCGGAGCGGTGCCCTCAGGGGAACGGCGCCTTAAGCGCCGGGGGAGTTCGGGCCGCACCCGGTGCCACCTCGGTGAACAGGCGGGAAATACCGTCGAGTTGGCGTTGACGCACCCCGCTCTACGCGCGTTGTGTGGGGCGCATGAGGATTCCCCCACGTTTCGCGGCCCTGGCCGCCGCGGCCGCCGTCGCCGCCACCCTGTTCACCGGTCAGGCCGCCACCGCCGCCCCGGCCTCCGCGCCCGCCGCCGTCGCCGCGGTCGGCAGCGTCTGCTACTCCGCCCTGCCCGACGAGGCGTACGACACCCTCGGACTCATCGACCAGGGAGGCCCGTTCCCGTACTCCCAGGACGGCATCGTCTTCCAGAACCGCGAGCGCGTCCTGCCGGCGCAGAGCACCGGCTACTACCACGAGTACACGGTGATCACCCCCGGTGCGTCGACGCGCGGGGCCCGACGGATCGTCACCGGGCAGCAGTACCAGGAGGATTACTACACCGCCGACCACTACGCCACGTTCCGCCGCGTCAACTTCGGCTGCTGACAAGGGCGGAGAACGCCCCGAGACCCTTCCCCCCGCAGCCGCCGGGCCGCGCGGGGAAGGGTCCGGCCGCCCGCCCCGGCCGGTTCATGACTACTGTGTGGGGTGCACACGCATCGGCGTGTGACCGTGCACGGCAACACATGCATTCAGGGGGATTGCAATGGCGCTTGGGACCGAGATAGTGGACCTGCTGGAACTGAGTCCGGACTTCGTCCGCGACCCGTACCCGGTCTACGCCCGGCTCCGCGACCGCGGACCCGTCCACCACGTCCGCACGCCGGACGGCGAGGAGCTGTGGCTGGTCGTCGGGTACGAGGCCTGTCGTACGGCCTTCAACGACCCGCGGCTGAGCCGTGACTGGCTCCGCTCCGGCGACATCAGCCAGATCATCAACGTCGAGCAGGACAACCCGGCGCTGGCCCACATGCTCATGGCCGACCCGCCGCACCACACCCGGCTGCGCCGCCTGGTGGCCCGGGCGTTCACCCCGCGCCGGATCGAGGAACTGGCGCCCCGCATCCAGCAGATCACCGACGAACTGCTCGACGCCATGGAGGCGAACGAGGAGCGCCGGACCGACCTCCTGGAGGCCCTGGCCTTCCCGCTGCCGATGACCGTCATCTGCGAGCTGCTCGGCGTGCCCGGCCTGGACCGCGACGCCTTCCGCGCCTGGTCCAACGAAGCGGTCGCCCGCACCAGCCCGGAGGCCGAGGCCGCCGCGTACGAGGAGATGATCGCCTACCTGAGCGGCCTCATCGACGCCAAGCGCGCCGAGCCCGGCGAGGACCTGCTCAGTGCGATGATCCACGCCGTCGACGAGGGCGGGGACCGGCTCTCGCCGTCCGAGCTGATCGGCATGTCGGTCCTGCTGCTCATCGCCGGCCACGAGACCACCGTCAACATGATCGGCAACGGTCTGCGCGCGCTGTTCGCCCACCCCGAGCAGCTCGCCGACCTGCGCGCGGACCTCGGCCTGCTCGACGGCGCGATCGAGGAGATGCTCCGCTACGACGGCCCGGTGGAGACCTGCACCGAGCGCCTGGCCCTGGAGGACGTGGAGATGGACGGGGTGGTGATCCCCAAGCGCTCCACCGTCCTGATCGCCATGGCCGACGCGGACCGGGACCCGGCCCGGTTCGAGGACCCGGACCGCTTCGACATCCGCCGCGACGCCCGCGGCCACGTCGCCTTCGGGCACGGCCTGCACTACTGCCTCGGCGCCCCGCTGGCCCGCCTGGAGGGCCGCATCGCCCTGCGCTCGCTGCTGGAGCGCTTCCCCGAGCTCACCGGCGACGCCGACGAGGCGAAGCTGCCGTGGATCCCCGGCATGCTGATCCGCGGTGTGAAGCGGCTGCCCGTCACCTGGTGACCCGGCACCCGGGGCCCCGTCCGCGGGGCCCGTCCGCGGGGCCCCGGGAATGCGGTTGTGCGGCGGCCGAGAGGTGCGCCCCCTGTGCGGCGGCCGAGAGGCGCGCCCGCTATTCGGCGGCCGCGAGGTGCGCTTCCGCCGCCAGGACCGCCTGGTGCGTGCTGGGGCGGCCCATCAGCACGCACAGGGTGTAGGCGACGTCGTCCATCGCCCGCAGTGTGCCCGGGTCCGTGGGCGCGGCCGCCAGGCGGGCCTGGCAGCCGCGCAGCCGGGACAGCACCTCCTCGGTGCGCAGCCGGCTCGGCAGGATGCCCACGGACTGGACCGCCCCGGGGCGGTGCGGGGTGCGGGCCGCCTCCAGGGACCGGCGCAGGGCCCGCTCGATCCGGACGGGCATCGGTATCCCGAGCGTGCCGGCGACCATCGCCGCCGCCACCTCCACCGCCGTGACGCGGGCCAGTTCGGCCGCCGCCAGCAGGATCTGCTTCGCCTCGCGCACCGAGCAGGGGGCCGCCGCCATCAGCAGGCCCACCGCCCAGGTGTGGGTCGGGCTCTCCCCGGGCGGCCCGCCCCGTGCGGGAGCGACCTCGACCGGGAGGGCCGGGGACGGCGGATCACCAGGAGACGCCACGAGAGGATCCCTTCAGCCCGAGGCCGCGCACCGCGACGACGACAAGCACGTCAGGCCGGCCCGCCCCGCGCGGGACGCCCGCTCCCACGCTGACACACCCGGTGACGATCCGCATCGCGGGTCGGGCCCGCCGGCGCCCTCAGAACTCCGAGTTGGCGAACCAGAGGTCGAGCAGCTCCGCGTCGCCCGCGGCCGTGACCGTCGGCGCCGATCGGTCCAGGCGGCCGTACAGCAGCAGGAGCAGGTCGGCGGCCGGGGCGCTGACCACCGCGTCGGCGGGGTCCGCGTCCCCGGCGCCGTCCGGGACCACGCCGAAGCCGTCCGGGCGCAGCCGGACCAGCCACGAGCCGTCCGTGTCGGCGCACTCGAACCGGATGCTCCGGTCCGGTGCCCGCAGGGCGGCCACCTTGGGCGCGAAGAGGGCGGCGTAGGGCAGGTTGGCGAGGAACTCGTCCACCCCGTCCCGTGCCAGCGCGAGGTCGACGGCCGAGGGCAGCCCCAGGGTCCGTTCCGCGTCCACCCGGTGGACCAGGGTCTCGAAGAGCATCCGGCGCACCCAGAAGCGGGCGTGGCCGTCGGCGCCCCACACCCACATGGGTGCGTCCAGGTCGGTGCCGGCGAACACCTCCGCCGCCTCGGCGGCGCCCTCGGCCAGCCAGTCGGCGTACCCCTCCGGCCGCTCCGGCAGGCGCAGGTCCACGTCCCGGCTGGTCGGCGGCGCCTGGATGCGCTGCCGCAGCAGCACCGAGAACCAGCGGTGCACGCTGCCGGCGTGCCGGGCCAGGTCGGTCAGGTCCCAGCCGGGACAGGTGGGCACGGGGGCCGTCATGTCGGCGCCGCGGAGCAGGTCCGCGAACCGGGCGGCCTCCGCCGCCACGGCCGCCGGGTGGTCGGGCTGGTCGGCTGTGTTCATGCTGGTGGGCCCTTCTGGCCTGTCGGATGGATGCCCCGGGCACTCTTTCACAGCCCGGTCGGCGGCCTCCCACCGGCTCGGCTCAGGCCGGGCGCTCCCAGAGCCGGGACAGGTGCGCGTGGAGGACCTCCTGGGCCGCGGGCGGGCCGAGGTGTCCGATGAGCACGTGGGTGGTGAGGCCGTCGGCGAGGGCGAGCAGGGTACGAGCCTCCTGCCGCGCATCGAGGGGCACGACCCCGGGACGCGCCGAGGCCGCCTCCGCCAGCAGCCGGGCGAACATCGACTCCAGGGACGCGTAGTTCGCCCTGAGCGTCTCGGCCAGCGGCGCGCTGACCGCCGCCTGCGCCACGAACGCGAGCCAGACCCGGGCCTCCGCGCGGTGCTCCCCGCGCAGCAGGGCCACCTCCGTGGCCGCGTGGCCCAGGGCGGAGGCGGGCGACTGCGCCGGGGTGCGTACGAGCCGGGCCCGCACCCGTTCGCCGATCCGCTCGCCGATGTGCGCCAGGGTGAACAGGAGCATCTCCTCCTTGGTGCGGAAACAGCGCTGCACCGCGCCCATGGACACCCCGGCCCGCCCGGCGACGTCGCGCAGGGTCACGCCCTCCAGCCCGCTCTCGTCCGCGAGCCGGCACACCGCCTCGGCGATCAGCCGGCGCCGCTCCTCGTGGTCCACCTGCCTGGGCACGTTCCCCGCCTCCCTCTCCGCCGCGATCCCCGCCAGCTTATTCGATGCGCTCGCATCGGTTCGGCGTATAGGGTTCCGATGCAAGCGCATCGAAACGACGACGGGAGCGTACGAACCATGCCGGAACCCCTCTGGCGGATGACGGCCGCCGCACAGGCGGCAGCCGTGCGCGGCGGCGAGGTCTCCGCCGCCGAGCTGGTCGAGAGCCACCTGGAACGCATCGCCGAGGTCAACCCGCGGGTGAACGCCGTCACCCAGCCGATGGCCGCGCGGGCCCGCGAGACCGCCGCCCTGACGGACCGCCGGCGGGCCGCCGGGGAGGAGCTCGGACCCCTCGCCGGCGTGCCCTTCACGGTGAAGGAGACCACCCCCGTCGAAGGGGTCCCCACCACCTTCGGCGTCCCCCGCTTCCGCGACCTGGTCGCCCCGGCCGACGCACCCCCCGTGGCCCGGCTGCGCGCCGCCGGCGCCATTCCCGTCGGCCACTCCAACATGCCCACCCTGGTCCTCGCCGGGATGCACACCCGCAGCGAACTCTTCGGCGACACCGCCAACCCCTGGGACCCCGCCCGCACCCCCGGCGGCTCCAGCGGCGGCGACGCGGTCGCCGTCGCCACGGGCATGGCCGCCCTCGGCCTCGGCAACGACTCCGGCGGCTCCATCCGCGTCCCGGCCCAGTTCTGCGGGGTCGCCGGACTGAAGCCGACCACCGGACGCTTCCCCGCCGACCACCGCGTCCTCGGCCCCGACGACCCGGGCCCGGCCTCCCAGGCGCTCGTCACCGACGGCCCGTTCGCCCGCTGCGTCGCCGACCTCCGCCTGGCCTACGAGGCGCTGGCCGGCACCGACCCCCGCGACCCGAGGGCCGTCCCCGTCCCCGCCTACCTGCCCTCGCTCCCCGGCCCCGTGCGGGTCGCCGTGGTGGCGGACCCCGGAGGCCGGGGGGTCCACCCGGCCGTCCGCGCCGCCGTCGCCGACGCGGCCGCCGCGCTCGCCGACGCCGGGTACGAGGTGTGCGAGGTCGCGGACGTCCCGCGGCTGGACGAGACCCTCGACGCCTACGACCGCCTCACCCTCACCGAGTTCGCCCCGGCCTGGCCCGCCGTCCGCCCCCTCCTGGGCGAGGGCGGCGACCGCTACATCGGGTTCGCCATGGACCGCACCCCGCCCGCCACCGCCGCCGAACTCGTGGCGCTGGCGGGCACCTGGCTGAACCTGCGCCGCTCCTGGGCCGGCTTCCTCGACGCCTACCCGCTGCTGCTCGGCCCCTCCTTCACCGAGCCGCCGGTCGAGCCGGGCCTGGAGTCGCGGGACCGGGCGGGCCGCGACCGCGTCGCCTCCGGCATGCGCCTGTGCACCGCGACCAGCTTCGTCGGCGTACCCGCCGTGGCCGTCCCCACCGGACTGCGCGACGGGCTCCCTTCCGGGGTGCAGATCATCGGCCGGGCCTTCCGCGAGGACCTGTGCCTCGCCGCCGCCCAGGCGGTCGAGGACCGCCTCGGGGTCCTGACGCCCGTCGACCCCCGGCCCGCCGGTTAAGGTCTTGCCATGGGGTTGACAGCGAGTCACGAGGGAGGTGCCCTGCCGGCGCAGGGCCCGACGGGGCAGTTCGGTCCGGCAGGGCGGTTCGGGCCGCCGGGGCAGTTCGGTCCGCCGGGCTGGCAGGCGCCGAGCGCGGTCGAGCGCGGACTGTACGAGGCGAAGGAGCGCGGCGACTGGCCCGCCTACTACGACCTCCTCGCCCGCGCGGACCTGTACATGATGCAGTCGCGGGCGTACGTCGACGCCAACCCCGGAAAGAGCCTCTTCCACCCGTACTGGAACCCGCGGACGCAGACGATGTGCCTGGCCGTCTACACGGCCGGCATGCTGCCGCAGCCGCTGCCCGACCCCGTCTACAACGCCTACGACCTGGACTGGTTCGCCGGGGTGTGGACCACGCAGGACCCGCCGTACCTCGTCGTCAACCCCGGCAGCCCCTGCGAGGGAGTGCTGCCCGCCGGGCCCGAGGGCCGGGCGCTGTGGCGGCGCCACCACCACGCCGTCGAGGACCAGGGTCCGGTCGCGGACACCGTCCGCACCCTGGAGCAGGGCGGTCCTCTCACGGGCCGCGTCGCCTTCGGGCTGGCGGCCGGCGCGCACATCGCCGTGGCCAACGGCCGGTTCTGGAACGCCATGGCCTACCACGGCGGCGGCTACGCCGCCGAGAAGCGGTCGCTGGAGCGGTGGTGGGGAGTCACCACCCGCGAGCAGTGGCAGAGCAGCCTGGAGCGACTGCTCGCCGCCGACATGGTCAGCGGGGTCTGGGAGTTCGTCCTGCGGCTGCGCGGCGGCATGGCCCTGGACTTCGCCGGCCCCGTCGAGGCCGACCACTGGCGCCAGGCCGCGGTGAACGTGCTGCGCCGGCGCGCCGAGGCGGCGGCGCAGCCCCGGCTGACCCCCGACGGCGTCACCGAGGGCAGCCCCGTGTCCCCGGCCGAGCTGGAGGGCCAGGTGGCCGGGGTGCAGCGGCTGATCGGCCGGATCACCCGCTACGAGGCCCGCTTCCGCGCCGACGGCCTGCTGCCCGACGGCGGATACGTCCGCAGCGTCGAGGCCTGGGACTACGGCCGGGCCTCCGGCATGGCCCGCTGGGGCCTCGGGGCCCGCCTGTGCACCCCGGCGGAGGCCGAGGCGGCGGTGGTCCGCGCCGGACGCCTCGTCCACGACAACTACCGCTCCTGGGAGGACTTCTCCGCCGGCTACGTCCTCGGCCGCTGCCTCCACTTCGACGACGAGGAGTTCGGCGAGTGGTACGAGTCGGTCCTCGCCGTCCACCGCCTCCTCACCACCGACCCCACCAGCCCCTGGCGCACCCTGCCCTGGGTCTAGAGCGGCGCCAGCGTCGCCGGAGTCGGCCCGTCGGGGCGGACCGTGAGACCGTACGCGGCCCCGTCCGGGACGGAGGAGAAGGCCGGTACGTACAGCGGCAGCAGGTGTTCCAGCAGCACCGTCGACTCCCGCAGTGCGAACTGCGTGCCCAGGCAGGCCCGGGGGCCCATCCCGAAGGGCAGATAGGCGCCCGTCGCGGCGGGGCGGCCGCCCCCGGCCGTGAACCGGCGCGGGTCGAACCGCTCGGGGTCCGGCCACAGGACCGGGTCGCGGTGCGTCAGGTACGGGCAGACCAGCACGTCGCTGTCCGCCTCCACCGCGTACCCGGCCACGGTGTCGGCCTCCGCGGTGTACCGGGGCAGGATCCACGCCGACGGGTACAGCCGCAGGGTCTCGCCGACCAGCGCCTGGACCGCCTCCCGGCGCTGCGGCGAACCCGCGGCGCCGGCGGCGAGCGCCTCCTCGCGGGCCCGCGGATGCCGGTCGAGCAGCAGGTACAGCCAGGTCAGGGTGGTGGCGGTCGTCTCGTGCCCGGCCACCAGCAGGGTCACCAGCTCGTCGCGCACCAGCCGGTCGGTGTACTCGGGGTGCTCCCGCGCGGCGTCGACCAGCACCTGGAGCAGGCCGGGCCCGTCGGGCCCGGCCTGCCCGCGGCGGGCGGCGGCGACGGCCTCCCGGGCCACCGCGTCGATCCGCGCGAGGTCCCGGGCCACCGTGCCCCGGGCCTCCACCGCATCGGCCGGCAGGCTGGGCAGCGCCGCCACCACCGCCGCCACGGAGGCCAGTTCGCGGGCGGTGACCGGGTCCAGGGGGTGTCCGGTGAGGGAGCGCCAGATGGTGTCGAGGGCGAAGTGCCGCATCTCCTCCCCGACGTCGAAGGCCTGCCCGGTGCGCGCGTACCCCGCCCACCGCTCCGCCGCGGCCCGGGCCGCGGCGGCGATCCGCCGCTCGTAGCGGCGCATCCCCGTCCCGGTGAACTGCGACTGGAGCAGCCGCCGCTGCCGCTTCCAGTCCCCGCCGGTGGCGGCGAGCACCCCGTCGCCGATCAGCAGGCGGGCCCGGTGGGAGCGTTTGACGTACCGGTCCGGGTGCCGGGCGAGGACGTGCCGCACGGCCTCCGGCGCGGTGACCAGGACGGTGGGCCGGGGCCCCAGCCGGACGGCGGCGACACCCCCGAGCCGCTCGCGCGCCCGCGCCAGCAGCTCGACCAGCCGGCCCCCGTCGGCCCGCCAGGACTCCACGGCCGCGGGCTCCAGTTCGGGCACGGGCACGGCCCGGCCGCCCGGTCCGGTCGGCTGCGGGGGAAGCTGCTCGGGGGCGGCGTCTGTGGCCACGGGACTGCTCCTGTCCGGCCGTCGGCCCGGCCGTCGAGAGGTGCGGGACAGCACGGACTGTACGCGGACCGATGCCGCGGTACCGGCCGTACGGATCTTCTGGAGCGGAGCCCGGACGCCTACGATCGGGTCGTACACCGGTGTACGACCCGTGGGAGGGGCCCGACGTGTCCGACGCATCCGACACATCCGACGTGAAGACCGAGCTCGACGAGCTGATGCGCGCCTTCCTCGGCGCGTTCGCCAACACCGGTGCGGCCCCGGACCTCGACGCCGTGCGGAAGGTGTTCATCCCCCAAGGGATGATCATCAAGAACGTCGGCGGCCACCCCGTCGTGTACGACCTCGACGCCTTCGTCGAACCCCGCCGCCGGATCCTCACCGACGGCACGCTGACGGAGTTCTCGGAGTGGGAGGTGAGCGAACGCACCGAGATCTTCGGGTCGATCGCCCACCGCTTCAGCACGTACCGCAAGTCGGGCCGCCTGGAGGGCGAGTGGTTCGAGGCCGAGGGCCGCAAGACCACCCAGTTCGTCCGCACCCCGGAGGGCTGGCGGATGAGCTCGATGGCCTGGGACGACCTCCAGCCCCCGCACGACGGCACCTAGACCCCGGCCCCGTCCGGCACCTCGATGATCCGGCCGTCGACCCCCGCCCGGTACAGCCGCCCGGCCGAGAACCCCTGCGTGCCCCGCCCGTACACCAACTGCGTCGACAGGCGCAGTTCCGGCCCCGAGGCCACGGCGCACAGCGCCCCGTCCTCGACCCGCCACACCTGGCCCGCCGCGTGCGTGGCGATCAGCGGGCGGCCCCGGCCGTCGAGGGTGAGCCCGTCCGGCAGCGCCGCGGCGTCGGAGGCCCCGACCGAGACCCACCGGCGCGGATGCCCCGGGTCCCCGACCGGGATCCGGTACACCCCGGGCGCGAGGGTGGTCTGGACGACGTACACCTCGGACCCGTCCGGGGACACGGCGATCCCGTTGGGCTGCGCGACCCGTGCCCACGCGGGATCCACCCGGCCGTCCGGGGTGACGCGCCCGATGCCGGAACCGCCCAGGGTCGTCGTGTACACGGTCCCGTCGGGAGCGAGCGCGACCCCGTCGATCCCGCCGAGCCCCGAGGCGTACACGGAGACGGCCCCGGTGTCCGGGTCCACCTCCAGCAGCTTCGAGACCGGCAGCAGGTCCCCGGTCAGCGAGTGCGCGAGGTCGTTGCCCGTACCGACGAGCAGCCGGCCGTCCTCGCGGACCACGATCCCGCCGTCGGCGCCGATGTTCCCGGTGAGCGCGACGGGAGCCGCCCCCGGGGCGTCGATCCGGTAGACCCGGCCGCTGAAGTACGCGGTGGCGAACATCCGGCCCCGCCGGTCCACCGCGATCGACTCGACCCAGTCCGGGACGTACCCCACCTGCACCGCCCCGCCCGCTCCGGCGGACCCGCACCGCGCCGCCGCCCCGGCCGGCGCCGCGGGGACGAGGACCCCGGCTCCCAGCACCCCCAGCACCGCCAACGCCGCGACCCCGCGCCCGCGCTTGCGCGCGCCGCCGCCCCACAGCCCGCTCGATCCCATCGGTTCCCCGCCCCTCCCGGCCCGTCCCTGCCCCACCCGTGCAGTATCGGCACGCCCCGCCCGCCGCCGCGACCGGTTCCCGGGCCAACTCCGCGCGCCGACAGGCCGGAACCGCTCCCGTGGAGGCGGACGAATCGGGCGCTTGCCGTGGCCACAGGGACGCATGTGACGATGACTCCCGGCACATCCGCACCACATGGGGGGACCATGCGCACCCGTACGACCACCGCCGGCCTCGCCGCCACCCTCGCAGCGCTGCTCGCCCTCTCGGGGTGCACCTCGTCCGACGGCGGCCCTCGCCCGGCCGCGAGCACCCCGGCGGCCGCGCCGGCGCCCGTACAGGGCGGCGGCGCGGGCTACGAGGGCCCCCGCCCGCAGGACCAGAACCTGCTGGCCTGGACCGGCGACCCCAACGACGCCGGGCACGTCACCGCCCAGTCGGCCGCCGGCGTCGGCGGACGGATCACCCTGGTGCGGATCGGCCTGCGCGAGCAGATCACCTGGTCCAACATCTGGCTGGGCCTGGCCGGCGTCGACGCGGGCGCCCAGCTCTCCAACTGCTACCTCGGCGTGTACGACGCCACCGGCAAGCTGGTCGCGTCCACCGCCGACGTCTCGCCCCAGCTGATGACCGACGCGGTGGCCAAACCGCTGCCCCTCACGAAGCCCTTCACCGCCGGCCCCGGCACCTACTTCATCGCCCTCCTGCTGAACGGCACCTGGGCCACCAACGCCCTCACCCTGAAGGCGACGGGCGCCGGCATCTCGGTGAACGCGGGCCTCGCGCCCCCGGCCCTGCGCTACAGCACGGTCCTGACCGGCCAGACCTCGCTGCCGCCCGCCCTCAACCTGGCGGAGCAGTCCACCGGCACGATCAACACCGGCTGGGGCAGCCAGTGGTACGGCGTCTCCTGACGCCCCCTCCGGCCGCCCGTCCGGCCCGTCCGGGTCAGGACGGCTTGGTCAGGGAGAAGGGGGTGACGGTCACCTTGTTGTCGCACTCGGCGATCTGCCCGTCGTCCAGGCCGATCTGGTGGGCGCCCGCGCCCGGCACGCGGATGACCAGGCTGGGGAAGACGACCGGCGTGGAGCCGGACACGCAGTAGCCGTCCGCCTCGCCCTGGACGTTGACGAAGGTCAGCTTCGTCCAGGCGCGGGCCCCGGGGGTCAGGGACACCGGGGCGGCCGTACCGCTGTTGGTGGTGGCCAGCGGGAGGTTCTTGTCGGGCGAGCCGTTGCCCGCGCCGGCGACCTGGGGGAAGCCCTGCAGGGTGCAGTGCGCATGGCTGGTGACCGAGACGAGCGCCGCGCCGGTGCCCGTCCCGGGCGGGCGGACGTCGGCCTGGTGGGCCGGGGAGACCTCGATGTCGTCGATCGTGCAGGCCTTCGTCTTGCCGCCGCCGCCCGGTGCGGAGGGCGTCGGCTTGGCGCCGGTGCCGCCCGCCGTGCCCCCGGTGGCGGAGGAGCCGCCCGTGCCCCCGTTCCCGCCCGTGCCGCCCCCGGCGGGGGTGGTCTGCGCGGGTCCCGAAGCCGCCGGCGGGGAGGAGGGCGTGGCGGCGGCGCCCGTGTCCCCCGTCGGGCCGCAGCCCGTCATCAGGGCGGTGGCCGCTGCGGCCGCCGCGAGTGCGGCGGCGGTGCGCCGGAGGCTGTTGGTGTACTGCATGGGGTGCTCCCGTTGGTTCACGACCGGTTCCGCGCCGGCACTCGCGTCCACGGTCACGCGCCGCGCTCCCGCCCGGTTGCGCGGGCGCGGCGCTGTGGCGGTTCCGTGACATGACCTGGACGGATCACCACCCGCACCTGGGTCTCCTCGGAGTGCACATGACCCACTATGTGTGATCACGTCCCGGAACGGGCGGAAGGCCCGCACGATGTTTTCGGCCTCCCGTTCCGGCCACTCGGTACATGTGGCCCATCCGGCGATCTTGTAGTGGAAAGGCGGCAATGAGCCAGGGAACCGCCTGATCGCCACCTTGCAGGGCAGAACAACAACCCCACAGGTCACCCCTGTTGACTGGGGCAACATCTGAGTCCAGAACCCGAGACGAACTGTGCGGTAATCCAACCGGAGCCGTGCTTTGCGGATAGGTTCTGAACGTCGCCGCCGCACCCGGGACACGGGGTCCGAGCGGGGAATCGCGGCGACAGGGACGTGACCACTCCCATGACCACAGCAATCCGGACCAGCGCCTTCCGCGTTGACCCCTACACCCCGCACTGCCAGGTCATCGCTGGCGAAGGGGACCATGCCGTCATCGGCATCTCCCCCGGCAACTCCTACTTCTCCGCCCAGCGCGTGCACGCGCTCGCCGAATGGGCCCTCGACAACTTCCGTCAGGCGGATCTGATCTACACCGACCTGCACGTGGCCGAAATGTATGTGGCCATGGGCTATCCGGAAGACGAGGCCCGCCGAAAAACAGTCAAGAACCTCCGCGGCGTACGCGCCAAGGTGACCAACGCGGTGGCCGATACCGACCCATCGGGGACCCGTCTGCGCGGGAGGCCCATGTCCTCCCTCCAGGGCATCCCCGCCTACGACCTTATGCACGCGGACCTGCTGGAACGGCTCGGCACCGATCCGGCGTTCGCCGAGACCGCGAACGAACTCGTGGACATCTTCCTGTCCTCGAAGGTGCTCGGAGGCCGGCAGCCCACCGCGCAGCAGCGGAAGGTCTGCCTCGACTACGTGTGCGCCGAGGCGCCCCTGTTCCTCGACACGCCCGCGATCCTCGGCGTCCCCTCGTCGCTGAACTGCTACCACCAGGCGCTGCCCATGGCGGACCTGCTCTACTCGCGCGGCGCCGGACTGCGGGCCTCCCGCAACCAGGGCCACGCCGTCGTCACCCCCGCCACCGAAGGAGACCAGCTGTGACCACCCACGCGGACCCGATCCTCGACTTCCCCTTCACGTGGGACGGCACCCACCTGCCCGCCCAGATCGACGAGCTCGCCCCGGTGGTGAAGGTACGCACCATCGCCGGAGCCGAGGCCTGGCTGGTCTCCTCGTACGAGCTCGTCAAGCAGGTCCTGGAGGACGACCGGTTCAGCCTCAAGAACACCTCCGACCCGGGAGTGCCCCGCCAGTACGCGCTGACGATCCCGCCCGAGGTCGTCAACAACATGGGCAACATCACCGGAGCCGGCCTGCGCAAGGCCGTCATGAAGGCGATCAACCCCAAGGCCCCGGGCCTCCAGGAGTGGATGGAGCAGCACGCCGCCGAGCTGGTCGAGCGGATGCTCCGGCACGGCGCCCCCGTCGACATCCGGTCCATGTTCACCGACCCCTTCTCGGAGGCGATGCACTGCCGGATCCTCGGCATACCGCAGGAGGCGGCCCCGCTGCTGTCGGAGTCCCTGCCGATCGCGTTCATGAACAGCCCCCGGGAGATCCCCGCGGCCCGGCTGAACTGGGACCGCGACATCGCCTACATGACGGCCCGTCTCGACGACACCGAGCAGGGCCTGGTCGGCGATCTCGCGAAGCTGCGCGGCACCGAGGGCTACGAGCACGTCAGCGACGAGATGTTCGCGACCGTCGGCGTCACCCTGTTCGGCGCGGGCGTCATCTCCACCGCCGGCTTCCTCGCGATGGCGCTGGTCACCCTGCTCACCCACCCGGAGGAGGCCGACCACCTGGCCGACCACCCGGAGCTGATGCCCCAGGCCGTGGACGAGCTCCTGCGGATCAACCTGTCCATCGGTGACGGGCTGCCCCGTCTGGCCATGGAGGACATGACCCTCGGCGACGTCGAGGTGAAGAAGGGCGAGCTGGTGCTCGTCCTGCCCGAGGGCGCCAACTTCGACCCCTCGGTGTTCCCGGACCCGCACCGCCTCGACTTCACCCGGGCCAACTCCTCCGCCCACTTCTCCTTCGGCGGCGGCTCGCACTACTGCCCGGCCACGGCCCTCGGCAAGAAGCACGCCGAGATCGGCCTGCGCGCCGTCCTCGCGGCGATGCCCCGGCTGCGGCTGGCGGTCCCCGTCGAACAGCTCGTGTGGCGCACCGGCTTCATGAAGCGCCTGCCGGAGCGCCTGCCGGTGATGTGGTGACCCTCCACCGGTCCCGCTGACGGCACGACGAGGCCCCCCACCCCGGACGCGGGGTGGGGGGCCTCGGCCGTTCAGCTGCCGGCGGAGAGGTTCCCGGAGAGGACCGGGATGTTGTCCAGGATGTGCGAGAGCGGCTCGTCGCCCTTGGCCTGGGTGGAGTTCTCGGTGCACTGCTGGTTCTGCGGGTTGGACAGGACATTGATGTCCTGGACACCGACGTTGGCGATGAGGGCCACCAGCGACTGGGCGTTCACCTTGACGGGCAGGCCGACGCAGGGCTTGTTCAGCGTGCCCTGGACCAGGCCGAGCTGGGGGCTCAGGTCGCCCGCGGTCTTCTGGTTGCCGTAGATCTGCTGGGCACCGTTGCCGTTGACGGTGTTGATCCCGTTGTCGTTGCCGATGGCCATGGCCGGGGCGGCAGCGGCAGCGCCCGCGCCGAGCGCGGCGGCGGTGGCTGCGGCGGTGACCATCATCTTCTTCAGCATGCTCGAAAGGTTCCTTGTCTGGCGGAGGACCGGCCCCGGACGGGAGAGGTCTTCCTGGTAACGGGGGACCGGGCGGGAGGTGGCGCAACGTCACCCGATCGCCGGGCGGTGCGCCCGCCGGTGCCCGGACCCCCCCTTCGGACTCGTGTCCGAATGTGACGGGGAAGCGTCATTGCGGCCCCGCGCCGGCCGCGGGGAGGATGGGGGCATGCCCACCGCACACCGTGTCGTCATCGCGGTCTTCCCCGATGTCGACCTCCTCGACGTCACCGGCCCCGCAGAGGTCTTCGCGCTGGCCAACCGCGAGACCGCGGGCCGGGCCGGGTACGAGGTCCGCCTCGCCGGCGCGGCGGCCGGCGCGGTGCGCACGTCGGCGGGCGTACGGCTGCTGACCGACGTGGCGTTCGGCGACGTCGGCGCGGAGGTGGACACCCTCCTCGTGCCGGGCGCGGTCGACATGGCCGAGGACGGTCCCGTAGCCCGGATCGACGAGGAGGTCGTGGCGTGGGTGCGGGAGACCGCCCCGCACGCCCGGCGCGTCGCGTCGGTGTGCGTGGGCGCCCACCTGCTGGCCGCCGCCGGACTGCTCGCCGGGAGGACGGCCACCACCCACTGGTCGACCGCCGCCCAGCTCGCCGCCGACCACCCGGACGTCACCGTCGACCCCGATCCGATCTTCGTACGGACGGACCGGGGCCGGCTGTGGACGGGGGCCGGGATCAGCGCCTGCCTGGACCTCTCGCTGGCCCTGGTCGCGGAGGACCTCGGCGAGCAGACCGCGCTGGCCGTGGCCCGGCAGCTGGTCATGTACCTCAAGCGGCAGGGCGGGCAGAGCCAGTTCTCGGTCCCGCTCAGCCGCCCGGCCGCCGGCCGGAGGGAGATCGACGACCTGCGCCTGTGGATCGCCGACCACCCCGACGCCGACCTGTCCGCGCCGGCCCTGGCCGCCCGCATGTGCCTGAGCGAACGGCACTTCGCCCGCGTCTTCAAACAGGAGACGGGCACCAGCCCCGCCGCCTACGTCGAGGCGGTCCGCGTCGAAGTGGCCCGGCGGCTGCTGGAGAGCACCGACTGCCCGCTCGACCAGGTGGCGGCCGGCTCCGGACTCGGCTCGGCGGAGACCCTGCACCGGGCCTTCCGGCGGCAGCTCGCCACCACCCCCGCGGCCTACCGGCGCCGCTTCCGCACCCGGACGGCCTGACGGCCGACGGCCCCGACCACCCCTTTTCCCCGGCGGCCGGCCGGGCGGACGCTCCGCCCTGCCCGCTCCCGCCGGACCGCATCCCGATGAGAGGCATCCCGTGACCACCAAGACCACCACCACGACCACCGACGGCACCACCACGACCACCGCCGCGTCCGCGACCCTGCGCGAGCTGAGCGGACTGGACCAGCAGCCGCCCCGGCTGGGCGACTCGGTCCTGATCATGATCGACTTCCAGAACACCTACCGCTCCGGCGTGATGGCGCTGGAGGGCGCCGAGGAGGCCGTCGCGGCCGGCGCCCGGCTGCTGGAGCGGGCCCGCGCCGCCGGCGCCCCCGTCGTCCACGTCGTCCACGACGGCGGCGAGGGCAGCCCGTACGACGTCCGGGAGCACATCGGCGCCCTCGGCGACGAGGTCGCCCCGGCCGACGGCGAACCCGTCGTCGTGAAGAACTTCCCCAACGCCTTCCACGCCACCGACCTGGAGAAGACCCTCACCGGCCTGGGCTTCGCGGCCGGCAGCGGCAAGGACCTGGTGCTGGCCGGGTTCATGACCCACATGTGCGTCACCTTCACCGCCCAGCAGGCCTTCAACCTCGGCTACCGGCCCACCGTCGTCGCCGAGGCCACCGCCACCCGCGCCCTGACCACCCCGGACGGCACGGTCCTGCCCGCGTCCGCCCTCCAGGCCGCCGCCCTGACCACGATCACCGACCTGTTCGGCCTCGTCGTCCCCACCGCGGAGGACCTTCGCGCGTGAGTGCGGGACAGGCCGCCGCCGTGACCCGCGCGGCGACCGGACGACGGCCCCTGATGGCCGCCGGACTCGGCTTCGCGGTCGCGGCGGCCCTCCCCGGCTGCTCCGGCCGCGCCGCGCCCGTACCCCGGCTCCGGCTGGCGACCGGGCCGCGGGGAGGCCCGTACAACGCCTTCGGGCGGGCGCTCGCCCGCGCCGTCGCCGACAGCGGAAGCCGGCTGGAGATCGTCCCGCTCGCCACCGCCGCGAGCGTGGACAACCTGCGCCGGCTGGACGAGGGCTCCGCCGACCTCGCGCTCTCCATGGCCGACGTGGCCGAGGACGCCGCCCTGGGGCGCGAACCGTTCGCCCGGCCGGCCCCGGTGACAGCACTGGCCCGCGTCTACGTCAACTACACCCACCTCCTGGTCCGGGCCGCCGGACCGGTCCGCTCGCTGACCGACCTCGGCGGGCGCCCGCTCGCGGCCGGCGCCGCCGGGTCGGGGGTCCAGGTGCTGGCGGGCCGCGTGCTGCGCGCCGCCGGGCTGACGCAGGGCCCGGCGCCGGCCGGCGAACGGCAGCTGGGCCTGGCCGAGTCGACGGCCGCGCTGCGCTCGGGCGAGGTCGACGCCGTGTTCTGGTCCGGCGGCGTACCCACCCCCGCCCTGACCGACCTGGCCCGCGAACTCCCCTTGCGGTTCCTGCCGCTGGACGGCTACGCGGACGCCCTGCGCCGGATCCACGGCCCCGTCTACACGGCCGTCACCCTGCCCGCCGGAGCCTACGGACTGCCCGGGCCGGTGGGCACCATCGGCGTCGCCAACCACCTCCTGGCCCGCGAGGACGTGGGCGCGTCCGCCGCGGGCGCGCTGCTGCGGGTGCTGTTCGACCGCCGGAGCGACCTGCTGCGCGAGGTGACGGCGGGCGTCCGGCTCGAACCCCGCTTCGCGATCTCCACCGGCGGGGTGCCGCTCCACCCGGGCGCGGTCTCCTACTACCGCTCGGTGTACGGCTGACCGTCCCCGGTGCGGGGCCCACCGTCCCCCGCGTGGGGCCCGCCGTCCCCCGCGCGGGGCGGACCGTCCCCCGCGCGGGGCCGGCTCTCCCCGGAGCGCGGCGCGCCGCTCGCGGGGGGCGGCAGCCGGAATGTGAAGGCCAGGCCCCGCGGGGCGTTCGCGGCGACGTCGAGCCGGCCCCCGCTGATCCGGGCGATCTCCTCGGCGATGGCCAGCCCCAGCCCGCTGCCGCGCACGTTCTGGTGCTCGGGCGCGCGGGCGAAACGCCGCAGGAGCAGGCCCAGTTGGTCGGCCGGAACCCCGGGCCCGTCGTCGGCGACCCGGACCAGGGCCCCGCCGTCGGCCGGGGCCGTGACGCGTACCTCCACCCGGCCGCCGGACGGCACGAACTTCACCGCGTTGTCGAGCAGCGCGTCCAGGATCCGCCCCGCGGCGTCGGGCAGGGCGCGGACCGGCAGCTCCCGCGGCAGGCCGTCGGCCGCCAGCTCCAGCCCGGCGGCCCGGAACACCGGGGCCCAGGCCTCGACCCGTCCCCATACCGCACCCACCAGGTCCTGGTCCGCGAGCTCCGCCGCCCCGGATTCCACCCGCGCCAGCGCCAGCAGCCCGTCCAGCAGCTCCTCCAGCCGCTCCGCCTCGTCCAGGGCCCGGGCGTGCTCGGCCAGCCCCGGGCCCGGGGCGATGTGCGGTTCGACGTTCTCCAACTGGAGCACCAGCGTGGCCAGGGGGTTGCGCAGCTGGTGGGAGGCGTCGGCGACGAAGTCCCGCTGGCGGCCCAGGGAGTCGGCGACGGCCTCCGCCATCCCGTTGAAGTGCTGCCGCAGCCGCCGCAGTTCCGGCGGCCCGGTGTCGGAGGCGGCCCGGGCCCGCAGACTGCCGGCGGCCAGCCGCTCCACCGCCCGGTCCAGGTCGAGGACCGGCCGCATCAGCCAGCGCGTGATCCCCGCGGCGACCAGGGCCGCCGCGGCGAAGGCGGCGACCGCACCGGCGCCGATCAGCGACCAGCGGACCGTCACGTCCCGGCGGGCGGCGTCCGTGGGCACGGCCAGCAGTACCGCCCCGCTGACCCGCTCGTCCCGCCCCACCGGCTCGGCGAGCGCCACGCCGTCCGGGCCCCAGGGGCGGATCGGGGGCAGCCGGTCGGTGGAACGCCCGGTGAGGGCCCTGCGGAGGGCGTCGGCGGCACCGGACGGCTGGGCGGCCCCGGCGGGGCCGCCCCCTTCCGCCCGGGCCACGGTCGCCCCCGCCGCGTCGACCACGATCACCGAGGTCCCGTACAGCTGTGCGTACCGGCCGATCTCGGCGGACAGCTCCGCCCGGTCCGCGTCGCTCTCCGTCCGGTCGGCGAGGTCGGCGAACCGGACGGCCTCCGACCGCCGCTGGAGCAGCAGGTGTTCGGTGCGCCCCCGCGCGTAGGCGTCGGCCAAGGGCACGCAGAGCAGCAGCGCGGCCACCCCCATGAGCACCATCAGCACCACGAGCAGCCTGCGCCTCACCGGTCCGTGTCCCGCTCCCCGCGTACGGCCGGGTCCGCGCCGAGCTGGTAGCCGAACCCGCGCACCGTGCGCACCAGGCCCGGACGGCCCGTCTTGGCGCGGATGCCCGCCACGTGCACGTCCAGGGAGCGGGAGGCGGCGAGGAAGGCGTCGCCCCAGATCCGGTCCAGGATCTCCTCGCGGGAGTGCACCTCGTCCGGGCGGGCCGCCAGCAGCGCGAGTACGTCGAACTCCCGCCGTGTCAGGCGGACTTCGCACGCGGCCACGGTGACGGTCCGCCCGGCCGGGTCGACCTCCACGTCCCCGGCCCGTACGGTCCGGCCGTCGGCCGGGTCCCCGCCGGGCGGCCCCCCGGCGGCCCGCGTCCGGCGGCGTACGGTGTCGATCCGGGCGATCAGCTCCGCCATCCGGAACGGCTTGACCACGTAGTCGTCGGCCCCCGCCCGCAGCCCCTGCACGACGTCCCGCTCCTCGCAGCGGGCGGTCACCACGATCAGCGGCGCGTCACAGACGGTGCGCAGCCGCCGCAGCAGCTCCAGCCCGTCGAGGTCGGGCAGGCCGAGGTCGAGCAGGACGAACCCTGCCTCGTGGACGTACCGCAGGGCGTCCAGCGCCCGGCTGACCCGGCGCACCGTGTGCCCCCGTCGGGCCAGGGCGGTGCCCAGGGCCCGGGCCATGCGGTCGTCGTCCTCGACCAGCAGCGCGTGCACCGCACCCTCCCCGCACCCGACCCCGCAACCGGCCGGCAGCCTATCGCGCCGCCTCCGCCCCGGCCGGCGCCGGCTCCTCCCGCGCCTCCTCCTCGGCGCGGCTGAGCGCCGCGTGGCGGGTGTCGGGCATCAGCACGTACGTCACCAGCGAGACGAGGGCGCACCCGGACACGTACCAGAAGAACGCCTTCTCGTGCCCGCCGTTCTTGAACCACAGCGCCACGTACTCCGCCGTCCCGCCGAACAGCGCGTTGGCGACGGCGTACGGCAGGGCCACGCCCAGCGCCCGGACCCGGGTGGGGAACAGCTCGGCCTTCACCGCCGCGTTGATGGAGGTGTAGCCGGTGACGATCACCAGGGCCAGCAGGGACAGGCCGAGCGCGGACCAGTACGAGGACGCCGAACCGAGCGCCGTCATGATCGGGTACGTGCCGACGGTGCAGCCCACCGCGAAGGTGATCAGCAGGGGGCGGCGGCCGATCCGGTCGGACAGCATCCCCGCGAAGGGCTGGAGGACGGCGAAGAGGGACAGGGCGGTGAAACTCACCAGCGTGGCCGTGTTCTTGGCCATGCCCGCGCTGCCGACCAGGTACTTGGTGAGGTAGGTGGTGTACGTGTAGTAGGCGACGGTGCCGCCGAGGGTGAGCGCCATGACCAGCCCCGCCTGCCGGCGGTGCTCCCACAGCGCCCTGAGCGAGCCGCGCGCGCTGTCGTCGTGGGCGCCGCCCTCCTTGAACGCGTCGGTCTCCTGGAGCCGGCGCCGGATCCAGAACACCACGACCGCGAACACGGCGCCGATCACGAACGGGATCCGCCAGCCCCAGCTGCCCAGTTGCTCCTTGGTCAGCGTGTGCTGCATCGTGATCAGGATCCCCAGGCCGAGGAGCTGACCGCACGTCATCGAGACGTACTGGAACGAGGACCCCAGCCCGCGCCGGCCGCGGGCCGAGGCCTCGGTGAGATAGGTGGCGCTGGCCGCGTACTCCCCGCCGATGCTCATCCCCTGGAGCAGCCGGGCCAGCAGCAGCACGACGGCGCCGAAGTAGCCGGCCTGTCCGTAGGTCGGGGCGACGGCGATCATCAGGGCGGCCACCGACATCATGCTGACGGTGAGCGTGAGCGCGCTCTTGCGCCCGTGCCGGTCGGCGGCCCGCCCCAGGATCCACCCGCCGACGGGACGCATCAGGAACCCGACCGCGAAGATCCCCGCCGTGTTCATCAGCTGGGTGGTCGGGTTGTCGCCGGGGAAGAAGGAATCCGCGAAGTAGAGGGCGAAGCTGGCGTAGACGAACCAGTCGTACCACTCCACCAGGTTCCCGAGCGAGCCGCCGACGAGCGCCAGACGGCGCCTGCGGCGTTCGTCCCCGGGCGGCGGACCGGGCGTGACGGCGGACGAGGACATGGCGGCTCCGGAGGGAAGTCCCCGAGGGGAGGGAGTGGTGCCCCGGTTGCGGGGGAGTGCCCAGAGTGGAGCCGCCGCCGCACCCGGACAAGGTCCGCCGCCCAGATCTAACGTTCCGCTAAGAAAGCCGCGCACGCCCCCCGCCGAGGAGGGCCATCTCCTCGTCCACCGCCGCGCGTTCCTCCGTCCGGGCCATCAGGTCCAGCTGCTCGCGGTAGCGCCCCAGCGCGGTGAGCAGCAGCGGGGTCCGCCCGTGCTCCAGGTCGCACATCCGGCGCGCGGCGGCGACGGCCTCGGCCCGCAGGGCCAGCGCCGTGCCGGGTTCGTGGGCGAAGTCCTGGCGGCTGTACTCGTACAACGCCTCGGCCAGGCGCGGCAGATGGGCCAGTGGGCTGACCTGCGCCAGTACGCGGCGGGCGGCGACCTCCTGCCGGGCCGGCAGGGTCCCCGAGGCGAGGAGGGCAACGCGGGCGCGCAGGACGGCGTCGTGATGGATGTGCGGGGTGGGATTCATGAGGGAGATTCTGAAAGCCGCACAGCCCCCCGAACAAGGGCAATCCGCTGTGCTTTCGGTCCTACGAAAACCCCCTCTGACCTGTCATGATGGATACGTCTTCACCCCTGCGCCCCGGCAGGCCCGCGACCGCGCGGAGGGAGCCGCGTGGCGATCAGCGGGACCCGGTGGCAGGCTGGGACGCGAAGTCACGGCGCCGAGCGCCTCCACACCGTCTCCGCAGGAGGTGGGATCCGTGGGAAGACTTGCTCCCCAGACCCGTTTCGCAGTGAGCCTGGCGACGGCCGGATGCCTCGCCGTCGCCCTCGTACCGGTCGCGGCCGCGCCCGCGTCGGCCGCGTACTGCGACCCCGCCGCGTCCGGCAGTTCGCCGGCCGGCGGCGCCGACGCGGCGCGGCTCGCCGTCGCCTGCCTCATCAACGCCGAGCGCACCCAGCGCGGACTGCCGCCCCTTACCGGCAACCCGTCCCTCACGGCGGCGGCCCAGCAACACACCGCCGCCGCCGTGCAGTTGAAATGGTGGGGCCCCGGCAAGGACGCGCACACCAACCCGCAGACCGGCTCCACCCCGCAGAGCCGCATCAAGGCCGCCGGCTACTGCCCGAACCCCCGCTCGTGGGCCGTCGCCGAGATCGCCTACACCGGCTGGGGCACGGCCGGCACCCCGAAGGCCGCCGTCACCTGGTGGATGAACAGCCCCACCCACCGCAACATCATCCTGGACGGCTCGCTGCGCGAGTACGGCAGCTGGGCCCAGGCCGGCGCGGCCGACCGGGCCGGAGCCGGGGCCGCCGGAGCCGGTACGTACGTGGTGACGTTCGGGCGCTGCCAGCAGTGACGGCCCCGCCGGGTCCGCGCCCAGCGGGTGCGCGGACCGCCCGGATGGGCAAAGCTGGACAGGGTGCGGCAGCGCCGACAGCGGAGCCGACTGGCGAGGAGGGGCTCGTGGACGCTTCAGGAGACGTGCGGCGCGCCCGCCCGGCCCGGCGGCGCGGGCGCAAGGCGGGCCTGCTCTGCGCGGCGGCCGTCCTCGCGGCGGTGGCCGCGCCGGCGGCGGCGCAGGCCCCCGCCGACCCCTATCCGGTCGTGGTCGTCGACTGCTTCTCCACGGCCCAGGTCCAGCCCGAGGAGTACATCCTGGCCTGCGGAGACGGCAACAACCGCCTCGTCGGGCTGCACTGGCGGTCCTGGGGCGCGAGCACGGCGACCGCCACCGGAACCGACATGGTGAACGACTGCACCCCGTCCTGCGCGGGGGGCCGTTTCCGGCCCTACCCCGTGAAGGTCACCCTGAGCGCCCCGCGCCCCTGGCCCACCCATCCCGGGGTCCAGCGCTTCACCGTGATCCGGCTGCTCTACCCGGACCGGGCCCCGGAGCCCGTGCGGAAGGACGTCACCTACAAGCTCCTCTACTGAGCCGGCCGGCCGGCAGGGATCGCCCCGAGCAGCTTCTCCCGGAACAGGTCGAGGACCCGCTCCAGCGCCTGCCGCGTGGGCTGGCCCGGCTCGTCGACGAGGTGCTCCGTCAGGACCGAGTGCGGGGGGAGCGGGCTCTCCGGGTTGGCCGTGTCGTCCTCCAGCTCGACGGCGACGAAGGCGTCGCCGAGCTCGCGGCGCAGGAACGCGAACCGCTCCCCGGGCACCAGACGGTCCCCCTTGAACCGCAGCCCCAGCACCTGCAGCCCCTCGCGCTCACAGCGTCCGCGCACCACCGCCAGCTCACGGGGGCTGATGTCGATCGAACCCGCCCGGCCCGGGGTGCACGGCAGGGGGAGCGACGGCTGGGACAGCACAGGGGCGAGCATCCGCTCGTCCGTGGCCATGGCGAGCGCGAAACCGCCGGTCAGGCACATACCGACCGCCCCCACGCCGGGACCGCCGCAGCGCTCGTGCTCGGCGGCGGCGAGCGCGCGCAGCCAGCCCACCACGCGTGAGCTGCGCCCCGTCGCCAGGAGCGTGAACTCCCGGCTCACGCACACCTGCCCCATGGTCGAGGCCATGGTGCGGGCGGCGCCGGCCCATCCCGCGGTCGAGGGGTTCGCGTCCCGCCCGGGCGTACCGAACAGCACCGGGAGCACGGCCGTGCAGCCGGCGTCCGCCACGCGCTCCGCGAACCGCAGGACCGCGGGGGTGATCCCGGGAACCTCGGCCATGACGACCACCGCAGGGCCCGTGCCCCGGCGCAGCACCCGGCGGGTGGTGCCGTCGTGGGTGAACGTGCTCCTGGTGAACCCGGTCAGATCGTGGTCCGCCACGGTCTCCCCTTCCGTCGAACCTCCTGGACGGCGCTCAAGTTACCGGTACGTACGAGCGACTGGCCAAGCGGACGGCCCGCCGGCCGCGGTTTGTCCGCGACCGACGGGCCGTCCGTCGCCCTAGCGGCCCGCGGCGCCGCCGGCGAGGGGCCACTCGCGGTGCAGGGAGCCCAGCGGGATGCGGCGTTCCAGGACGGGGGTGCCGAACAGGGAGAGCTGGAGGTGCAGTTGGCCGTTCAGGTCGAAGCCGCCGTACAGGGCCCAGGCGCCGCTGACGGAGGTCTTGCCGTCGCTGGACGCGGAGGCCTTCGCGTCGGCCTCGCCGCGCACGTAGGGGGCGAAGTCGGCGCCGACCCCGACGGCCCCGTACAGGCCGACGGAGGCCTCGGCGCCCAGAGCGCCCTTGACCCGTCCGGCGGCGGTCACGGTGGCCTTCACCGGGGTGCTGTGCACGGCCGAGGTGCTGACCGGCTGCCAGCCCTTGCCCGTTGCATAGCTGCCGCCGACGCGGAAGTCGCCCTGGACGTCCTGCTGGACGTCGAGGGTGACCTGGCCGTCGGCCTCCACCTGGATGTAGGTGGTCAGGTCGAGGTTGACCACGACCGGGACCGGGCCGACCTGGATGACGGGGGCGCTGTGGAGCTTGGCGAACGGGATCCGCTTGGGCGCTCCGGTGCTCGCCGCCGCGCGTCCCTTGAGGGCCCACTGCGAGGACCAGTCGCCGCTCATGCCGAGGAAGGCCGCGCTGGGAGCGGAGCCGATCTTCGTGCCCGTGTACGAGAACTCGACCTGGGGGGCGAGCTGGACGAAGCCGGACACCGAGGCACCGGCCGAGGCGGGGGCGTCCTTGGCGGTGTCGATGGCCGCGTTCACGTCGAGCCGCAGGTTGCCCAGCGGCAGCTTGGCGCCCTCGGGGCCGAAGCGGGCGCCCTCGCCCTTGGCCCAGGAGAAGGTGACGCCCTTCATCAGGGGTTCGACGACCATGGCGGAGGGGTCGACCTTGACCTTGCCGTCGGCCTTGGCCTCGCCGAGGGCGGCGGACAGGGTCGTGGGGGCGGTCTTCACCTCGGTGCCGCGGTCTGTCTTCCCGACGACCTCGGTGACCTTCGCGAGGAGGCCGTCGGGGGCGCCGGGCGCCGGGGCGCTGGCGATGACGTCGCCCACCGCGACCGGCTTGGCCGGGGCGGGGGAGTGGTCGGAGGGGGAGTTCTGGCCGCCCTTGGGAGGCTTGGGGGCCGCGGCTATGACGGCCCGCCGGCTGTTCTGGTCGTAGGAGGCGACCCGCAGCGAGGAGGTCTCCGGGCGGCCCTCGCCGGTGGCCGTGCGGGCCAGCGGCGTCGGGTCGGCCGCGCCCTGCGGCGCCGCGGCCACTTCGAGGTGCTGGGAGCCGCCCGCAGCGGGGGCGCCGGGGGAGGTGCCCGGCCCGGTGGAGGCGGTGTGCGCCGGAGAGGAGCAGCCGGCGGTGGCGAGCGCCAACGTGGTCAGGCCGGGAAGCAGGAGGCGTCGGGCGAACGTGCGCACGTAGGAAGAACCATTCGGTAAATGGGGGGAATTGAATGCGTTACCGAGAAGTAACGTGAGGGTTGATCATGACATGAGCAGACTGGTCCGGTCATCTCGGGATCCGGCCAACTCGCTTGCGGCCACTGAAGGTTGAACATTCAAAAGCGATATCCGCAGGGCCGGGTGGCTGACAGCGCCGGCCGGACCGCCACACCCGCCGCCGCCCCTCGTTGAAGGGACAGCCCTCCGCCATCCCGCCGCCAGCCGACCGCCGGCCCACCCCGACCGGAGCCACCGTGACCGCAGTCGCCCTCCCCTTCCGGGCGGCCCTCCCCGTCGCCGTCAAGGTGCCCCTGACGGCGACGGGGTGCGCGCTGCCGCTCTACGGGGTGTGGGCGACGGTCCTCGCGACCGGCGGCGGGGACCTCGCCGCCCAGACGGCCTGGGCCGGCTTCGCCGCCCGCCACCCCGGCTCCGCCTACCAGCTCGGCTGGTACGGCGGACTGCACCCGGCCTCCTACAGCCTCCTCTCCCCGTACGCCATGGCGGCGTTCGGGGTGGTGCCCGTCACCGTGGCGGGCGGCCTGGCCGCCACCTGGCTGGCGGGACTGCTGTGCGTGCGCGGCACCGCCCACGGCGTCCGCGCCCCCGCCCCGGCGGCGCTGGCGGCCGCCCTCTGCGTCTGGTGCCAGGCCGCCTCCGGCCGGACCACCTTCGTCCTCGGCGCCGCCCTGGCCCTCGCGGCGCTGCTCGCCGTCCCGGCCGACGGGCCCGCCCGCCCGGGCCGCCTCGCCGCCGCCGCGTCCTGCGCGGCCCTGGCGACGACGGCGAGCCCGGTCGCCGGACTCCTGCTCACTGTGATCGCGGCGGCCCGGGCCCCGTTCCCCCGCCGCCCCGACGCCGCCACCGCCGCACTCCTCGCCCCGCCCGCCGCCGTACTCGCCCTGACGGCCTGGCTGTTCCCCTTCCACGGCGAGCAGCCCATGCCCCTCCTGCGGATCTGGCCCCCGCTGCTGGCGGCCCTCGCCGTCCTGGCGGCGGCCCCCCGCTCCTGGCCGTGGGTCAGGCGGACGGCCGCGGTCTACGCCGCCGCCGTTGTCCTCGCCCACGCCGTCCCCTCACCGATGGGCACGAACGTCGAGCGGCTGGCCGGCCTCGCCGCACCCCCGCTGCTCCTGGCCGCCGCCTCGGCCACGACCGCCCGGCGGCGCCGGACACGGGCCCTGACCGCACTCGCCCTCTGCCTGCTCTGGCTGGGCGGGAACACCACCGCCCACCTCCGGGACACCGCACGGATCCCGCCCTGGGCCGCCGACACGGACGGGGTCCGCGCGGCCCTCGTCCGGTTCGGCGCCGGCCGGACCCGCGTGGAGGCCGTCATGTCCCGCAGCCACCGCGAGGCGGTCGCCCTCGGCCCGGACGTCCCCCTGGCCCGGGGCTGGAACCGGCAGGCGGACGTGGAGCGCGGCCGCCTGTTCTACGAGGGATTCGGCCCCCGCGCCTACCGCGCCTGGCTCGACCACTGGGCCGTGGGCCTGGTCGCCGTGCCCGCCGGCCCGCCGGACGCCGCCGCGCGGCAGGAGTACGCCCTGGTCACCAGTGGCCCCGACTACCTCGAACCGGTGTGGCGGGACCGGAACTGGCGGGTCTACCGCGTCCGGGACGCCGTACCCCTGGCCGACCCGCCCGCCACCGTGGTCCGCGCGGACGCCGCCCGGATCCGGCTGCGCCTGCCCCGGCCCGGCACGGTGACCGTCCGCGTCGTCGACTCGCCCTGGCTCACGACGGACACCGGATGCCTCGAACCGTCCCCCGACGACCGCGGATTCGCCCGCCTGACCGTGCGCGGACCCGGTGAGGCCACCCTCGGCTCCTCCTACCGCGCCCGCCTCACAGGAGCCCCCCGATGCGCGGACTGAGCCGGATCCCGGCCCGGCTCGCCCTGGTCTGCGTACGCCGGCACGTGCTCGTCCTGACCGTCTGGGCGCTGCTCCTCGGCTCCGGACTGGCCGCCGCCGGCCCGGTGGTCCACCGGCTCGACCGGCGGCCCTGGAGCGTCGCCGCCCACGAATCGGTACGGGCCAACCGGCTGCTGGACGCGGCCAAGCCCCACGGGACCCAGATCGACGCGGTGGTCGCCGGCGCACCCGCCGCCGACCCGGCCCTGCGCCGTGCGCTGACGGCCGCACGCCACGACCTGGCCGCGCTCCCCGGCGTCCACGACGTCGCCCCCCTCACCGGCCCGGCCGTCGCCGCCGACGGCCGGGCCGTCCTGCTCTCCGTACGGCTCGACCGCACCCTCCCCGACCCGGCCCGCCGCCGCTGCGAACGCGCCGTCGAAACCCGGCTGCGCGCGGTCCGCCGGGCCCTGCCCGGCGTCACCGTGACCCTCGGCGGCAGCGACCGGGCCCGGGCCGACGTGGCCGCCCGGACCCTGGCCGACACCAGACGGGCCGAACTGGTCACCCTGCCGGTGACCCTGCTCGTGGTCTGCCTCCTCTTCGGCGGCTTCGTGGCGGCCGCCGTGCCGCTGGCCGCCGCGATCGCGACCGTCGCCACCGGGATGCCGTGGCTCCTGCTGCTCTCCCGCTGGTACGACCTGACCTCCCCGGTCCTGTCCACCACCGCGATGGTGGGCCTCGGACTGGCCGTGGACTACTCCCTGCTGATCGTCGGCCGGCTGCGGGAGGAACGCGCCGCCGGACACGACCTCGCGGAGGCCGTCGTACGCACCATGGGCAGCGCGGGCCGCTCCGTCCTGTTCGCCGCTCTGGTGATCGCCGCCGCCCTCACCGGGCTCGCCGCCTTCCCGAGCGACTTCTACGCCTCCGTGGGCCTGGCCGCGGCCGGCACCGTCCTGCTCTCCCTCGCCGCCGCCGTCACCCTCACCCCGGCCCTGCTGGCGGCCTGCGGACGGCGGATCGGGGCCCGCGGCTGCCGCGACGCCGACGAGGGCGCCTTCGCCGCCCTGGCCCGCTGGACCCGGCGGCGGGCCCCGGCCGTCGCCCTCGGCGTCGGCGCGCTCCTGCTCGCCTCCGCCGCACCCTTCCTCCACGTCCGCCTGGAAAGCCCGGTCGGCGAACGGCAACTGCCGCCCGGCAGCGAGGCCCGCCACTTCGCCGACCTGGTGGCCGGCCGGTTCCCCCAGCACCGGGCCGACGCCGTCGTGGTCGTCGCCCGCACCGACCCCGCCCGGCTCGGGGCCTGGGCGCGGGGCCTCGCGCACCTTCCCGGGGCGGAGTCCGTCGGCCCGGCCACCGCCGCCGGGCCCGGCCTCGCCGCCGTCCGCGTGCTCCCCGTACGCGACGGGGACCCCGCCACGGCCGAGCGCCTGGTCGGCGCGCTCCGGGCCGAACGCCCGGCCGGCCTCCCGCTCCTGGTCACCGGCCGGGCCGCCCTGGACGCCGACTTCCGGGCCGAGGTCGTCGACCACGCCCCGCGCGCCGCCGCCGTCATCGCGCTCGTCAGCTACGTCCTGCTGTTCCTCATGACCGGCTCGCTGCTCCTGCCGCTCAAGGCGATCGTGATGAACACCCTGTCCCTGGGGGCGTCGTTCGGCGCGCTCGTCCTCGTCTTCCAGGACGGCTGGTGCGCCCGCGCCCTCGGCGTGCACACCCTGGGCGGCCTGGGCTACTGGCTCCCGGTGGTCGTGTTCGCGCTGGCCTTCGGACTGTCCATGGACTACGAGGTCTTCCTGCTCTCCCGCATCCAGGAACTCCACCGCGACGGGGCGGACAACGACCGCGCGGTGGAGGCCGGCCTCCAGCGCTCCGCCCGGGTCATCAGCTCCTCGGCCCTGCTCATGTGCATCGTCTTCACCGGCTTCGCGACGGGCGAGGTCCTGGTGATGAAGCAGCTCGCGACGGCCCTCGCCCTCGTCGTCGTGGTCGACGCCACGCTGGTCCGCTGCCTGCTGGTCCCCGCCACGATGACCCTGCTGGGCCGGGCCAACTGGTGGGGCCCGCGACCCCTGCGCAGGCCGCGCGCCGTGGCTCAGGCGATGCCGACGGTATAGGCGGCGCGGTACCCGCCGCCCTCGGCCACGGGCGCCAGCGTCATGGTCCCGGCGGCGGCCCTGTACCGGTCGTCGTGGGCGTTGGGGCTGCGCGGCGCCTTGCGGCGGGTGTAGGGCGCCCGGGCGTAGACCTCCCGCAGGAAGTCCTCGGGGAGGAAGAACTGCGAGGTCGTCTCGGAACGGGCGTCCGGCCGCACCTTGAAGTGGATGTGCGGCGCCAGCCCCGCGTACCAGCCGGGGACGATCGTCCGGAACACGCACCGCCCTGCGCCGTCGGTCACCTGCACCCCGCGCAGCGGGCCCTGGCGCCCCTGTGAGTACACCCCGCCGGCGTCGGCCTGCCAGATGTCCACGGCGGCACCGGCCAGCGGACGGCAGCCGGCCGAAGCCCGCACCACCGTCAGTTCCAGCCGCAGCGGCACCCCCTCACGCCCGTCGGTGACGTCCGAACGGGTCAGGCCCGCACCGGAGTAGTTCGGTCCCGCACCCGCCTGCACCGCCAGCACGCACCCGGGCGTGGCCCCGGCCGGCGGCGCGGCGGCCGGGCGGCCGCAGCCGGCGGTCAGCGCGGCGACCGAGGCCGAGCCGGCCGCCAGCAGAAGGGCACGACGACTGCTCGGGAAGGTGCCGTTGTCGGTCATCCGAACCTCTCACGCGTACGCCCGGGGCCGCACGACCCGCACGGCCGCCCCCGGCAGCCACCGTGCCGCACCCCGCCGCCGGGCCCCGCGACCGACACACCGCCGACCGGGCGTCACACCCGCCCCGCCCCGCTCAGTTCCCGTCCCCGAAGCCCCATGAGGCGATGTCCCGGTAGTGGATCGGACCCGGGCCGCGCCCGATGTTGCTGCCCACCAGGTGGAGGCGCCCGGCGTGCCAGGCGCGGCCGGCGAACCCGGTGAGACCGGCGGCCGCCTCCGGCACGCTGGCGGTGTCCCCGCGCCGGGCGCGGGCCAGCGTGAGGTGGGGGCGCAGCGGCCGGCCCACGTAGGGGATGGCGCACTCCTCGACGAGGGAGCGCACCTCGCCGGCCAGCCGGTGCAGCCCGTCGAGGTCCCCGTCGATCCCGGTCCACAGCACCCGCTCGTCGAAGTGGCCCCCGCCGCGCAGTGCCAGCCGCAGGGGCCGGCGTATCGCGGCGAGGCCGGCGAGGGGACCGCGCAGGCGGGGGACGGCCGCGACCGGGAGCTCACCGAGGAAGGCCAGGGTGATGTGCCAGTCCTCGATCCGGTTCCACCGCATGCGCGGGTACGCCTCGTACGCGGGCAGCAGCTCCCGTTCCAGTTCCTCCTTCGCGTCGTCGGGCGGGGCGAGGGCGATGAACACGCGGACGGTCGCGCTGTGGGTCTGATGTTTCACAGGGGACTTCGTACCGTGCCGGGGCCGTCGGAACCAGCCGGCGGACCCGGGGCCCGCCCGGCGTGGCAGAATCACGGCACGTGACCGAACCAGCGATGTGCCCCACGCCCCGTCGGACCGGGCCCCGCCGGGAGGGGGCGTGACCCCGCGCCCCGTGCTGATCGTCGACGCCGCGAACGTCGTCGGTTCCGTGCCCGACGGCTGGTGGCGCGACCGCAGGGTGGCCGCCGAGCGGCTGCGCGACCGGCTGGCGGAGCGGGACGCCGGCGAGGAGGTGATCCTCGTCGTCGAGGGAGCCGCCCGGGGCGTCGCGTCCGTGCCCGGCGTACGGGTCGAGTCCGCGTCCGGCAGCGGCGACGACCTCATCGTGGAACTCGCCGCCGCCCACGCCGACCGCCCCTGCACGGTCGTCACCGCGGACCGCGCCCTGCGCGAACGCGTCCGCGCGCACGGCGCCGCGTGCGCGGGCCCCCGCACGGTGCGCCCGGTCTAGGCCGTCCAGGTCGTCCCCGCCGCGTCGGTGGCGCTGCCCAGCTGTGCGGCCAGGCCGTCCAGGACGAGGCGCAGGCCCAGTTCGAAGCCGCGGTCGTCCAGGCCGGCGAGGCCGCCGGGCACGGAGCGGGTCGCTTCGAGGGAGTCGGCGAGGGCCGGGTAGCCGGGGCGGTAGTCGCCCGGGGCGCGGGTGAAGCCCGCGGTGAAGGTCTCCAGGGCCGAGCCGAGGACCAGGTAGTCGAGGGCGGCCGCGGCCTCGGCCGCCCCGGCGGGCGTGCAGCCCGCCCGGACCAGGGCGGCCAGCAGGACGTCGTAGCTCCGCAGGGCCCGCTCGGCCTCGACCCGGCGGCGGGCCACCAGGGCGATCATGTGCGGGTGCTGGAGGTACACGCGGCGGTAGCCGCGGGCGTACTCGGCGACGCCCCGGCGCCACTCGGGATCCTGGAGCGGTCCGAGGTCGATCTCCTCGTTGAGCAGCTCCGACGCCGCGTCGAGCAGGTCCTCCTTGGACGCGACGTGGTGGTAGAGCGAGGCGCCGCGCACCCCGAGCCGGTCGGCCAGCGACCGCATCTTCAGCGCGTCCGGGCCCTGCTCGTCGAGCAGTTCCAGTGCGGCGCGCGCGATGATCGCGCGGCTCAGCAGCGGCTGGCTCGGTCGGCCCACGGCGGTTCTCCCCCTCTTTCGCCGCAAGGTTACCCGCCGGCAGGTCTTCCCAAGAGGTCGAGGGCGCGTTAACGTCCCCGCAACCCCGTTACCTAACAAGGTTAGATTTAAGTTCGGGGAGCCGCCGGGGTCACGGGACGGCTCCCCCTGCCCTCCGAGGTGTCACGTGTCAGAACCCTCCACCGGCGGCAGACCCGCCACCGCCACCCCGCAGGACGGCGACGCAGCCCGCCTGAACGACCTCGGCTACCGGCAGGAGTTGCGCCGCAGCCTCGGCGTCCTGGGCAACATCGCCATGGGCTTCGCCGTGGTCTCGCCCGTGGTCGCGCTCTACGCGGTGTCCATGGTCGGCACGACCATCGCCGGGCCCGCCTGGGTCTGGGCGCTGCCCGTCGTGCTGCTCGGCCAGTGCCTGGTCGTCAACGTCTACTCCGAGCTGGCCTCCCAGTGGCCGCTCGCCGGCGGCCCCTACCAGTGGGGGCGCCGCCTGCTCGGGCCCTCCTTCGGCTGGATGAGCGGCTGGGTCTGGCAGTTCGCCGTCATGTTCGGCAACACCACCGTCGCCTACCTGGCCGCGCCCTGGGTCTTCGCCCTGACCGGGGTCACGCCCACCCCGGCGGCCATGGTGGCGGTGGCCGCGGCCATCCTGCTGGCCTGTACGGCCGTCAACGCCTTCGGCATCAGGATCCTCAGCTTCTTCGTCTCGCTCGGCATCGCCGCCGAAGCCGTGGCCTCGGTCCTGGTCGGCTTCAGCCTGCTGCTGTTCTTCCGCAAGCACGGCTTCTCCCTCTTCACCGAGACCCTCGGCGCCGAGCAGCTGTCGGGCGGCTCCACGGTGATGGCCTTCCTGGCCGTCCTCGCCGTCGCCGGCTGGGGGTTCATCGGCTTCGACGCCTGCGTCTCGACGGCCGAGGAGACCAAGGACGCCGGACGGCAGGTGCCGCGCGCCATGTGGTGGGCGCTGCTCAGCGTCGGCACCGTGGTCATCCTCAACGCCATGGCGGTGGCCCTGGCCCACCCCGACCCGGCCGCGGTCGTCGCCGGCCGCGACCTCGACCCGGTGACCACCGCCGTGGTCACCTCCTTCGGCTCCTGGTCCGACAAGCCCTTCGTTCTCGTCGTCCTGGTCGGGTTCCTCGCCTGCGCCATGGCCTCCCAGGGCGGCGCGGCCCGCGGCGTCTACTCCCTCGCCCGCGACGGCGTCTTCCCCCTCTCCCGCCAGGTGCGCCGGGTCAACCGGCGCCAGGCCCCGATCGGCGGCCTCGTCGCCTCCACCGCCGTCAGCTGTTCCGCCCTGCTCCTGGGCCTGAACGCCACCGCCATCGGCAGCCTGATCGCCTTCGGCACGGGCGCCACGTTCCTACCGTTCTTCCTGGTCTCCCTCGCCGCGCTCATCGCCCGGCTGCGCGGCACCTGGGTGCCGTCCGGGCACGTCCGCCTGGGCCGCAAGGGCACCTTCCTCAACGTGCTCGCCGTGCTCTGGACGGCCTTCGAGGTGGCCAACGTCTGCTGGCCGCGGGCGATCCTCGCCCCGCCCGGCGCCCCCTGGTACCAGATCTGGGCCGGCCTCCTCGGCATCGGCGCCGTCATCTCGGCCGGCCTGCTCTACCTGCTGGTCCGGCGCCCCCAGGAGAAGCTCCGCGCCCTGGAGGAGCCGACGGCGCCGCGTCGGCCCGCGGACCGCTCCGCCGAACCGGCGCCCGGGCTCTCCTGACCCCACCTGACCCCACCCGTCCACCCCTCCATCGGGAGATATGTCATGCGCATGCCATCGATGAGCCGGCGGGGCTTCGGCGCCGCCGCACTGTCCGCCACCGCCGCCACCCTGCTCGCCGGCCGCGCCCTCGCCGCAGACACGGGCGACACGTCCGCCGCGTCCGCGGAGAAGTACACGGCGCCCGCCGAGTGGGAGGACCACTCCTGTTGCGTCATGTCCTGGCCCTGGGACCGCACGGACGGCTGGGGCTCCCTGCTGCCCGACGTCCAGGGCGAGATCGCCGGCATCGCCCGGGCCATCGCCCGCTCCGAACCGGTCCTGATGTTCGCCGAGCCCGGACACACGGACGAGGCACGCGCCCTGTGCGGCCCCACGGTCACCGTCGTCGAGTACCCCGTCAACGACTGCTGGACGCGCGACACCGGCCCGATCTTCGCCCTCGACGCCGCGAAGGCCCGCAGCATCGGCCTGGACTTCGGCTTCAACGGCTGGGGCGGCAAGTACCCGTACGACAAGGACGACTTCCTGCCGGTCGGCGTCTGCGATCACCTCGGCGTCCCGCGCCGGGACGTCCCCATGATCCTCGAAGGCGGGTCCGTCGTCACCGACGGCCAGGGCACCCTCATCACCACGGAGGAGTGCCTGCTCAACCCCAACCGCAACCCCACGATGACCCGCGCCCGGATCGAGTCGACGCTGCTGGCCGCCTACGGCGCGACCAAGCTGATCTGGCTCCCGTACGGCCTCGCCAACGACACGATCACCAACGGCCACATCGACCTCGTCGCCGCCTACCTCGGCCCCGCCCGGGTCCTCCTGCACACCCAGCCCGACACCACCAGCCCCAACCACGCCCGGATGGCGGCCAACAAGGCGGTCCTGGAAGCCGCCACCGACGCCCGCGGACGCCGCTTCGAGCTGGTGGAGATGCAGCAGCAGCCGCACTTCCGGCAGAACGGCCTCCTGGTCGAGACCTTCAGCTACACCAACTACTACCTGACGGCCTCCCAGGTGGTCGTCCCGCTCTCGGGAGAGCCGGCGGACACCGCGGCCCTCGCGCAGCTCCGGACGCTCTTCCCCGGCCGCGAGGTCGTCGGCAGCCCCGCCCGGATCCTGGCCTGGGGCGGCGGGGGAGTCCACTGCGTCACCCAGCACGTGCCGCGCACGCGCTGACCGGGGGCGCACGGTTCGCGGCGCGCGCCCCGCGCGCCGCGAACCGGCCGGCACGCACCGCTTGACCCGTCCCCGATCTGGGCAGGGTGGGGCCAGAGCATGCGGCCCCCGCCCCCGCGGGACGGCCGCGGGGGCACGGCTGACGGGGAGTGGCCATGGGGTGGACGGCGGAGGAGTTCGGGGCCTCGCACGAGGGCTGGGCCGGCGCGCTCCTGGAGGACGGGACCGAGCCGGGCCCGGTCCACCTGGATCCGGGCAGCGGGGCCGACTTCCGCCAGACGCGGGAGTGGTGGGCCTACAGCGGCATCCTGAACCGGCCCCGGGCCGCCGCCGCGCGGGCCGCGTGCGCGTGCGGCTGGCGCGGCGCCGCGCACTATCCGATCCACCGCGTGGACGAGGACTCCGCCGGCCCGTACGACCCGGACATCGAGGGGCCCCGCGACGACTGGGAGCGCCACCTCGACGAGGTCGAGGCCCGCACCGTACCGCTGCCCGCCGAGCTGGCCGACCTCCTGGAGCGGGTCGAGGAGCAGCTGAACAACCTCGCCGGACAGGCGCCGGTGGCCGCGCTGAAGGCCGTGGCCGCACTGGAGCGGGTCACCCGCAGCGTGGCCCGTGACGCCGCCTACATCGCCGAGGCCGACGACCTGTCCTGGGAGTCGATCGGCACCGGCCTCGGGATCTCCGAGAAGGAGGCCCGCTCGCGCCTCGGCCACTACACCTACCGGCGCTGACCGGCCGTCAGGGGTGGACGGTGCCGAAGAAGCCGTCCGGGGAGAAGGCCAGCCGGGCGAAGCGCTCGCCGATCCGGCGGTGGGTGGCGGCGTCCGGGTGGAGCGCGTCGGGCAGGGGCAGTTCGGCGGCGTCGGCCTCGCCGTAGAGTGCGCGGCCGTCGAGGTGGTACAGGTGCGGGTCCTCGGCCGCCCGCTGCCGCACGATCCGCGCCAGCTCCTCCCGGATAACGGTGAGGGTCAGCTTCCCGGCGGCGCGCTCGGCGGGGTCTCCCGTGGCGCGGAACCGCAGCTCCCCGGTGCTGAGCGCGGCGGTGTCGAAGCCCGTCGGCCCCGGGGTGTCCTCGTGGATCGGGCACAGGAGCGGCGAGACGACCAGCAGGGGCGTGTCCGGGTGCCCGTCGCGGACCGTGTCCAGGAACCCGTGGACGGCGGGGCCGAAGGCGCGCAGCCGCATCAGGTCGGCGTTGACCACGTTGATGCCGAGCTTGAGGCTGATCAGATCGGCCGGGGCGTCGCGCAGGGCGCGGGCCGTGAACGGGTCGAGCAGCGCGCTGCCGCCCAGCCCCAGGTTGACCAGCTCCACCCCGCCGAGGGAGGCGGCGATCGCCGGCCAGGTCCCGGTCGGGCTCTCGGCGCCCGACCCCTGGCTGATCGAACTGCCGTGGTGCAGCCACACCCGGCGGCCCCGGTCCGGCGCGGGGAGCACGGGGGCGTCCGTGCGCAGGGCGACGAGCTCGGTCGTCTCGTCGTGCGGCAGCCAGATCTCCACGTCCTTCACCCGGCCCGGCAGGCCGGTGAAGCGCAGGGTGGCCGGCCCGCCGGCCCGGCGCTCGGCGGCGCCCGTCACCAGGTCGACGGTGACGGTGTCCCCGCCTTCGGCGGTCGCCCGCCCGGCGGGGCGGCCGTCGACGAGGAGCTCGTAGACCCCGTCGGGGCGGGGCGGGGCACCCGGGTAGACCCGCTTGACGGGCACGGTGTCCAGCTCCACGACGGTGGCCGCGCTGCGGAAGGCCAGCCGGACGCCGGAGGGCTGCGACTCGGCCATGGCCAGCTGCCCGTCGGTGTTCCGGGCGCGGGCCCCGGCGGGCAGCCGGTGCGGCAGCAGCCCGCGGCCGGTGCGCTCGGCGTCGAGGGCCCCGCGCAGGAGGTCCGCGGTGACGGCCCTCGTGAGACGGGGGGTGACGGCCGCCGCGGCGGGCGCGGGGCCGGGCGCGGGGGTGCGGGGCGTCACGTCGTGGCCCGGCCGCGCAGCAGGGTGTCGAGGGCGTCGAGGGTCCATGACCAGCTCTCCTGGGGGTCGGGGGCGCTGTGGCCGAAGGCTCCGGCCAGCTCCAGGCTGACGTAGCCGTGGAAGACGCTGCCCAGGAGGCGGACGGCGTGCGTCTGGTCGGGGCCGGCCAGGTCGTAGCCGCGCAGGACGGCCCGCATCATCTCCGCGTGGCGGGGGCCCGCGCTCTCGGCGGCCTCCTCGGGGGTGAGCCGGAACCGGGAGGCGTCGTAGCGGCCGGGGTGTTCGCGGGCGTAGTCGCGGTACACGTCCGCCAGTGCGGTCAGCGCCTCCTTGCCCGCGCGCCCGGCCAGCGCCGAGGCGGCCCGGTCGGCCAGTTCCTCCAGCGCGAGCTGGGCGATCTTCGCCCGCAGGTCCCGCGAGTTGCGCACGTGCGAGTACAGACTGGCGACCTTCACGTCGAACCGCCGGGCGAGCGCCGAGGCGGTCACCTGCTCGAAGCCGACCTCGTCCGCCAGTTCCGCCCCGGCCCGCACCAGGCGGGCCGTGGTCAGGCCGATGCGCCCCATACGCCCTCCCTCCTCATTCCTTGCCTGAGCCGATTATGCAGTTGCCTAAAACCTTTAGGCAACTTAGCGTGCTGCCCATGAAGCCACTGACCGAGCAAGAGATCCGAGCCGCCTTCGTCAACTGCACCAAGGGTGAGGCCAAGCGCCTGTCCGTCCCGCGCGACCTGGCCGACCGCCCCTGGGAGGACCTCGACTACCTCGGCTGGCGCGACCCGCAGTCCCCGGGCCGCGCCTACCTGGTGACCGAGGCCGACGGCCGTACCCGGGCCCTCGTCCTGCGCCGGCCGGCCCAGGGCGCCGGCCAGATGCGGCGCAGCATGTGCTCGGTGTGCCTGACCCCCCATGACGGCGGGGTGTCCCTGATGGTCGCCCCGAAGGCGGGGAAGGCCGGACAGCAGGGCAACTCGGTCGGGGCCTACCTGTGCGACGACCTCGCCTGCTCCCTGTATGTACGGGGGAAGAAGGAGACGGGTTCGGGCGCGCGGCTCCCCGAGACGCTCACGCAGGAGGAGAAGGTCCGGCGGACCGTGGCGAACCTCGCCGCCTTTGTCGCCAAGGTGACTGCCTAGCCCCGTGGTGGCGGCGCTTCTTCCTGGAGGTAGGCGGCGACGAGGGCGAGGTCGTTGGCGATGGACAGGACCCCGGCGGGGTCGGTGGTGGGCGTCGAAGCCCCGTTCACGCCCGCGGAGAAGAGGTCGAAGCGGCCGCCGCCCCGGTCCAGGTATCCGGCGATGGTGATCGCGCCGACGGCGAGCCGGTCGTTCAGCAGGTCCCCGCCCACCGCCGCCCCGGTCTTCGCGAACACCTTTCCGCGTGCCGGGCAGGCGCGGCAGTTCCCGGCGAGCAGGCCGTCGACGCCCAGGACCGGCAGGGCCTCCCGGAAGCGCCGGGCGTCCGGGCCGCGCTGCCAGTACGCCAGCATCTGGACCAGCGCCCGCGCGGTGGCCCGGTCGGCGGGGTTGCCGCCGCGGCCGTCCATGAGCTCCACCTGCGCACGGTCGACACCCGCCCGGTCCAGGAAGGCGGCCAGGACCGGGAACCCGTCCGCGCACCGCGTGCTCCCGGCGGTGGCGGCCATCAGACAGATCCCCAGGTTCGCGCCCAGGTTGTGGCTGACCTTGAGGATCAGCTTCGCGTACTGCTCGTACGAGGGCGAGGTGTACGCGGCCACCCGCGGGCGCCCCCGGTAGTCGTGTGGCAGCCGGCCGACGGGGTCGGCCCCCGTCGCGCGGGCGCGGACCTCGACCCCGGCCCGGCCGAGCGCCTCGATCAGCGCCGTCCGGCCGAAGGCGGCCGGGTCCGCGATGGGGGAGGTCCGCAGCAGCGGCCGGGCGCCGGCGGCGATGGTGCCGGACAGCCGGATACGGGTGCCCGTCGGATCGGCCGCCACGGTGATCTGCGTCGGCTTCCCCGCCGCCACGGTCTTCACCGTGGACGTCACCCGGTACGGGGCCACCCGCGGCCGCCAGTCCAGCCGGGCGTCGGCGCCCGGCCGGTCGCCGGGGGTGGTCAGCAGGTCGATGAGGTCGTCGTTGACCATCAGCGGCGTCGGCGTGGGGTCGAGAGCAGGGTCGGCGGCGAACAGCCGGCCGTCCACGACCACGTCCCCGTCCACCCGGGTGATGCCGGACGCGCGCACCTGCCGGGCGAGGTCGTCGATCCCGGCGAGGGGGTTCTCGGGGGTGAGGGTCGCGCCGGGGAAGTCGTTGGCATAGGTGTGGTCGAGGTCGGTGTAGGCGACGGTGCCGTCCGGCCGGGTGCGGCCGCCCAGGGTCAGGTCGCCCTGGGCGACGAGGTCGAGGTCGCCGGTCAGCGTGCCCGCGCTGCGCTCGCCGACGGCGTAGACCGGGGTCACGAACCGGTGGTCCGTGCCCAGGGTCCGCCAGGTGCCCGAGACGGAGAACAGCTTCGCGGTGGAACCGGGGATGAAGAACTGCTCCGGGAACATCGCGTACCGCACCGGCCCGCCCCCGGGCCCGGTCTCCAGCAGCCCCCACTGCGCGTGCCGGTACTCGGGTCTCCGCATGATCCCGGCGATCCGCGGGTCCAGCCGTCCGGCGTTCCCCGGCCCGGACGGCGACGCGGACGGCGACGCGGAAGGCGACGGCTCGGGGGCCGCGCCGGCCACCGCCCCCGGCCCGAGCACCACCAGGAGCAGCGCCGCGACCCCGGCCCCCGTACGCCTGCGCAGCGCGGCACAACGGATCGGATGTCCCACGGCACGCTCCGTTCGCCGCGGCTGCCCGGCCGGAAGTCCGGCACCTGCGCCCAGCGTGGCACACCGACCCGCACCCCGCCCGTCACCCGGACGGCTGTCAAGCCCCGAACAGCAGGGGCATGACGCGGGGCCCCGGCGCGGGGCCCAATGGAACACACGAAGGCGGCGCCGCAGCGGGCGCCACCTCCCCGACACCCTCGGACGCGAGGCGTCCGCCCCGCCGGGCCGTGCAGTCGAAGGAGAGTCCCATGAGCCAGATCCACCGCGTCTCCCTCCTCGCCGCCGCCATGGAAGCCGGGGCCGTGCGCGTGGCCCCCGGCGTCTTCGCGGCCTCCCGGATGCCAGGCTCCGGCAACACGGCCGTCCCCTCCGCCCCCCGCCCGCCCAGCACCCCGGCGCCGCGGGCCCCGGAGCCGGACGGGAGGTGGAAGACCCTGGTCCGCAGTGGGAGGGCGGCAGCCGTCATCGTCGTCGCCCTGTGACGGACCCGTCCCGGGTCATGTCGCCCCCGCCTCGGCGCCGGCGCCCGACCGGGCCAGGGCCAGGACCCCGGCGCAGATCAGGGACAGGCCGAGCAGCTGGGGCAGCAGCCACCAGTGGGCGCGCAGGTGCTCCTCGTACAGCAGCACCCCCAGGGCGACGCTGACCCCGGCGTCGCCCAGGGTCAGGGCGGGCTGGGAGGCGACCAGCGGGCCGCCCTGCATGGCGTGTTCGAGCAGCAGGACGGCGCAGACGCCGCTCGCGGCGAAGGCGTACGTCTCCCAGGCCGTCAGGAACGCCCCGACACCGCCCGCGGGCAGCAGGTGCACGGCCGACTTCATCAGGGCGGCGGTGAGCGCGTAGCAGACGGCGGTGGCGGCGCCCAGACAGCCCGCCCGCATCCGGCCCGGCGGCCGGCGCAGCCCCGCCACGGCCGGCACCGCCACCGCCGCCGCGCACGCCGGCAGCGCTACCACCCACCGGTCCGGCGGGACGTGCGTACGGTTTCCCGCGGGCGAGGCCGCCACCAGCACCACCCCGAGCCCGGCCACCACCCCCGCGACGGCGAGCCACACCGCACCCGGCAGCCGGCGGTGCGACACGAGCGAGGCGATCAGCAGCGCGAGCGGCAGCTCCAGCACGAACAGGGGCTGGACGAGCGACAGCGCGCCCGTGGCCAGCGCCGCGGCCTGCCCGGCCCCGGCCGCGATCACCGCCAGGATCCCCCCCAGCCACAGCGGTCGGCGCAGCAGGTCGAGGACCAGCCCGAAACGGAAGCCGTCGCTCTGCGGCACGGTCAGCGAGGCCCGCCGCTGGAGGACCGTCGCGAGCGCGTTGGCGAACGCCGCGAACACCGCGAAGAGGACCGGCACGACGATGCCCATGCCCCGATCCTGACCGCACCGGCGCGGCCCGCCGCCCAGCGCCGCCGCCGTGTCCCCCGTCCGGGCCCACCGGCCGTCCCCGGCCGGCACGCTGACAGCGCCTCATCGGCGGAAGGGCCCTCTCCACTACCCCGGTCCCCCCGAGGGGTCCGGCAACGGCCGTTCCGCCGGCCGCGGCTAGGGTGTTCTCCGATCACTCAGGGGGGAACAGATGGACACGGACATCGGCACGTACTACGTGCGGCAGGGGGCGGGGGGCGCCCGCTCGGCCGCGCAAGAGGCACTGGACAACCTCGGCAAGTCCCTCGACTCCAGCGCCACGGCCGCCGACGGCCACCACGGCTGGGCCTCGGCCGCGGCGCTGAAGCGGTGCGCGACCGCCTGGGAGGACCACATGGTCGACCTGGGCCGGCAGATGAACACCATGGCGGACCACCTGCACACGACGGCCAACGCGTACGACACCACGGACGCACAGGCCCGCGACGCCTTCGCCCGGCTGCAGCACGGCCTCGCCGACTTCGGGAGGCACTGACCCGTGGCCACCTACCACGACCTGCACGACTGCCGGGTGGACCAGTGGCAGAAGGCGGCGGACGACTGGGTGGACCTCGCCCGGCGCTCCTCCTCCGCCGCCGAGGACATCCGCGCGCAGGGCAAGAAGCCGCTGGACGACCACTGGGCGGACGCCACCGGCAAGATCGCCGGCAAGCGGCTGGCGGACCTCGCGGACCGGCTGGAGTCGGGCGGCGACATCATGAAGGGCATCGCGATGGTCCTCGACGCGCTGGCCCACACCATGGGCTACGCCCAGCGCACCCTCACCCACGCCGTCGAACTGGCGGCCGGCTACGGGCTGAGCATCCAGGACGGCCGCGCCGTCGGCGCGTACACGGGCGCGGTTCCCGTGGGACCGAACGTCCCGCAGGACGTGCGCGACGCCTACACCCGGGAGCTCGGCCACATCGCCGAGGTCGACGGGCTGATCCAGGAGGCCCTCCGCGAGGCCTCCCAGGCCGACGCGAAGGCCTCCGCCGCCCTGGAGAAGCTCGCCGGGACCATCAACGTGTCCGACACCTCGCAGGCGCACAACGAGATCCTCGTCGACGCGTCCCACGTCGAGTTCGACATCCTCAGGGCGGACATCCCCGTCGGGAAGGACCCGCACCTCGTCCGCGCCTGGTGGGACGGCCTGACCCCCCAGCAGCGGAAGGACCTCATGCGGGCCGACCCCGTGACCCTCGCCGACCTCACCGGCCTCCCGCCGGAGGTGGGGCGCGAACTCCGGGGCCCGGAGGGGAAGATCGACCGGGTGGAGATGGTGCGGTACGCGCTGGACCACTGGGACAAGAAGGACGACCTGGACTACGGGTCGGTCGGCAACTGCACCAACTTCGTGTCGTCGAGCCTGGAGGCGGGCGGCATGCGCAAGAAGGTCGACCCGTGGGCCGGGCTGATGGGCGACGACACCTGGGGCCGTCAGTCCGGAACCGGCTGGAACTGGCTCGACCAGCACGCCTACCACTCCGACTCGTGGGCGCGGGCCGAGGGACTGCAGAACTTCCTGCTGCGGCACGGCGGGAAGGAGGTGTCCAGGGCGGACGCGCGGCCCGGCGACGTCATCTTCTACGAGCAGGTGGCGCCGGGTACGGAGACGGCCCCGGGCGAGACGCACCATGCCGCCGTCGTCACCTCGGTCACACCCGACGGGGACATCAAGCTGACCCAGCACACGAGCTCGTTCCAGAACGTGAGTCTGGACAGCCGGGAACACATTGCGAACAGGAACGGGGGCGAGCAGCGCATCCGCATCGTCCGCCCGGAACCGGATTGGTACTGATGATGTCCGCCCCCTCTCCTCCCCCCGCCACGGGCGCCGTCACGCCTGGAACCGTCACCCCCGGAACCGTCACGGCCGGGCTGTCGGTGCCGTTCCTGGTGGTGGCCGGTGTCGTCACCTCCCTGAAGACGCAGGGAATCCAGGCCGGTTGGGCCGAACGGCAGCGGGCGGCCTGCCGGCACCTGCCCTTCCCCGTGGCGGAGTACGCCGCCGCGTGGGCCGGACCGGTCCTGGGTGTGACGGCGGTCGTGGTCTGCGTGCTGCTCGCCCGCCGGCTGCGCGGCCGGTACGGCCTGCGGCTGGGGGAGTCCTGGCCGGGGCTGCTCGCCGGCATCACCGTCTGGTTCAGCGTCCTGACCCTTCCGATCGAGCTGATCCAGCTGTACGCCGTGTACGCGGACGCCGCGGCCGGGATCAACCTCGGCGACTGCGGCTCCTGAGGGTCAGGCGGCGGCCAGTGAGGGTGAATCCATCCGGACGCGGCCATTGATTGATCGGCCGTCCGGCAGCGAAGGTGGTCACCGCACCCCGGATCCGGCCATCCGGTCCGGAAGTGCTCCCCCTCGCAACGGTGTCCGAGGCCCCGGCCCCGCCGGGACCCCGGCCCGTCGCGCCCCGTCGGAGAGGAGCGACACGCATGTCCACCACCCCCTCACTGCCCCGCAGGAAGCCCGGTGCCAGCGGACGGACCTTCGACGGGCAGGAGCCCGACCCGGGAACCCCGGACCGGGCCCTGCGCGCCCGTGCCACCGAGGGCTGGAAGCGGTTCATGCGGCGCGGCGACATCGACCTCGGCGAGGAGGCCGAGGAGTGCCTCCCCGCCGCCCCCCGGCCGCCCGCGGCGTGAGGGCGCCCGCGCGCGCGGCCCGGCCGGCGACTCAGCCGAGGACGAACGGGAGCCGCGCGGTGACATCGCCCAGCGCTGCCCCCTCCGCCGCAGTCGGGGCGCGCCGGCCGGTGCCGATCAGCAGGGCGTCGCGGTCGGACAGCGAAGCGGGGAAGGGGACGCCGGCGATCGCCTCCAGGGCCGTACGCGCCGCCGCGAGCGTTTCGGCCGGCGGGGGAGGGGCGGCCGGCAGGTGCGCGACCAGGTCGAGGTGGTGCAGGGTCCATTCGAGGACGTACGCCGTCAGGTAGTCGGCGACGGTCAGCACCTCGTCCCGCGTGGCGACGCGGGCGGCGGGGTCGGCGAGCGCGGCCGCCCGGCCCGCGGCGGAGCCGACGTCGTCGAGGTGGAACGTCAGCCACCGCGGCTCGCCGTACGCCGCCGCCAGGCGGGGGACGAGCGCGTCCAGCGAGTCCTCGCCGGTCGGGGGTTCGACGAGCCGCCAGTAGCCGGCCGCGTCCACGGTCGGTTCGCCCCCGGCGGGCGTGGCCAGGGTGATCAGGACGTCCTGGGCGTCGATCACCAGGTGGCAGACCAGGTCCCGCACCAGCCAGCCGGCGCAGCCGGACGGCCGCTCGAAGTCCTCGGCCGGGAGTCCGGCGACCGCCGCGCGCAGGGCCGCCCAGGCGTGTGAGAAGTGGTCCACGGGGGCACGGTAGCGTCCCGGCGGCGCCGGCGCTCACAGCCTCCGGACGCGCAGCACCGCCGTCAGCATCGGCAGGGTGAACTCTCCCCGGGCGGTCTCCGGGCGGCCGGCGAGGTAGCGGCGGATCCGGCCGAGCGCGGCCTCCCGTTCCCGCTCCGGCATGACGAGCATCCCCGCGCGCGTCGCGAGGGTCGCCACGAGGGAGTCGGCGGTGCGGCGCTGCCCGTGGGCGAACGCGGACCGCTCGGGTGAGCCGAACCGGGCGGGGCCGGTGCGCGGAAGGTGGATGTCCTCCGTGGCCGCCCGCCAGGCGGCGGGAGTGTCGCGCGGGCCGACCGCCGCGCTCCCGGCGGTCCGCGCGAGCCCGGCGACCCACTCGACCCCGTCGTCGAGGACGTTCCACAGCCCGGCCAGGACACCACCGGGGGTGAGGACCCTGGCGATCTCCGGGCCGGCGACGGCCATGTCGAACCAGTGCATGGCGTTGCCCGCCAGCACGGCGTCGACCGAGCCGTCCGGCAGCGGGATCGCCTCGGCGCTGCCGGCGCGGGCGCGGACGTCCGGCAGGCCGCGCCGCAGCTCGGCCAGCATCGCCGGGTCGGGCTCGACCGCGACGACGTCGGCGCCCGAGGCGGCCAGCACGGCGGTCAGCTTGCCGGTTCCGGCCCCCAGGTCGAGGACCCGCCGCCCGGGTGCGGCGTCGAGCGCCCAGTCCACGGCGGCCCGCGCGTAGTCGGGACGGTGCTCGGCGTACGCGCCCGCCGCCGTGCCGAACGACGAGGCGTGCAGGGCCCGTTCGGTGTTCTCCGTATGTGCCATTCGATCAAGGTAGCGGCGCGGCCGGGGGCAGCCCACCCCCGCGACGGACCCGCCCGGACCGCGGACGGACGGATACCCGCTTGCCCGCCGGTGGCGGCCGCCGGTGGAATGGCCGCCATGGAAGACACCAGCACACCCGTCCGGATCGGAGTCCTCGCCCCCCTGACGCCGCCCGGCTGGGCCGAGGCGGGCCGGCACCTGCTCGCCGGGCTCCGGCTCGCCGTAGAGGAGGCCAACGACGCCGGCGGGGTCGCCGGCCGGACGCTCGAACCGGTGGTCAGGGACACCGCCGCCGACCCGCGGCGGGCCGCCGCGGCCGTGGACGAACTGGCGGGGCTGGGCGTGGCCGCCCTGGCGGGCGAGTACCACAGCGTCGTCGCCCGCGCCGCGGCCGCCCGGGCCGAGGCCCTCGGCCTGCCGTTCCTCTGCTCGTCGGCGGTCCTCGACGCGCTCACCGAAGACCCGGCGCGAGGCATCGCGCGCCTCGCCCCGCCCCAGTCCCACGGCTGGCGGACCTACGCGGACTTCCTGCTCGGCGCGGGCCACCGGCGCATCGCCGTCGCAGCCGACCCGAGCGTGTACTGGGAGTCGGGGACCCGCGTCCTGCGCGAGCGCCTCGCCGCGCACGGCGCTACCCTCCTCGAACTCGACATGCGTACGCTCACCCCGGAAGCCGTGTGCGACGCGCTCCACGCCGGCCGCGCGACCGCTGTCCTCCTCCTGGTCGGCCACCCGCACCCGGCGGTGCCGCTCGTCCGGGCCGTCCGCCGTGACCGGCGCCTCGACGGGGTGACCATCGGGGCACCCGCCGGCCAGCCGGAGTTCGCCGAGTGGGCGGCCCTGCTGGGCGGGGACGGCGCGGCGGTCCCGTTCCTGCGCTACCTGCCCGAGCGCCTCGGCCCGCTCGGCGCGCGCGTCGAGCGGACCCTGCGCGAACGGCTCGGCGGGACGCCCTCGTTCGTCGCCTTCGAGGGCTACGACACCGGCGCCGTCCTCGCCGGCGTGCTGCGCGCCCACGGCGCGGACGACCGGGCGCGCACGGCCGGGGCCTGGTCGCAGGTCCGGATCGAGGGCACCCGCGGGGAGATCCGGTTCTCCCGCGTACCGGCCACCGGCGTCTGGCAGTGGGAGGGGGCGCCGGTGCAGGTCGCCGACCGCGACCCGGCGGACCTCCACCGCTTCCGGGTCCTCCACACCGGCGTCCTCCACACCGGCGCCCGGGACACCCCGGCGCGGTGAACTCCCCGCCCGCGGCGGCCCCGGCCGTCCACGGCGTGCCGGGCGGGGGCCCTCAGTCCTCCGGCTGCCGGGTGCGCAGCCGGCCGGACGCCCGCAGCCGGGCGAGCCGGCGGTCCTCCCGGACGGCCCAGCGGCGGACCCGGGCGGGGTCGAGGGGGCTGCCGTGGCCGACGTGCAGCCGGGCCGGGTCCAGGTCGAGCATCCGGTTCAGGCTCGCGAGGTTGCCCACGGGGTCGTCGTGGAAGGGAGGGTTGGCCGGTCTGCCCGGGACGAGCCCCATGAAGGAGTTCGCGACCAGGTCGCCCGCGACGAGGTCGCCCTGCGCGGTGAGGACCGAGACCGAGCCGGCGGTGTGCCCCGGCGTGGGGATGATGCGGGCCGCGATCCCGTGGTCGGACAGGTCGGTCTCGCCGCGGACGAGCACGTCCGGTTCGAACGGTTCGGCCCGGGCGTGCAGTTTCCGGTTGCGGGCCATGAGACGGCCCATCGGGCCGGTGGGCAGGTACGGTTCACGGACCCGCCCGGTGCGGAACGGGCCCAGGTCGGCGACGTGGCCCGCCACCGGGGCACCGGTCAGGCGGCGCAGTTCGGCGGCGGAGCCGAAGTGGTCGATGTGGCCGTGCGTGAGGACGATCAGCGACAGGTCGGCCGGGTCCACCCCGTGCGCGGCGATCGCGTCGCGGATCCGGAGTCCGCTGCCGGGCGTGCCGGCGTCGACCACCACCGGGCGACGGCCCAGCAGCAGGTAGGCGTTGACGGCGTGCCGGCCGAGGACGGGGATCGGGATGATGCGGGTGGTGCGGGACACGGCGGGTCCTCCCTGGTGACGGTCGGGGCTCGGGTGCGGGCGAAGGGGGTGCGGGCGAAGGGGGTGCGGGGGCGCGCTCAGCGGAAGCGGCGGCGGTACGCGGCGGGGGTGGTGCCCAGCCGGTGGCGGAAGGAGCGGTGGAGGCTCTCCACCGAGCCGAGGCCGCTGAGGGCGGCCACCTCCGGCAGGCCGAGCTCGCTGTCCTGGAGCAGCCTGCGGGCGGCCTCCAGCCGGGCGGCCTCGACGTACGCGGCCGGCGTGGTGGCGGTGCGGCGCCGGAAGAGCCGGGAGAAGTGCCGGACGCTGAGGTGGAGCCGGGCGGCCAGCGCCTGCGCGGACAGGTCCTCGGTGAGGTGTTCGCCGATCCACACCCGCAGCGCGTCGATCCGGTCGCCGTCGCCGGCGGCGTCCGCCGCCGCGAGCGGCACGCTGAACTGGCTCTGACCGCCCGGGCGTTTGACGTACATGACCATCATCCGCGCGGTCGCCAGGGCGAGTTCGGGGCCGTGGTCCTCCGCGACCATCGCCAGTGCCATGTCCATCCCGGAGGTGATCCCCGCGCAGGTCCACGTCCGGCCGGCCCGCAGGAAGATCGGATCCGGGTCCACGCGGACGCGCGGGTGGTCGGCCGCCAGCCGGGCGGCGGTGAGCCAGTGGGTCGTGGCGGTGAGCCCGTCCAGCAGGCCCGCGGCGGCCAGCAGGTGGGCGCCCGCGCAGATCGAGCCCACCCGGCCGGCCCGGGGCGCGGCCCCGCGCAGCCACGCGACGACCGCGTCGTCGACCACCGGCTCGGCACCGTCCCCGGCCACCTCGACGGCGCCCGACACCAGCAGGGTGTCCACGGCCGCCGCGTCCACCTCCTCCAGCGCCAGGTCGGCCATCACGCGCAGGCCGCCGGAGGTGGCCACCGGCCCTCCGCCGGCCGTCGCCACCCGCAGCTCGTAGCCGGGCCGGCCGGGGCCGGCGACGCGCGTGGCGACCGAGAACACCTCGGCGGGGCCGGTCACGTCGAGGAGTTCGGCGCCGGGGAACGCGACGATGACGATCCTGTGCGGTGGGAGCATGCGCCGATCATTTCGCCCCCGCGTGATGGCCGCAATGACCAGCTTCTGTCACATCCGGTCATGCGGCCGCCGGGTCGGCCCGCCGCCCGGGTCGGCCCGCCGCCCGGGTCGGCCCACCGTGGGGTGTCAGCCCGCCGCGCGGTCCAGCCATACCGCGCTCTCCAGCAGCAGCGCGTGCACGAACGCCTGGGGCAGGTTGCCGCGCAGCTGCCGGTTGCGGACGTCGTACTCCTCCGCGAACAGCCCGGCCTGGCCCACCGCCGTACGGGTCCGCTCGAACCAGCGCGCCGCCGCCACCGGCCGCCCCTGCGCCAGGCAGGCCGAGGACATCAGGAACCCGCCCAGGAGGAAGGCGCCTTCAGCCTCGCCCAGCGGGCCGTCGCCGTGCCGGAAGCGGTACACGAACCCGTCCACGGCCAGCTCCCGCTCCACCGCCTCCCGCGTCGCCGCCGCGACGGCCCTCGGGCCCGGCCAGTACGGCGAGGCCAGGGGGCGCAGCAGGGCCGCGTCCGGGCCCGGGTCCGAGGCCGAGCGCTGCCAGCGGCCCGAAGGGTGCAGGCAGCGCCGCCGCGTCTCCCGCAGCACCGTCTCCGCGAGCTCGCTCCAGCGGCCCGCCGCCGACCCGCCGATCTCCCGCGCGGCCGCGCGCAGCCCGGTGACCGCGGCCAGCCGCGAGTGGGTCCACCAGGCCGTGTCCAGCTCCCACAGTCCCGCGTCCGGCCGGTCCCAGTACTCCTCCAGGGCCTTCCCGGCGACCATCGCCGCCCGCACCCCGTCGTCGGGCAGCCGGTCCTGGCGGGCGGCCGCCGCCAGGAGTTCCAGCGCCTCCCCGAAGGTGTCGAGCTGGAACTGGCCCCCGGCACGGTTGCCGATCCGGTCCGCCGCACCCGGGTAGCCGCACAGCGGCAGCCGGCGCTCGGGCGGCAGGGGAGAGCCGTCCGTCCGGTACGCGGGCCGCAGCCCGGGGCCGTCCGCGAGCACCCGCTCGGTGACCACGCGCACCGCCGCGTCCGTCAGCGGGTGCGGCCCGTGCACGGCCACCGCCTGGCCCGCGTAGCACTGGTCGCGCAGCCAGGCGTAGCGGTAGTCGTAGTCCCGGTCCGCGTCGGCGTGCTCGGGCAGGGACGTGGTCGCCGCCGCCACCATCGCGCCGGTCCGGGGGCAGGTGAGGCCGGTGAGGACGGCATACGCCTGGCGTACGTCCCGGGCCGCCGTCAGTCCGGAGCAGGCGGGCACGGCCCCGGCCCAGAACTCCTCCGTACGCCGCCACGCGGCCCCCGCGTCGGCCGGCTCGCCGAGCGGCCGGTCGCCGACCTCCAGGACCAGGTCGCGCACCCCGCCCTCCGGCAGCTCGACGACCGCCGTCAACTCCCCGTCCGGGCCGCTCCGCGCCGCGGCCGGTCCCCGCAGCCGTACCCACAGCGGTCCGCGCGCCCCCTCCCACAGCTCCTCGCCGGCCCGGCGCAGCACCGGCGCGGGCGCGCTGCCGTAGTCCCCGCGCACCAAGAGCCGTACGGTCACCCGCGCGACTCCCGTCACGGCCCGGATCCGGCGCAGCAGCACCACCCGGTGCGGCTCGGCCGGGGCGGCCAGGGCCTCCCGGCACTCCACCACGGCGTCCGGCAGCGTCCAGCGGGAGGTCCAGATCAGCGAGCCCTCCGCGTACGCCCCGCCGCACACCTTCCAGGAGGGCTCCGGACGCAAGGTGAACGCGCCCGCACCACCGATCAGTTCCGAGAACACCGCGGGCCCGTCCCAGCCGGGCACGCACAGCCACACCACGTCCCCCTCCGGCCCGGTCAGCGCACCGCGCTCCCCGTCGGCCAGCAGCGTGTAGTCCCGCAGCGGCCGCGGCACGTGCCGCAGCCCCGGGCGGGGTCCCGTACACCGGCGGTCCGTGGGGCTCACCCCCTCTCGCTCGTACGGGCGGCTACCCGGTCGGGACGCGCCCAACCGGGGCCGCGCCCGAGGCCTGTCCGGGCCTCAGGCGACCCGGTACTCCTCCACGGCGCCGCGGCGCAGCGCCAGTCCCAGCCCGGGCGCCCCCGAGGCACCCGGCCGCACGGTGCCCCCGGACGGGTCCAGCAGGCCCTCGCCCTCGAACAGCAGCGGCTCCAGCCGGGCGTGGTCGTGGAACCACTCGATGTGCCGGAAGTCCGGTACGGCGGCCGCAGGATGGGCGTGGACGTGCGGGGCGCAGTGCGCCGACAGCTCCAGGCCCTGCGAGCGCGCGAGCGCGGCGACCCGCAGCCACTCCGTGATCCCGCCGCAGCGGGTGGCGTCGGCCTGCAGGCAGTCCACCGCCCCGGCCGCCGTCATCCGGGCGAAGTACGGCAGGTCGTAGCCGTACTCGCCGGCCGCCACGTCACAGTCCAGACGGTCGCGCAGCAGCCGCAGTCCGGCCAGGTCGTCGGAGGACACCGGCTCCTCGAACCAGCGCACCCCGTACGCGGAGAGCTCGTGCCCCACGCGCAGCGCCTGCCCCCGCGCGTAGGCGCCGTTGGCGTCCACGTACAGCTCGGCGTCGGGGCCGATCACCTCCCGGGCCAGCGCGACCCGCGTCAGATCGCGGCCGACCGCGCGGCCCCGGTCCTGCCCGATCTTGATCTTCACGCGCGGGATGTGCAGACCGTGCACCCAGCTCTCCAGCTGCGCCCGCAGCCGCGTGTCCGGTGCCGTGGTGAACCCGCCGCTCCCGTACACCGGCACCTCCGGGCAGGCCGTTCCGAGCAGGTCCGCCAGCGGCAGCCCCACCAGACGGGCCTTGAGGTCCCACAGGGCGACGTCCACCGCCGAGATCGCGCACGAGGCGATGCCGGGCCGTCCCGCGTTGCGCACCGCCCGGCACATCGACTCGTGCAGCCCCGGCACCCCGAACGCGTCGCGCCCCGTCACCACCTCCGCCAGCAGCTCCCGTACGACCCCGGCGGCCGCGGCCGGGGCGTACGTCCAGCCGACGCCGCGCGCCCCGCCGCCTTCGGCCTCCACGACGACCACGGTCGTGGAGTCCCAGGCCAGGGTGCCGTCCCCCTCCGGCGCGTCGGTGGGCACGGTGTACGCACCGGCCTCGATCCGCCGGACGGGGACGTCCCCGCAGCCCGTCCGCGCACGCATCCGGGTCCTCCTCGCCGTAGACGCCCCGCGCCTACCCCCGCCCGGCGCCCGCAGTCCCCGTCCCGCGCGTGCGTCCGCGCGTGTACGGGCCGGACGACGGGGTAGGCGCGGGGCGGACCAGTGCCAGGCCGTACGGGAGGACCGGCAGGAATGGACGAGGGGCACGCTGCCGCGCGGGCGGAACGCGGTGGGAGAAGGCCCGATCCGGGCCGGGACGAGAGCGCCGAGGAGCGGGCCGACCGGCAGTGGCAGGAGCTGATGCAGGAGATCCGCGTCGCCCAGACGGGCGTGCAGATCCTCTTCGGCTTCCTGCTGACGGTCGCCTTCACCCCGCGCTTCCAGACGCTCTCCGGCATCGACCGGGGCATCTACGTCGCCACGGTGGTGGTCGGCTCCCTCGCCGCGGGCGCGCTCATCGGACCGGTCTCCTTCCACCGCATCGTCTCCGGACGCCGCATCAAACCGGAAGCCGTGATCTGGGCCTCGCGCCTGACCTTCACGGGCATCGTGCTGCTCCTCGCCACCTTCACCTCCGCGCTCCTGCTGGTCCTGCGGGTGGCCGTCCACGGGGTGCTCGTCCCCTGCCTGGTCAGCGCCGTGGCCGCCTGGTACCTGCTCTGCTGGTTCGCGCTGCCCCTGTGGGCCCGGGACCGGCACACCGACGAGCGGTGAGGGCGCCGCGGCCGGGGCATGGCCCCCGCCGTGGCGGGCAGGCGCACGACGTCGGGCCCGCCGGGCCGCCCGGTCCGGCGGGGCCACCACCACAGGGACGACGAGGGCAGGAGCCAGCCATGTCGACCGACGCCATCGTGATGCTCAGGGACGACCACCGGCAGATCAGGAAGCTCATCCGCGCCTACCGCGCCGCGGGCGACGCCGGCCCGGCGTCCCCGGCCGGGACCCGCCACACGGCCGCCGACCCCGCCGCCAAGGCGGAAACGGTCGGCGAACTGCTGCGCCTGCTGAGCGTCCACACCTACATCGAGGACGAGGTCATGTACCCGCGCGTCCGCAGACTGCTGCCGGAAACCGGGGACGAGGTCCTCACCTTCCACGAGGAACACCACGTCGCCGACGTCCTCGCCCGCGAACTGGCGGGCATGGACCCCGGTGACGAGGCGTACGACGCCAAGGCCAGGGTCCTGATGGACGCCGTCGAACGGCACATGGCCGCCGAGGAGGGCACCTGGTTCCCCCAGGTCCGCGGGGCCGTCGGCCGCAAGGAGCTCCAGGGCATCGGCGTGCGCATGGCGGAGGCCCGCGAGCGCGCGCCGGAAGGCCCGCACCGGCCGCTGCTGCGCAAGCTCGCCGACGCCGTGACCTCGGCGCGCTAGACACACCGCCCAGGCCCCACAGCACCTCAAGGAACCGGGAGCCCGAGAGCATGGACATCCGCAGGGAGCACCCCCGCCGCCCCCGCCAGACCGTCGTCGTCACGGGAGCCAGCGCCGGCGTCGGCCGCGCCACCGCCCTCGCGTTCGCCGCGCGCGGCGCCCGGGTGGCGCTGATCGCCCGCGGCCGCGCCGGGCTGGAAGCCGCGGCGAACGAGGTGGCGGAGGCGGGCGGCACCCCGCTCGTACTGCCCGCCGACGTCTCCGACCCCGTGCAGGTCGCGGCGGCGGCCGACCGGGTCGAGGCGGTCTTCGGGCCCGTCGACGTCTGGGTCAACGTGGCCTTCACCACCGTCTTCGCGCCCTTCGTGGAGATCCGCCCCGAGGAGTTCCGGCGGGTCACCGAAGTCACCTACCTCGGCTACGTCCACGGCACGCGGGCCGCGCTGGACCGGATGCTGCCCCGGAACTCGGGAACGATCGTCCAGGTGGGATCCGTCCTCGCCGAACGCGCCATCCCGCTCCAGTCGGCGTACTGCGGCGCCAAGCACGCCGTCCGCGGCTTCACCTCCGCCGTCCGCACCGAGCTGATGCACCAGGGCAGCCGGGTGCGGGTCACGGTGGTCCAGCTGCCCGCCGTCAACACCCCGCAGTTCGCCTGGGGCCTCTCCCGGCTGCCGCGCCGCCCGCAGCCCGTACCGCCGATCTACCAGCCGGAGGTGGCCGCCCGGGCCGTCGTCCACGCGGCCGACCACCCGGGGCGGCGCGTCTACTGCGTCGGCGGCCGGGCCCTGGCCACCATCATCGCCAACCGGCTCGTACCGGGCCTGCTGGACCGCTACCTCGCCCGCACCGGGTTCTCCTCCCAGCAGACCTCTGAACCGGACCGCGGGGAACGCCCGCACAACCTGTGGCGCCCCCTCGACGGCGACGACGGCCGGGACTTCGGAGTGCACGGCAGCTTCGACGACCGCGCCCACGCGCGTTCCCCCGAGGCCTGGGCGGCCCGCCGCCCGCGCCTGCTGTGGACCGGCGCGGCGACGGCGGCGGGCCTCGCGCTGGTGGCCCTGCGCCACCGGGGGACCGGACCCCGCTGAGAGGGCCCCGAATCCCGCAATCCCGCCGCGGCCGTCACGACGGCCGCGGCGGGATCACGACGAGGTGCGCGGGGTGGGGCGGGGCGTCCGCCGACGTGCCCGCCCGGCGCCCGCCGTCCGCTGCCCCCGCCCGCCCCCGCGCCGGGCGTCCGGCGCGGCCCGCTCCGGCTGGCCCTCGGGCGGCGGCCCGTCCAGGGCGAGGGCGAGGGCCTCGGCCAGGTGCAGGGCCCGGCGGCCGGTGCCGGCCTGCTCGATCTGCGTCCGGCAGCTGAAGCCGTCCGCCAGCACGAAGGCGTCGGCGGCGGTGGCGCGCACGGCCGGCAGCACGCCCTGTTCGGCGACGGTCATCGACAGGTCGTAATGCCCCCGCTCGAAACCGAAGTTGCCGGCCAGACCACAGCAGCCCGCGTCCAGCACGTCGGCGTCGATCCCCGCCCGGCGCATCAGCTCGCGGTCCGGCCCGGTGCCCAGCTCGGCGTACTGGTGGCAGTGGGTCTGCACGGTCGCCGCCCGCCCGGCCGGCGGGGCCCGCCACGCCTCGGGGGCGTGGTGGACGAGCTGCTCGGCGAACGTGCGCGTCTGCGCGGCCAGCCGCCGGGCCTCCTCGTCCCCCGCCAGCAGCTCGGTCGCGTCGGACCGCAGCGCGGCCCCACAGGAGGGCTCCAGCGCCACGATCGGCGTCCCCGCCTCCAGCCACGGGCGCAGCGTCCGCGTCGTCCGCTCCAGCACCCGCCTGGCGATGCCCAGCTGCCCGGTGGAGATCCAGGTCAGCCCGCAGCACACCGGAGCCGACGGCACCGTCACACGGAAACCGGCATCCTCCAGGACGCGGACGGCGGCGCCGGCGATGTGCGGATGGAAGTGGTTGGTGAACGTGTCCGGCCACAGCAGCACCGTGCGCGGGTCGTCCGGCCGGGGCTCGGGACGGCGCGAGCGCCGCCAGGCCTCCTGGAAGGTCACCGCCGCGAACGGCGGAGCGGCCCGCCGCGGATCCACGCCCGCCGCGAGCTTCCCCAGCCGGCCCACTACCGGCGCCCGCAGGGCGGCGTTGGCCAGGGCCGGGCTCGTGCGCGCCAGCCGCGCCCACAGCGGCAGCCAGCCCAGGGAGTAGTGCGCGGGCGGCCGCGGCCGCCGGCGGTAGTGCTGGGCGAGGAACTCGGCCTTGTACGTCGCCATGTCCACCCCGACGGGACAGTCGGACTTGCAGCCCTTGCAGGACAGGCACAGGTCGAGCGCGTCGCGCACCTCCGTGGAGCGCCAGCCGTCGGTGACGGGGGAGTCCCCGTGCCCCTCCAGCATCTCGAACAGCAGCCGCGCCCGGCCCCGCGTGGAGTGCTCCTCCTCCAGGGTGGCCCGGTACGAGGGGCACATCACACCGCCCTCGTGGGTCCGGCAGTTGCCGATGCCCACGCACCGCTGCGCGGCCTTGTTGAAGTCGTGCCCGTCCTCGGAGTACGCGAAGTACGTCCGGCGCTGCGGCCGCGGCCGCCAGCCCGGCCCCAGGCGCAGGTCCGAGTCCAGCGGATGGGGGTCGACCACCTTGCCGGGGTTCATCCGGTTCCCCGGGTCGAAGAGCGCCTTGACCTCGCCCATCGCCTCCACCAGCTCCGCGCCGAACATCCGGGGCAGCAGCTCGCCGCGGGCCTGTCCGTCGCCGTGCTCGCCCGACAGCGATCCGCCGTACGAGGACACCAGGTCGGCCGCGTCCTGCAGGAACGACCGGAACGCCTTGACGCCCTGGGCGTCGCGCAGCCCGAAGGGGATCCGGGTGTGCACACAGCCCTGGCCGAAGTGCCCGTACAGGGAGGCCTGCTGGTAGCCGTACCGCCGGTACAGCCGCTCCAGGTCGCGCAGGTAGCCGCCCAGCCGCTCCGGGGCCACGGCCGAGTCCTCCCAGCCCTCCCAGGTCTCCGAGCCGTCGGGCGGCCGGGCCGTCACGCCGAGCCCCGCCTCCCGGGCCTTGAGGAACTCCTGCTCCCGGGGCGGGTCGTCGGAGAACGCCACCGAGGCGTCGTCCTCGTCGCGGCCGATGGCGCGCAGCAGCGCGTGGGCCTGCCCGTCCGCCTCCTCCTTGCTCGCGGCGGTGAACTGGACGAGGAGCCAGGCGTCGCCCTCGGGCAGCAGGTCCAGCGAGTGCAGGTGGACCCCCTCCTCGCGCATCAGCTGCGCCATCCGGCCGTCGACGGCTTCGAGCTGGGCGGGCCGGGCGTGCTCCAGCAGGGCCGGCACGGCGTCCGCGGCGGTGTACACGTCCTCGTAGCCCAGCACCAGCAGGGCCTCCGCCGCCGGGACCTCCACCAGCGCGAGCTCCGCCCGCAGCACCGTCACCAGCGTGCCCTCGCTGCCCACCAGGGCCCGGGCCACGTCGAAGCCGTTCTCCGGCAGCAGCGAGTCCAGGTTGTACCCCGACACCCGCCGGGGGATCTTCGGATAGCCGCGGCGGATCTCGGCGAGGTGGCGGGTGGCGATGTCCTTGAGCCCCCGGTGCAGCCGCGCGCGGGCCCCGCCCCCGGCGACGATCCGCTCGTACTCCTCCGCATCCGTGGGACCCGCCCAGAAGCGGTCCCCGGCGTACGTGAGGACCTCCAGGCGGCGGACGTTGTCGACCGTCTTGCCGTACGCCTGGGCCGACGCCCCGCAGCTGTTGTTGCCGATCATCCCGCCCAGCGTGCAGTGGCTGTGCGTGGCCGGTTTGGGGCCGAACTTCAGCCCGTACGGCTCCAGCTGCCGGTTGAGCTCGTCGAGGGCGATCCCCGGCTCGACGACGCAGCCGCGCGCCGCCGGATCCACCGACACGAGGCGGTTGCAGTACTTGGTCCAGTCGACGACCACGGCCGCGTTGGTGCACTGCCCGCCCAGGCTGGTGCCGCCGCCCCGCGACAGGACCGGCGCCGAGTAGCGGGCGCAGACGGCCACCGCCCGCGCGCCGGCCTCCACCGACCGGGGCACGACCACCCCGAGCGGGACCTGGCGGTAGTTCGAGGCGTCGGTGGCGTACGTGCCGCGGCTGCCGGCGTCGAAGCGGACCTCCCCGTCCACCTCGGCGCGCAGCGCGCGTTCCAGCCCCGCCAGGTCCACCGGGGCGGGTTCCCCCGGCGCGCGCCCCGCCGGCATCAGCCGGCCCCTCCCGGCAGGAAGTCCTGGATCTTCGCCTTCAGGCCCTGGCGCACGACGGACGCGCGGTCGCTGTCCCCGTGCAGCACCGCCGAGGCGGAGTCCTTGATCTGCTCCCAGGTGGCGTGCGGCGGGATCGGCGGCACCGCCGGGTCCGTGCGGAAGTCGATGACGAACGGACGGTCCGCCGCCAGCGCCTGCCGCCAGGCCGCGCCCACGTCCTCCGGCCGCTCCACCCGCACCCCGCCCAGGCCGAACAGCGCGGCCACATCGGCGTAGCGCACGTCCGGGATGGACTGCGAGGCCTCGAACTGCGGGGCGCCCTGCATGGCCCGCATCTCCCAGGTGACCTGGTTGAGGTCCTGGTTGTTCAGCACCGCGACCACCAGCCGCGGGTCCGACCACTCCGGGTAGTACTTCGCGGCCGTGATGAGCTCCGCCATGCCGTTCATCTGCATGGCCCCGTCCCCGACGACCGCGATGCCGGGACGGTCGGGGTGGGCGAACTTGGCGCCGATCAGGTACGGGACCCCCGGGCCCATCGTGGCGAGCGTGCCGGAGAGCGAACCGCGCATGCCGTCGCGCATCCGCAGGTGCCGGGCGTACCAGTTGGCCGCCGAACCGGAGTCCGCCGTCACGATCGCGTTCTCCGGCAGGAGCCCGTCCAGCTCGTGGACCACGTACTCCGGGTTGATCGGGTCGGCGGACACGCCGGCCCGCCGTTCCATGACCTCCCACCAGCGCTCGGTCCCGGCCTCGATGCCGTCGCGCCAGGACCCGTCCCGCCGCGGTTCCAGCAGCGGAAGCAGCCGGCGCAGCGTCTCGGCGGCGTCACCGACCAGGTTGAGCTCGAACGGGTAGCGCAGCCCGACCATCGTCGGCTCGATGTCGATCTGCACCGCGCGGGCCTGCCCGAACTCCGGCAGGAACTGCGTATAGGGGAAGCTGGAGCCGACGACGAGCAGGGTGTCGCAGTCGCGCATCATCTCGTACGAGGGCCGCGTCCCCAGCAGACCGATCGACCCGGTGACGTACGGCAGGGTGTCGGGCAGCGCGTCCTTGCCGAGGAGGGCCTTCGCGACGCCCGCGCCGAGGAGTTCGGCGACCTGCTGGACCTCCGCACGGGCCTGCCGGGCGCCCTGCCCGACGAGGATCGCGGGCCGCTCGCCGGCGTTGAGGATCCGCGCCGCCCGGTGCAGCTCCTCGTCGGCGGGGACGGGGGCGTAGTGCCCCACGCCCAGGCTGGAGGGCACCTGCTTGAACACGTGGGCGGGCGCCTCGTAGTCCAGCTCCTGCACGTCCGCGGGAAGGATCACCGCGGTCACGGTGCGGCGGGTCGCGGCGATGCGCAGGGCCCGGTCCAGGACATTGGGCAGCTGCTCGGGGACGGTGACCATCTGGCAGAACTCGGACGCCACGTCCTTGTAGAGGGACAGCAGGTCCACCTCCTGCTGGTACGAGCCGCCCATCGCGCTGCGGTCGGTCTGCCCGACGATCGCCACCACGGGGACGTGGTCGAGCTTGGCGTCGTACAGACCGTTGAGCAGGTGGATCGCCCCGGGCCCGGACGTCGCCGCGCAGACTCCGGTCCGGCCGGAGAACTTCGCGTAGCCGACGGCCTCGAAGGCGGCCATCTCCTCGTGCCGGGCCTGGATGAACCGGGGTGCTTCCTTCGCCCGCCCCCAGGCGGCGAGGAGCCCGTTGATCCCGTCACCGGGATAGGCGAAGACGTGCTCGACGTCCCACTCCCGCAGGCGCTGCAACACGTAGTCGGCTACCTTCATCGTCCTGGTCCCTCCTGCTCGCTGCCGTTGCGGTGGGCCCCGGCGGACGACGGCCCGCGCGCCGGCCCCTCGGGGGCGCCGGGGAGGCGACCGCCCGCCGGCCCCTGGCTGCGCCTGCCCGGGCCGGTATACCCGAAACGCCGCCGTCCGCAGGCCGGGGGCCGCGCCGTTTGGCCGGCGGGGCGGCGGGAAGATGCGCAGGCCCGACCGGAAGGACCGGCTCCCCACCATGACCACCCCCACCGACCACCGGCCCCGGGCCGCCCTCTTCGACCTGGACGGCACCCTGGTCGACACCAACTACCTGCACGCCCTGACGTGGTGGCAGGCCCTGCACCAGCACGGCCACGACGTTCCGATGGCCCGCATCCACCGCGCCATCGGCATGGGCGGCGACCGGATCCTCGAACACCTGCTGGGCGCCGAGCACGACCACCGCCAGGACCAGGCGCTGCGCGACGCGCACCACGCCCTCTACGCCGCCTGGTTCGACTCCCTGCCCGTCCTGGACCGGGCCGCCGACCTGCTGCGGGCGATCGCCGCGCGGGGGCTGCGCATCGTCCTGGCGAGCTCGGCCTCCGCCGACGAAGTCAAGGCGATCCGCGCGGCGCTCGACGTGGACGAGGTCATCCACGGAGCCACCTCCGCGGACGACGTCGACCGCTCCAAACCCGCCCCCGACCTGGTCCACCGGGCGCTCGCCCTCACCGACGCCGCACCGGAGGAAGCCGTCTTCGTCGGCGACACCGTCTGGGACGTCGAGGCGGCCGCCCGCGCCGGCGTCCCCTGCATCGGCCTCCTCACCGGCGGCATCTCCGAGGCCGAACTCACGGCGGCGGGACCGGTGACCGTCTACCCCGGGCCGCCGGAGCTGCTGCGCTCCCTCGACTCCAGCCCCCTGGCCCCGCGGCCCCGGGGGTGAGCCGGACCCACCCGGGTAGGCGCAGCGCATGACCGAGACCAAGGAATGGTTCCACCCGGGCCGGGTCGTGCCGGCCAGCGGGATCTACACCTGCGACTGCGGCGGCGGCCACCACTGGAGCACCGACGTCAAGGGGCACCGTTTCCCGCCGCTGCCGGCCGGATGCCCCGGCACCGCCTGGACCCTCGACACCGACGCCCACCCCGGCGACTGAACCCCACGACCACCGAACCCTCGCGCCCCCGAGGACCGAGGAGGGCCATGCGGCTGCGCACCAGCCGGCCCGACCGCCCCGGCTACACCCGGGTCCGGCACGGCCGGGGATTCCGCTACCTCGACGCGACGGGCCGGCCCCTCACCGACGCGGCGGAGCGCGCCCGGATCCGCGCGCTCGTGATCCCGCCCGCCTGGCGCGACGTCTGGATCTGCCCCTGGCCCGGCGGCCACATCCAGGCCATGGGCACGGACGAGGCGGGCCGCCGGCAGTACCTCTACCACGAGCGGTTCCGCGAACGCCAGGAAGCCGCCAAGCACGCGCACGTCCTCGACGTCGCGACCCGGCTGCCCGGGCTGCGCGAGGCCGTCGCCCGGGACCTCGGCGCCCGCGGACTCGCCCGCGACCGGGTCCTGGCCTGTACCGCCCGCCTCCTCGACCTGGGCTTCTTCCGCGTCGGCGGGGCGGGCTACCGCAGGGACCACGGCGCGTACGGACTGACCACGCTGCTGCCCGAACACGCCCGGTGCCGCCGCGGCGAGGTCTGCTTCAGCTACCCGGGCAAGTCCGGACAGGACCAGACGCGCGCCCTGGTCGACCCGGCCGCCTACGAGGTGGTCCGCGCGCTCCTGCGCCGCCGCGGCGGCGAACAGCAGCTGTTCGTCTACTGGGAGGGCGGGCGCTGGCACGACGTCCACGCCGGCGACGTCAACGACTACCTCCGCGGCCGCTCCGGAACCGCCGTCACCGCCAAGGACTTCCGCACCTGGCACGCCACCGTCCTCGCCGCCGTCGCCCTCGCGGTCTCCGTCGAGGCCGCCGGCGACTCCAGGGCCCGGCGCGCCAAGGCGATCAGCCGGGCGGTGCGCGAGGTCAGCGCCTACCTGGGCAACACCCCCGCCGTCTGCCGGGCCTCGTACATCAACCCCCGCCTCTTCGAACTCTACGAGGAGGGGGTCACGGTCGCCCCGGCCCTCGGCCGGCTCGGCAAGGACGTCACGTTCGGCCACCCGGCCACCCACGGCGCGGTGGAGGCCGCAGTACTGCGCCTCCTGACGGGCCAGGACCCCGCGGGCTGACGCAGGACCCCGCGGGCTGAGGCGCGCCCGGACCGATGGCCCGGGCGCGCCTCAGCCCGCGGGTGCGCCGGGGGCGGATCAGCCGGCCCGGCGCAGGTGCCCGGTGACGGGCTCGGCCACCGCCTCGGCCTCCGCCGCGTCGGCCACGTCGGCCGCACGCGGGGCGCGGTCCCCGGCCAGCGGGGGAGTAGGCAGCCCGGCCCCCGCGCGCAGCCCCCGCAGGAAGGCCGCCATGGCCTCCCCCGACGAGTGGCGCGGCTCCCAGCCCAGTTCCCGCCGGGCCCGGGCCGCGCTCAGCAGCGGGAGCCGCAGCAGGGCGTCGAGCAGGCCGGGCGGAGCCGGTACCAGGTGCATCCGCCAGGCCGCGGCCAGCGCCGCCCGGGCCGGCCGCAGCGGCAGCCGCACCACCCGGGCCTCCAGTAGCCGGGCCAGCGCGGCCACGTCCAGCACCGGGTCCGCCGCCAGGTTGAACGCCCCGTACACCGGCAGCCGTACGGCGGCGGCATAGGCGGCCGCAGCGTCGTCGGTGTGCAGCGCCTGGAAGCGCAGCCCCGGCAGATCGGGCAGGGCGGGCAGCAGACCGGGCCGCACCAGCCGGCCCGGAAGCAGCGGACCGGCGAAGATCCGGCGCTGCTCGGACGCCGAGACCTCCTTGAACAGGAACGCCGGGCGCATCCGCACCACCCGCACCTCCGGATGCCGGGCCTCGAACCCGTCCAGGCACCGCTCCAGGTACGCCTTCTCCCGCGTGTACGCGGCCCCCGGCCAGCCGTGGGTCGGCCAGGTCTCGTCCACCCTCCGGTCGTACGGCGGCCCCGGCGCGTAGGCGCCGACCGACGAGGCGTACACCAGCGCCGGCACCCCGGCCGCCGCCGCCTCCTCGAACACCCGCAGCGAACCGAGCACGTTGGTCCGCCAGGTCTCCAGCGGATCGTGCGTCGGCTGGAACTTCCACGCCAGGTGGACGACGGCCCCCGCGCCCGCGAACAGCGGGCCCAGGGGCGTCCCGCCCGGGTCGACGTCGGCCGCGGCCCACCGGACCCCCGGCTGCCGCCACCGGGGCACCCGCCGGGCCAGCCCCAGGACCTCCGTCACGTGCGGTTCGGCGGCCAGGCGGCACACCACACTGGTGCCGGCGTTGCCGGTGGCCCCGGTGACAACGACCTTCATGGCTCAGGCTGCCCTGTTGTCCTTGCCGCGCCCCGTGAGCAGGTCACGGACCCGGTCGACCAGCCCCATCCCCGGGGCCAGCAGCTTGTTCGCCGGCGGAGTGGAGGGCGAGCCGGGGTGCGGGCGCGTCGGTGCCGTCTTCTTGGCCCGGCGGGTCTTGTCGCCCAGGTCGTCGAGCACGTCCTGCGTGCAGGCGTGGCGCAGCGCCGGGAACAGGTTCTGCTCCTCGTCGTGGATGTGGGCCAGGACGTCCGTCTCCAGCTCGCGCAACACCGAGGCGAACCGGGTACCGGTCGTGTCCTCCTCCTGGAGCTGCTTCATCAGGCGTTCCGACCGTTCGTGGTCGGCGATCTCCTTGTCGGCGATGACGTCACCGTCCTGGAGGTGTTCGCGCACCGCCGGGTAGAGGTACTGCTCCTCGGCGACCGAGTGGCGGACCAGTTCGATCGTGAGGAGGTCGGCGAGCTTGCGCCGTTCCTCCGCCGAGGTGGTCCGGTTCAGCCGCTGGAAGTAGTCCTTGACCTCGTCGTGGTCCGCGGTCAGTTCCGCCACCACGTCGCCGCCGTGTCCCATGGTCTCGCGTCCTTCCGTTCGTGGATCCCCGCGTTCGGGTCCCTGCGCGCCTGCCCCTGGCCGGCCCGTCCATGCCTGTCCCTACGGCGGCCGCCCGGCGGTCGCGCCCGCGTCCCGGCCGCTTCGTTTCGTGGACCGGGGACTTCGTCCACGGAGCAGCGGCACGGCGGTCGCGTGCCGGACCCTGGCACCAGCGGAAATCCGTCCGCCCGCCCGGCCCGAGCCCCGCGCCCGCCTCCGGACGACGGCGCCGGACCGCTTCACGGAAGGCCCCGTATGCTCGACCCGGCTCCGACGCCCGTCACGCTCGACCACCCGGCCCGGTCCGGCGGGGTGGTGGTGTGCCGGCTGGCCGGCGAGATCGACATCGACGACCGGCCGGCGGTGGCGGAGGTCTTCAGCCGGGCCACCGCCGTGGCCACCAGGGCCGTCGTCGTCGACTGCCGACGCCTCGCCTTCTGTGACTCCACCCTGCTCAACGCCCTGATCGGGCTCCGCAGGGAAGCCGCCGCGGCCGGCCTGCGCATGGTCTTGGCCGGCCCCACCCCGCAACTGCTGCGGCTCCTGGAGCTGACCGGCGCCGCGGGGCTGCTCCCCGCCCACCCCACGCTCGGGCGTGCCCTGGACGCGGTGAGGGCCGGGCGGACGCCGTGACGGGCGGCCGCCGGCCGGCAGCCGTCAGTCCGGGGGCTCCGCGGGCGGGGGAGTGGCCGGAACGGCGGTCCCGGGCCCGTCCCCGCTCCCGGACTCCCCGCTTCCGGACTCCCCGCTTCCGGCCTCGCCCTCCACGGCCTCCTCGGCCCGGCGGCGCTCCTCGCGGTCGCCCGCCTCGCCGGGGGCCCGCGACGGCGGGGTCGGCCGCCCCTGGTCGGGACCGGGCCGGCCTGCTGCGCCCGCTCCGTCCCCCGTTCCCTTCCCTGTGCCGTTCTCTCGCGTCATCGGGTTGCTCCTTCCGTACCGGGCGTACCTCCGGGGCGGCTGCCCGGATCCGCCGGACGGAAACGGGCGGCCGCCCCGCCGGCGGTGGACCGTGGAGGTCCGGGGTAGACGACGGCCGGAGGAAACGGAGGCGTGCGATGTCCAGGTCCAGTGGTGAGGTGTTCGGGGCGCCGGTATGCGTGAGCCTGGCCACGCACGACCTCGCGGCGGCCGAGGGGTTCTACGGGGACGTACTGGGATGGCGGTTCCGCCGCAGCCGGCTCGGGGAGGAGTTCCGGGTGGCGTGCGCCGATGACGTCCCCGTGGCCGGCATCGCCGCCGTCGTCCCCCGGCTGGGCGTACCCATGGCCTGGACCCCGTACTTCGCCGTCGCGGACGCCGACGTCGCCGCGGCACGGATCCGCGAGCGGGGCGCGACGACGGCCGTGGGCCCGCTGGCCTTCGCGACCGGACGCGCGGGACTGGCGGCGGACCGCGACGGCGCGGTCTTCGGGTTCTGGGAGGGCGAGGTCGGCCCCGAGCGGTGGCCGGACCGGGACGGCCCGGTATGGGTCGAGCTCAAGGCGCGCGACGCGTTCGCCGCGGCCGTCTTCTACGGCGAGGTCCTCGACTGGGCCGCGGACCTGCCCGGCTCCCTGGACGTCGCCTACGAACAGGACCACGTCGTGGTGCGGCGCCACCGCCACACCGTGGCCCGGATCGACGCCGGAGCCGTGGAAGCCGCCCCCGACCCCCATGCGCGAGCGCGCTGGGAGGTCCACTTCGCCGTCCCCGACCTCGACGAGGCCGCCGACCGGGCCGTACGGGGCGGCGGTGGCGTCCTGCGCCCCGTGACCACCACCCCCACGGACCGCCGGGTGACCCTGAGCGACTGGGCCGGTACCCCCTTCACCGTCACCGAAGCCGCCGGACGCCCCTGAAGGCGGGACGCGCTCCCCGCGCGCCACGCCATACGGGTGAGCGCGGGAGGGACTTCGCTCCGTGGACGTGTCCCGGCCGGGACGGGGCCGCGGGCGCCGAACATCCGCTGAGCGAAATCCCGGCGCCCCCGGCGCGCCGCACGGTCCGCCCGCGGCGTCCCGCCACGCGGTAGACCTGGGGAGCCCGCACGGCCCGAGGCCGCCGCGCCGGCCGCGCGACCTCCGCGTAGGGCCGCCCCTCACAGGGAGGAACGTTTGTGCTGGAACGCACCGCTCACAAGAACCGCACCGAGGTGACCTTCGTCCTCCCCGCCGGGGAGCCCTCGGGCGACGTCAGCGTCGTCGGCGACTTCAACGACTGGACGCCCGGCGTCCACCCCCTGACGCCCCGCCCCGACGGCCGGCGCGCCGTCACCGTGAAGCTGGAGGCCCGGCGGGTGCACCACTTCCGCTACCTCGCGGCCGGGGACTACTGGTTCAACGAGGACGAGGCGGACGGCCGCGAGGGCGAGAACAGCCGCCTGACCACCTGACCCGGCGTCGCGCGCCCCGGACGCCGCAGGCCGGTCACCCGCTCGGGGGCGGGTGTCGGTCGACGACCCGGGCGTCCCGGTCTGATGGGGTGGACCCCGTCGACACGCCGGGCCGCAAGCCCCTGCCGGGGACCGGCCCGCGGGAGGGAGACCGGATGCCCGCTGTCCCCGCCCCGGGACGCCGCTCCTGCGTGTCGCACGACGCCGCGGCCGTCCGCGCCTTCCTGGAGGAGGCCTACGGCACCGGCTTCACGCTGACCGTCCTCGCCCCGGCCGCGGAGCCGTACCGCGTCACCCACACCGACGCGGGCGACCTCGCCGGCGGCGACCTGGTGCTCCCGGGCCGGCTCGGCTTCGTCTCGGGGCCGCCCGCGCGGCTGGTCGTCGCCACGGTGCGGGCGGGCCGGCTGACCCTGCGCGACGGCCGCGACGAGTACCCCCTCGCCGCCGGCCAGACCTTCCTGGACGGCCGCTTCGGCCGCTCCCTCACCGCCCGCACCGAGGACCTCGAACTGCGGACGGTGGCCATCCCCTGGGAGGCGGTCCGTACGGCGGCCCGCCGCGCGGCCCCGGGGGACGACCGGCCGGTCCGCTTCACCGGCCTGCTCCCGTGCGACGCCGCCCACGCCACCGTCTGGCAGCGGACCGCGGACTTCGCGCACGAGACCCTGCTGGCACCGGACCTGCCGGCCTCCCCCCGGGTACTCCTCGAATCGGCCCGGCTGCTGGCCGCGACCGCGCTCGCCGTGTTCCCCAACACCGCGCTCGCCGCGCGCCCGCAGGGCCCCCCGCCGGCCGACTGCCGCGACACCGCCTCCGACACCCTCCGGCGCGCCGTCGCCTTCATCGAGGGCAACGCCGGCGCGGACATCGGGCTCGCCGACATCGCCGCCGCCGTACCCGTCACCGCCCGCGCCCTCCAGTACGCCTTCGCCCGCCACGCCGACACCACCCCCCTCGGGTACCTGCGCCGGGTCCGGCTCGCCCGCGTCCACGACGAGCTCCGGGCGGCGGCGCCGGACGACGGGCTCAGCGTCTCGCGCATCGCCGCCCGCTGGGGCTTCGCCCACGCCGGCCGGTTCGCCGCCACCTACCGGGAGGCGTACGGCTGCTCCCCGTCCCAGACCTTCAGGGCGAGGGAATGACCCCGGCCGGCCGGCACCGGCCGGCCGCGGCCCCGCGGCACGCCGGGACACCCCGCCGGGCACCGGACGGAACCGGGAGGCGCGCCCGCGCACCCGCCGCCCGCCGGGCGGTCCGGACACACGGCACAATACGTCCGTACACCCCGCGTCACGTCCGGCGGACACCCCGGGGCGCAGGAGAAGAACGGCAGGGAGGTGCGCGCATGGCCGAGGACCCCCGGGAGGACGGCGGGGAGAGCCGCCGCACCCTGAGCGCACTGCGGATCGCGGTCGTACGCGAGATCGCGACCGCCCTGACGGGGGTGCCCGCCGAGGACGTGCCCGGACGGCTGTGCACGGCCCTCCTGAACCTGCTGCCCGTCACCGGGCTCGCCCTCAACCTGAGGGCCGAGGGCATCTACAACACCACCATCGGCGCCACCGACGCCACGGCGAGCCGTCTGGCCGACATCCAGTTCACGCTCGGGGAGGGCCCGGGAGTGCGGGCCGCCGAGGTCTTCGCCCCGGTCCTCGCCCCGGACCTGTCCCAGGACGGCAGGCGCTGGCCGCTGTTCGTACCGCAGGCCCTCCAGACCGGGGCCCGGGCCATGTACTCCGTCCCGCTCGGCAACTCGACCGTGGTGATCGGGACGCTCGACCTCTACCGCGACGCGGCCGGCCGGCTGGCACCCGCCGACCTGGCGTCGGCCGTCCTCGCCGCCGACGCCTCCACCGCGGTCCTCGCGGGCCTCGACCACGGCGGGGCGTCCGCCGAGGGCGTCGCCTCCTGGCTGCACGGTGCCGGCGAGGCCCACAATGAGGTGTACCAGGCGGCCGGCATGCTGATGGCCCAGCTCGGGGCCAGGGCGGACGAGGCACTGCTCCTGCTGCGCGCCCGGGCCTTCCGCGAAGGGCGCACCGCGGCCGAGGTCGCCCGGGACGTACTCCTGCGCAGAATCGATTTCAGCGAGAATGAATAGTGCCAAGCCCATCAGGGACGGGAAGCAGGCGACCGAGATGACCCGCGAACAGCAGTTGGCCAGGGCCTTCGTCAGCCTTGCGGACACCCTCGCACCCGGCTTCAACCCCCTGAGCCTCTTCGACGGCCTGGTCCGCCACTGCGTCGGCCTCCTCGACGCCGACGCCGGCGGCGTGCTGATGGGCGACGCCCGCGGGGGGCTGCGCATCATGGCCGCCTCCGGAGAGGACGCGGTCCTGCTGGAGCTCCTCCAGCTCCAGACCGGCAGCGGCCCCTGCGTGGACTGCTACCACAGCGGCCGGCCCCTGTCCGTCCCCGACCTGGCGGCGGACCGCCACCGCTGGCCGGAACTGGCCACGGCCGCGCTGGAGGTCGGCTACCGCTCCACGCAGACCGTCCCCCTGCGCCTGCACGAGCAGGTCATCGGGGCGCTGACCCTCTTCCGGCGGGCCGCGGGACGCCTTCCCGCGGAACAGACCGAGGTCGCCCAGGCCCTCGCCGACTCCGCGGCCCTGTCCCTGCTCCACTGGAGCGCCGACCCGGATCCCGGTGCCGAGGTGCTCACCAAGACGCAGGCGGCCATCGCCTACAAGAACGCCCTGGAGATCGCCAAGGGCATGATCGCCCAGCACGCCGGGGTGAGCGTGGAGGAAGCCTCGGCCCTGCTGCGCGGCTACGCCCTCGACCGCGGGGTGTCGCTCGCGGACACCGTCCACGCCGGCGTCCTCGGTCTCGACCGGATCACCGCCGTGCGGCGGCCGTGACGAAGGCCCCGGATCACTCCGCGAGGGCCCGCGCGGCGACCCGCAGATCGGCCACCAGCCCCCGGTAGGCGCCGTCCCGGTCCCTCGCGCGCAGCACCGCCGACGGGTGCACGGTCACCAGCACCCGCGCCTCGGGCAGGGCGGGACCGTCCTGCGCCCCCTCGTCCGCCGGCAGCGGCTCCAGCAGCCCGCGGTGGTCACCGACCCGGAACGGTCCCCCGAGCAGCGCCCGCCCCGCCGTCGCCCCCAGGGCCACGACCAGCAGGGGCCGGACCGCCGCGAGCTCCGCCACCAGCCACGGCCGGCAGGCCGTCATCTCGCGCAGGCTCGGCGCTTTGTGGATCCGCCGCTTGCCCGGCTCCGGCACGGTGAACTTGAAGTGCTTCACCGCGTTGGTGAAGTACACGGACGACTCGTCGAGCCCGGCCGCGGCCAGGGCCCGGCGCAGCAGCGCGCCGGCGGGCCCCACGAACGGCTCCCCCTCCCGGTCCTCCCGGTCCCCGGGCTGTTCGCCCACCAGGACCAGCCGGGCCCGCCGCGGCCCCGCACCGAACACCGTCTGCGTCGCCGGCAAGTACAGCGGGCAGCCCCGGCAGGAGGCCGCGGCCCGGCCCAGCTCATCGAGGTCGCCGCTGTTCGGCACGTACGGGCGGGCGTCGTGCTCCGCCCCGCTGCCGGCCCTCTCCCGCGTGCCCCGCGCCATACCGCTCACCTCCGACGCGTTCCGGGACACGGTGCCGTGGCCCGTCCGGCGTCTTCACCCGGGACACCGGGGGCAAACCCCCGTCACCGGCCGCGGTCCCGGCGCCGGGTGACGGCCAGCACGGTCCCGTGCGGGACGGTCTCGTACCCCGCCGCGTCCAGGGCGGCGCGCAGGGCGGCCCGTACGGTGCGCTGGATGGCGTGGGCCGGCCGGCCGCCGTCATGGGAGTTCCAGGAGACGGCCACACCGCCCCGCCCGTCCTCCCGCACGTCGACGCCCGGCTGGGCCGGCGTACTGCTCAGGGGGAAGCCGGAGGAGGCCAGCGCCGCCCTGACGTCCGCGGCCCGTACCCCGACCGCCCGGCCGGCCGGGCCGGCGGGCGCCGGAACGAGGGGGGAGAACGCCGGGCCCGCGGCCGTCACCAGGACGGCCCGGCCGGTCGCACGGACCCGTTCCCAGTACCCGGTCAGGGCCGCGCGGGCGCCGGGGGCGCAGGAGGTGACACCGGCCAGGTCCAGGTCGATGCCGCCCGGCGAGGCCGTCAGCGCGGCGGCGCAGGTCGCCAGCAGGTCGGGCACGTCCCCGTCGTCGATCGCCCCGGCCACGCAGACCACCGTCCGCCCTCCGCCGCCACCTCCGCCGTCGACGCTCGTGGCCAGGTAAGGGTTGGCGGGCGGCTGCCCGGCCCTGCGGCGATGGGCGGCGGACGCGGCCATGGCGGGACTCCTTCCCGGCCTCCCATGATGGCCCCGTCGGCCCCCGTGGCGCTGCCCCCCGAACGAAGCCCCGGCACGGTACCGTCCGCTCGGCGAAGCCCGCACCGGACCGGCCGAGAGGGAGGGGTCCGGGGGCGAGGCATGAAGGGCGCGCGGCCGGGCAGGCGTCCGGCGAAGACGGCACCGGCCCGGCACGGCCGCCGCCCCGGCGCCGCAGCGGTGCGCCCGGTCCACGGACCGCGGTGCGTGAGGCGGTGGGTGTGCATGGAGACGCAATCGACAGTCCGGTGTCCGGACGGCCCGGCCCCCGAGCCCGAGGAGCTCATGGAGATCGCCTACGAGGTGGGCCGCGACTACCTCCGCTGGCGCTCCCGGCTGTCGGAGCCGGACGGCGAGGGCAGCTGGACCCAGCTGTTCCGCGCCGACCGGATCGGCGTCTGGGCGATCAGCTGGCACCACATGCCGCCGGGAACCTGCTACCTGGACCACGAACGGGTCCGGGGCGCGGTGTACGTGGCGCGCGGCGCCCTCACCCACGAGCGGGCCCGGCTGGGCAGCGCCCCGCACACCACGGAGATCGGCGCGGGCAACGCGTTCTGCTTCGACGAGACCTTCTACCACCGCATGCACGCGGCGCGCGACGCCGGGCCGACCGTCACCGTCCACGTGTTCGCCACGCCCGCCGCGCCCGCGCCCGACGGGGGCGGCCCGGCCTGCCCGCCGCTGTGACTGGGCCTGCCCTGAGGCCGGTCCGCCCGGCGGACCCGCGCGCTACGCGCCCTCGTCGTAGGTGCCCGCCTCGACCTCCAGGGCGAGTTCCTGGAGGACCTCGATCGAGGAGACGTCCGTACGACCGTTGTCGTGCGCGATCGCCAGGCTGGTGAAGGCCAGGCTGAACCCGGAGACCATCGTGTGCAGGGCCGGCCCGAGGGCCTCGGCCACCAGGGCCGCCACCTGCTGCGGCGTCGCGTCCGCCGGGACCCGGATCGACGGCAGCATCTCGTTCAGCAGCAGCGTGGCCACCCCCGGCCCCTGCACCGCACCGGTCCCCCCGGCCAGGTCGTCGTCCCCGGCCGGGAGGTCGTCCGCGTCCCGCCCGCTCTCCACGGCCCGGCGGACGTCCTGGGCCTCCGTGAGGATGCCGATCACCCGTTTGAGTATCTCTGCGCGCTCCATTCGGGGAGCCTAGCCCCGGGCCGCGCCCCACGCCGCCGGAAACGCCCGGTTGCCCCCGACCCGCCCTCAGCCGGACGGGGGCAGCAGCGGGCCGAGGGGCCCCAGGTCGAGGTTGAGGTCGGCGAGCCGGTAGCCGTGCTGGTCGCACAGCTCCGTCATCCGGTCGTGGAGGGCCAGCAGCGTGGCGCCGAGCTCCTCCTCCTGCGCCTCGCTGAGGCCGCCCGCCTCCACGCGCCGCAGGGCCTGGCGTTCGATGAGCTGGCGCAGCAGCTCCACCACGGTCAGGACGAGCTTCACGAGGTCCTCCGCGGCAGTGTCCGGGCCGGTGCGGACCCGTCTGCCGGGCGCGTGCCGGCCGTCGGTCTCGGCGGGGGCGGCTGGCAGCAGGCGCAGCGCCTCGGCCATTTTGTCGCCGACCCCGCGCAGGTCGGCCGCGGCGGCGGGGCGGTCCGGGGACGGGCGGTCAGCGGCCATCGCGGTCACCGTCCGGTGGTCGGGGGCCGTCGGGGGTGGCGGCGTCTGCGGTGGCGATGTCGGCTGTGGTGATGTGGGGGGCGGCGGCGTCGGCGATGGCGACGGAGCAGACGAGGGCACGCAGGGAGATCCGGACGAGGTCGATGTCGGCGATCGACAGCACGATGTCACCCGCGATGACGACCCCGCCCGCCAGGAGCCGGTCGAGGAGGTCGACGAGGGCGACCTGCCGGCCGGGCAGCGCGGCCTCACGGTGGTCGGCGGGTGTCATGGCGTCCACGGCGTCCCGGGCGGGGGCGGGGCGGCGGCGAAGGAGTAGGGCGCCCAGGGGCCCGTCACCTCCAGCCGGATCCCCGGGAGCCCGCGGGCCGCGCCCTCCAGGGCCCCCAGGAAGGCCTCCACATGGGCGTCGGGCACCAGGTAGGCGTCGTTGAGGACGTTCTCCCCCGGAGCCGTGGCGGCGAGGGGGCCGCTCTGGGCGGGGTGGCTCACCCGGTCGGAGGTGTGGTGCCGGGCGATGTCGGCGAGGCGTTCGGCGGCCAGGCGGGCCTGGCGGTAGTGGTCCTCGTGGGCGTCGCGCTGGCTGCGCCGGGCCTGGAGGTAGGCCCGGCCGGGGCTCGCGGCGGCGGACGGCGCACCGGTGTCCGGGGGACCGGCGGTGTCCGGGGCGGGCGCGGGGCGGACGTAGATCTTGACCCCGTACTCGGTGTGGCCGCTGAGACGCGCCAGCAGGGTGGCGAACGCCTGCCCCCGGGTGCGTAGGACGCCCAGCGCGCCGGCGTGGTCCTCGTAGAGCGTGGCCAGGCGCAGGGGCAGGACCGTGGTGTGCGCGGCCAGGGCCTCGACGACCCGGTGGTGGTGGCGCGCGGCGTCCTCCAGCCACCGCAGGTCCTCGAAACGGGCCTTGAGCGCGTCCTCGTCCCACCCGGGGCGCGGGACGTCGCTGATGACGAACGCGACCGGCCCCGGATCGTCGCCGGGGGCGTGCAGCAGCGTCACGGGACGGTCCTCCACACCGGTCAGGGACGGCAGCAGCCGCCGCACGGCGGGCGACGGGGGCGTGACGGCGTACACGTACGTCAGCAGGGGAGCGGACGGGACCGGCGGGGCGCTCATGACCGGGGCCTGCGCCGTGCCGGGCCGCGCACGGGGGACTCGTCCTCCCGGGGAGCGCCGGTGGCCCCGGGCTCCGCGGACTCCTCCTGCGCCCCGGGCAGGGCGGAGGCGGTGCGTCGCAGCTGCTCCAGTTCGGCGCGCAGCCGTTCGTTCTCGGCGGCCAGCGAGCGGTCCTCGCCGCGGGAGGACAGCGAGGCGTCGTGCTCCCACCAGTCGATGCCCATTTCCCTGGCCTTGTCCACGGACGCGATCAGGATGCGCAGCTTGATCGTCAGCAGCTCGATGTCCAGCAGGTTGATGCGGATGTCGCCGGCGATCACGATGCCCTTGTCGAGGACGCGCTCCAGGATGTCCGCCAGACTGCTGGCCGAGGAACCCGGCGGGTATCCGGCCATGGAGGAGCCCGAGCCGAAGCCGCGGACCATCGGGTCGGTCACCGCACTCACCTCCGGCGGTCTCGTCGTACCGCGTCGCGTCGGGTCCCGTCACCGGCCGGTGCGGCCGCGGAACTCCTCGATCTCCCTCAGACGGTCGAGCAGCACCTCCTCCTCGCGGTCGAACGTCTCCTGGTCGATCTCCCCCTCGACCAGGAGGCGTTCGAGCCCGGCGAGTTCGGCCCACACCGGGGCCGGGTCGTAGTAGCGGGCCTCCGCCTCCTGCGCCACGCGCTCGGCCGCCCACAGCGCGGCGCGCACCGGCAGCAGGGGCGCGGTGACCAGCTTGCCGAGCAGTCCCATGGCGGGGCGCTCCTCTCGTCGTGTCGCCCTACGGAACGAAGCTGTACGGGGGGAGCGGCCCGGCCACCCGGGTGCGGACCCCGACGCCGGCGTCCCGGGCGAGCCCGGCGTGCGCGTCGAGGAAGGCGTCCTCGCCGCCCCGGGGGATGAGCAGGGAGAGGTTGAGGAAGTCCTCACCGGTCGGCGGATGGACGACGTACGCGCGGGCCAGCGGGGCCAGTGCCCGGATCAGCTCCGCGGAGGCGTTCGAGCGGCGCGCGTCCACCTCGGCGGCGACCAGCTGCCCGAGCTCCAGGGGCAGCCGGGGGTCCGTGTCCCCGGCGATGATCTCCTCGTTGAGGCCGCTCGCGCGCGGTGACTCGTCCAGGATGCTGCGCAGCAGCGGCCCTTCCTCCTGCCCGGCCTTGAGGTTGTACTCCGCGCACCCCTGAACGCCGGCCAGGGCGTCGAGGTAGGTGGCGGCACGCTCGTCGAGGACCCGGCGCACGGTGTCGTCGTCGGGCGCGGTGTAGCCGAACCGCATCGGCAGCGGGGTCCCGTCGGCGAGGAGCCGGTCGAGAACCGCCTGATGGGCGGCGATGTCCCGCCGCCGCGGCCGCACTTCCTCCTCCACGTCGCTGACCACGGCCCGGAGGCCTCCGCTCTCCACCACCCGGACGGGCGGGGCCCCGGAGCCGATGCCGGTGAGCCCGTCCAGGCGGCAGGGGTGATCGCCCCGGGCCACCGCGTACACGTAGACGGCCATGGGTCACTCCCTCTCCCGGCGCGCCGGCCGGCGTGCGGTCCTGCGGCGCCGGACCGGCCGCTCTTCGGCTTCCGGCTCCTCCAGCTCCTCCGGCTCCTCCTGCACGTCGTCCTCGTCCTCGTCCTGGTCCTCGTCGCTCCCGCCGGTCAGCGACTGCTTGACGGCTTCGACCGCGCCGCTGAGGGCGCCCTTGGTCTTGCCCCGGCTGCCGCCCTCGACCATGTCGCCGACGACGTCCGGAAGCTGGGCGGGGGCCTTGCGGCCCGTCTCCAGGTCGAGCCGGTTGCAGGCCTCGGCGAAACGCAGGTAGGTGTCCACGCTGGCCACCACGATGCGTGCGTCGATCTTCACCAGCTCGATTCCGACCAGGGAGACGCGCACGAAGACGTCGATGACCAGTCCCCGGTCGAGGATGAGTTCCAGGACGTCGTAGAGACTGCTGGAGGTGCTGCCTCCGCCGCCGCTCCTGACGGCCGCTCCCGATCCCTGCGGCATCATCGTCATGGCGTCGCTTCCCTTCCCTGCCGGTCCGCCGTTGTCAGCGGTCCGGCCGGTCGACCATGCCCCGGCTGTACCGCCGGGTCCTCTCGTAGGAGATCAGTTCGCCGTCCTCGTCCAGCGACACGGTGTAACTGCCCATGACGCTGGTGGTGTCGGGAATGCGCTCCAGCTCGACCACCTCGACGACCGCCTCCCAGCCGTCCTCCGTGGGCTTCACGGAGGACACCGAGTCGGGCAGCCGTCCCAGCAGCTCGCCGAGCTGCTCGACGGCGGCCCGGAGCACGGCGGCCGCGCCGGGCACACCATGCTTGCGGGGTGGTCGTCGCGTGGCCATGTGCTCCCCTCGTGAACGAATCTCCATGGACTAGCGCCCCTCCCCAGGAGCGCCCGGGCCACACCTCTCATAGAGAACTTTTTGGGCATATGCCGCATATTCCCCTCGGGTGCGAGCAGGCCTCTAGGTATCCACCACCTTCGGAAGGGACCAGGCTGATGGACGACGCGAGCAAGATCGCCCTGGCGGCCGCCATCGCGGGGGGCTACGTACTCGGCCGGGCGAAGAAGGGGCGCATGGCCCTGTCCCTGGCCACCTACCTCGCGGGCCGCAGGTTCGGCCTCGACCCGGGCCAGCTCATGACGCAGGGCCTGAAGAAGCTCGGCGAAATGCCCCAGGTCGCGGAACTCGGTGAACAGGTGCGCGGTGAAGCCTTCGCGGCGGGCCGCAAGGCCCTCGCCGCGGCCGCCAACCGCCAGCTGTCCGGCCTGGCCGACACGCTGCACGAGCGCACCCTCGAACTCACCCGGGGCCCCGAGGACAAGGCGAAGGGCGAAGACGAGGACGAGGACGAGAACGCCTACGAAGACGAGGCCGAGGACGAGGGCCAGGGCTACGAGGACGAGGAGCCCGAGGACGACGCATACGAGGACGAGGCGGAACCGGAGGAGGAAGAGGAGGGCGAGGAGGAAGAAGGAGAGGAGGCCGCCGACGGGGGCCGAGGCGATGAGGAAGAGGAGGAGGAAGAAGAGGAAGAGGAAGAGGAGCAGCCGCGCAAGGCGCGGGCCGCGCCGCGCCCCCGCCGGACCCCCTCGCGTGCCGCCGCCCCGTCGCGTGCCGCCCCCGCCCGCAAGTCGGCCGCCGCGCCGGCGAAGAAGACCGCTTCCCGCGGCAAGCCGTCCAAGAAGACGGCCGCGCCGGCGAAGAAGTCCGCCTCCCCGCGCCGCGCCCCGGCGAAGAAGGCCGCTGCGGCAAGGCCCGCGGCCAAGCCGGCCGCGAAGAAGGCGGCGGCCAAGCGGGCCCCCGCGAAGAAGACCGCTTCCGGCCGGTCGACCCGCAGCGGGACGGCCAAGAAGACGGCGGCGCCGGCGAAGAAGACGTCGGCCCGCAAGTCCTCGACGCGGAGGTAGTGCCATGGCCACCAGCGAACGCTCCCGCTCGGGGAGCAAGACGTCCCCCATGGACCAGCTGCTCGGCGAACTCGGCCAGTACCTCTCGGCCCAGGCGGGCAACCTCGCCGACAAGGCCGCCGACAAGATCGACGACGTCACCGACCAGCTCTACGACGTGGCGGACAGCGGCGGCTCACTGGCCGGCATCGGAGGCCGGCTCCTCCAGGGCGACTCGCCCGTCAAGGCCGCCATGGGCGGCATCGTGGACAAGGCCAAGGAGGTCGGCAGCGGGCTGCTGGGCGGCGGCAAGGGCAAGAGCCGCAAGGGGGGTTCCAAGCCCACCCACATCACCGAGTCCGTCGACATCGGCGTGCCTCTGCGCACCGCCTACGACCACTGGACCCGCTTCGAGGACTTCAGCGGCTTCGCCAAGGGCGTGCGCAGCGTCTCCCAGGACGACGACACCACCTCCGCCTGGAAGGTCAAGGTCGGCCCGTCCACCCGTAGCTGGAAGGCCACCGTCCAGGAACAGATACCCGACGAACGGATCGTGTGGAGCTCCGACGGGCCCAAGGGAACCACCCGCGGATGCGTCAGCTTCCATGAACTGGCCCCCTCCCTCACCCGGATCCTGCTGGTGGTCGAGTACTACCCCTCGGGGCTGTTCGAACGGACCGGCAACCTCTGGCGGGCCCAGGGCCGGCGGATGCGCCTGGACCTGAAGCACTTCCTGCGCCACGTGACGCTCTCCGGCGACGACGAACCCGAAGGGTGGCGCGGCGAGATCCGCGACGGAGAGGTCGTGACCACCCACGAGGAGGCCGTCGAACAGGAGGAGCAGGGGGAGTCCGACGACGAGGAGTACGACGAGGACGAGGAAGGGGCGGCCGAGGAGGAAGAAGAACCGGAGGAGGAAGACGAAGAGGAGGAGGAATCGGACGAGGAGGAGCCGGACGAGGAAGAGCCGGACGAGGAGGAGCCGGAGGAGGAAGACGAACCGGAGGCGGAAACGGAAGAACCGGAGGAGCAGCGCCCCCGCCGCAGGCGCCGCCGCTGACGGTGCCGACGGTGGGCGCTCCCGCCCGCGCCGAGGCCGCCATCCCCACCCGGGGGATGGCGGCCTCGGCACGATCGGCCTGAGCCGGCCCTTCGGCCGTGCTAGTGCTTCAGGGCGTCCTTGGCCTTCTGGCCGGCCTGCTTCGTGTCGGCGACGGCCTGCTCGGCACGGCCCTTCGCTTCGAGGCTCTCGTTGCCGACGGCCCTGCCGGCGGCCTCCTTGACCTTGCCTTTGGCATCCTTGCCGATGTTCTTGGCCTTCTTGCCCGCTGCCATGCGTGCTCACCTCCTGCACAGAGTTTCACTACGCCCTTTTCCCGGCAGATCCGGTGATATGCACCGAAAGGCGATTTTTCTCCGCGCCTCACTGCTGTCCGTCGAGCAGGGCGGTGGCGCCGCGGCGCAGTATCGCCGTGCGGCGGACGAGGACGGTGGGGACGAGCCAGCAGCCCGCACACCACACCACGACCGTCAGGTCCACGACCAGGGCCGTCGGCGCGCCGAGGACCGTGCGCAGCACGATCAGCAGGGCCAGGGCGACCATGCCGAGCAGCAGCACCAGCCCCGTCAGGGTCAGCCGGGCGGCCCACACCACGGCCTCGGGCTTCACCCCGAGGCCGGTGACGAGGCGGTGCAGGCACACGGGAGCGGTGAGCGCTCCGGTGGCCGCGCCGCCGAGGACCACGCACACCACGTACAGGAGGTGGTCGGTGGTCGGGAGACGGCCGAAAACCTGCGTGAACGGGGCGGCCAGCAGGAACGCGAGGAGCAGCTGGACGGCCGTCAGGGCCACGCGCACCTCGTGCAGCAGCTCTCCCCACAACCGGTCGGCCCGTTCGTCACAGCTCTCGTGCCGGTCACCGGGGCCGAGCAGACGGGCCCGCTGGTGCGTCCTCAAGAGCAGCCAGTTCGACATGGCGGCCTCCTCGCGGTGACCTGTGCGTCTTCCCCGACGGCGCGGCCGTCATGCGGCCCGGGCCGCGGCCGCGCCGCCGCTCTCCGGCCGTACGGTGGGGCCTGCGTGGGGCCGCCGATCCCGGCGCCGGCCAGCACCGCACGGCGCTTCGGCGTACGACCACCCGCCCCTGACCCCCCGCCGCCCTCGCCCTGCGGCACCGGCGCGGCGCGTAATCGTCTGCGACCGCGCCCCCCCGCACCGCCCGCCACCGGCGCCGGCATCGGCCTCGCCCCCCATGCCCTGCGCGCCCTGGACGCCATCGGGTCGACGCCGCCCCTGCCCCGGCGGCGCCGTGCCCCGGTGGACGGGCGTGGGCGGCTCCGGCGGCCGGTGGCTGGTCCGCACCGAGACGGCGTACCGGGCGGCCCGCTACGGCGTGCCCCCGACCACCGCCCCGCGCCCGGCCTTCACCGCCGCCCCGGCGGCGGGACTACCGCCGGGCGCCGTCCGCTATGGCCCCGGCCCCGGGCCGGACCTCCCGGCCGACCTGGCGGTCGCCGCCGGTGGCATCCACAGCCCACTGCGTCGGCGAGACCGCCTGCCGGGCCTCGTGGACGCCCCGGCCTGTGCGTCCCGGCATCAGCGAGACGCGGGGGAGGAGGCCCGGTTCGGCGTGACGCCGTTGCCCGACGGCCGCCGCTGTTCCCCCTACGCCACGATGGTGCTCCCCGGAGAAACCGGTGCGGCCCACCTGCGGGCCGAGCTGCTGCGGCGGTTCCGGTCGTGGTGCGACCCCGTCCCGGCCTGCTGAGCGCGTCGGCCGCCTCGCCCCCACCGACGTCCTGTGGCACGACCTCTACGGCCTGGCCGCCCCGCTGCCCGCCCTGCACCGCGGCCGGATCGCCTGCCTCGGCGCCGCGACCTGGACCAGTGCGGCGCTGCCAGGCCATCGAGGACGCGTGGGTCCTGGCCCGCCTGCTCACGCGCGAGGGCCGCACGGAGAAGGCCGTCGCCGGCCAGACCCTGGTCCTCCCGCCGGACGGCGTCCGTCGCGTCGACGCCCCCGAGAACGCCGAGGCGTACATGGCGATGCGCGCGGACGGCGTGGCGAGCGTCCCCGGCGCCGAGGGCGCCCGCACCCTCCCCTGGGCCCAGTGACCGGCCCGTGCCCCGGCTCCTCTCCCGGCGCGCGTCCTCGATACTGGCCGACATGACCGACTCCCCGCCCCCGCCTCCGAACGCGTTCTCCCGCATCAAGATCCGCACCGGAGCCCTGGTGTTCTGCGGCGACGAGGTCGCCCTGATCCGCAGGGACCGCGCCGGCTCCACGCACTACACCCCGCCCGGCGGCAACGTCGAGGACGGTGAGGACCTCACGGCCGCACTCCGCCGGGAGCTGGCGGAGGAACTCGCCCTCGACATCGACCGGGCCGAGGGCGGCGACCTCCTCTGGGTCGTCGATCAGCGCGTCACCCGCCCCGGCCCCACCCCGCCGCCGCGCAAGCTCCACCTGATCTACCGCCTGCACATCACCCCGGACCTGCGCGCGACCCTCGCGGCGTTCGAGCATGACGAACTGCCCGACGGCAGCCACGACATCGGCGCCATCGAGTGGATCGACTACCGGAAGACCGCCGGCCTGCCGATCTTCCCGCCGATCGGCCCCGCCCTGGCGGCCCTGCCCGGCCCGCGTGCGGTGGTGGCCGACGCCTCTCTGGGTGCCGTCACCGACGCGACCTACACCTGGGTGTGACACGGCGGCCGGGCCGGATCAGGGCGGAGGTCGTCCGGGCGCCGGGGGCCCCGCCCGTGATCCGGCAGGCCGGTTCCAGGCGTACGCAACAGCGGTCGGGGCGGGGGCGAGACGGGCCGCGAGGGCGCGTACCGGGTCACCCGTCGCGTCGGCTTCCTCGCACGGCCCGCGCGAGCGGCCGCCCGGCCGGCTCACGGCGGCGGCCCGGAAGGCGGGCCGCCGCCTGCCCGCCCGAACGCCGGTAGAGCTGCGCGGGCCGGCCGGCCCCCGGCCCCGTACGGCCGGTGCGCCGCGTGTGCACCACGTCGCGCAGCCGACCCCGGCCCGCCGGTCCCCGTGGAACGCGGCCCGCACCACCGCACGGGCACCCGCTGACGCGGCGCCGGCGCCCGCCCCTCAGCCGCCCGTCGCCCGCCGGTACCGGGCGAACGCCTCCACCGCGTCCGGGACGAACGGCCACCGCGCCATCAGACCCGGCAACGCCTCCTCCTCCACCCACCCCCACCAGGCGACCTCCGCCGGGTCGGGCGACGGCGTCCCCGTGACCAGCGCATCGTGCACCGCCAGCCAGTACGGGGCGATCGCGCCCTCGCACAGGAACTTGAACCGGAACTCCACCGACGCGGCGGCCGTCCCGAGCTCCTCGGCCAGTTCCCGCCCGGCGGCGGCCGCGTATTCCTCGCCCGCGCCCACGGCCCCGCCGAGCAGCCAGTTGTAGGCGCCCGGGAAGCGCGGGCTGTCGTCCGGGCGGCGGTGGACCAGGACCCGGCCGCCGGTGTCCCGGCACACCCCCACCGCCACCCGGTGCAGCCACCGCCGCTCGACGGCCTCACCGCGCTCCACCACCCCCAGCACCCGGTCGCGCTCGTCGACCCTGTCCACCCATTCCGTCACGCGCGTCCCCCCGCGGTACTCCCGTGCCGGCCGGCCGGCACGGCTCCAGGAATACAGGGGCCCCCGCCGACCCGAACGGCCACCCCGCGACCGTCCCTCACCGGTAGCGCCCGATCAGTGCGCCCCGCACCCCGACGGCGGCCGGGCGGCGTCCTCCTGCGTCATGCGGCGCCGGACCTGGTCCTCCTGGGCGAGGCGCCGCAAAAGTTCGAAGACCGGGGCGCAGATCGCGAAGACGATCACGGCCCGCTCGGCCAGGGCCACCGGGTCGTCGAGGCACTCCGCCCGCTCCAGGTCGAGCCGGGCCACCGACTCGGCCAGCCTCGCGTACGCGGTCAGCTCGCCCGGGGCGTACTGCGCGTCCAGCCGGCGGAGCTCCTTGAGGGCCGTCGTGAGCCCCCGCACGTGCGGAGAGGTGTCCGGCGCCCGCCAGTCGAGGGCCGACAGCAGCTCCGCCACCTCCGTGCCGGCGGCCTCCTCCGCCTCGGCGTCCTCCTCCTCGCCCGCCCCGCCCTGGGAGGAGGCGACCGGCACCGGGAGGGCGTAGCTGATCGCACCGAGGGCGCCCTCGGTGGTGTGGGCCTGGTCGACCGCGCCGAGCACCTCGCGGGTGGCGGCGATGGACAGGCCGCCGAGCGTGGTCAGCGCCTTGATCAGCCGCAGCCGCTCGGCGTGCTCCTCGCCGTACTCGGCCAGGGTCGCGGCGGTCGCCCGGCCCGCGGGCAGCAGGCCCTGCCGCCGGAAGTACTTGATGCTGGCGACCGGAACGCCGGTGCGCCGGCTGAGCTCCGAGATCTTCATGCGGCCTCCCTGCCGGTCGTCCGGGCCGGTGCCCGCCCTCGGCGGTCGCGGCGATTGGACACCACAACAAGATACTGCCAGTATCCAGTAGCTGGATACCAGAAGTATCCAGTTGAGGAACGCGGCCGAAGCAGCCCACCGCAGCCGCACCGGAAGATCCCGGAGAACCGATGTCCCACCCCACGCCCCGCTCCGTGCTCCGCCGACCCCAGCTGTGGATCGGAACGGGACTCATCGCCGCAGTGGTCTCGATGCTGTTCGCCCTGCTCTATGTCGGCGGCAACGTCAATCCCCGAGGCAACCTGCGCGACCTGCCCGTGGCCCTGGTCAACGCCGACGCCGGCGCCGACGCGGGCGGCCGCCACGTCGCCCTGGGCGAGCAGGTCGTCGCGGGCATACGCAAGGCCGCCGAGAAGGACAAGAGCATCGACTGGCAGCTCGTCAGCCGCGAGGAGGCCGACAAGCGCCTCGGCCGGGGCAAGGTCTTCGGCGCCCTCGTCATCCCGCAGGACTTCAGCGCCACGGTGACCGCCCTCGGCGCCCCGCAGGCCGCGCCGGGCAAGCAGCCCGCCCCGCCGACCCTGACCGTGCTGACCAACCAGTCCGCCGGCAGCATCGGCTCCTCAATGTCCTCCCAGGCCGCCCAGAAGGCCGCGCACGCCGCCTCCGCGCAGATCGGCCAGGAGCTCCTCAAGCAGGCCGCGGCCCAGAAGGCCCAGCTGCCGCCGGCCGCCCAGCTCAAGTTCGCCGACCCGGTCACCGTCACCGTCGCCGACGGCCACCCGCTCGGCGCCCGCAGCGCCATGGGCCTGAGCGCCTTCTACTACGCCCTCGTCCTGGTCGTCTGCGGCATGCTCGGCGCCAACCTGGTCAACTCCCAGGTCGACACCGCCCTCGGCTACCTGCACACCGACTTCGGCCCCTTCCGCAAGCGCGAGCCCGTCCAGCACACCAGCCGCGTCCGCACCCTGGCCATCGGCATGGCGCTGATGCTCGGCCTGTCCCTGGTGATGGGCTCCCTCGTCGAGGCCGCCACCGTCGGCATCCTCGACATGGACGCCTCCCACCTGGGCCACCTGTGGCTGTACTCGGTCTCCACCATCGCCGTCGTCGGCATCGGCAGCCTCGCCCTGTTCGCCGCCTTCGGCACCCCCGGCATGCTGCTGGCCACCGTCGTCTTCGTTGCGATGGCCGTGCCCTCCTCCGGCGCGACCGTTCCCCTCCAGGCCCTGCCGGGCTTCTTCCGGGGGCTCTCCGAGTTCGAGCCGCTGCGCCAGATCACCGAGGGCCTGCGCTCCCTGCTCTACTATGGCGCCCAGGCCGACGCGGGCCTGACCCGTGCCTGGGCCTCGATGGGGATCGCCCTCGCCGCCGCGCTGGCCTTCGGCTTCGCCGTCACGGCCTTCTACGACCGCCGGGGCCTGCACCGCATCCCCCGGCCCGAGGCGGAGCCCACCGCCGCCGCGGAGCCGGCCACGGCCTGAGCACCGCACCCCGCGCCACCCGGTCCGGAGCGCCGGTCCCCCGTCGAGGAGACGGAGGGCCGGCGCTCCGGCGTTCCGGCGACGGGGCCCTTCAGGGCAACGGGCGGCCCCGTACGAGCCGGGATCCTTGGAATGGAGTGTTCCGCGGGGTACCCCTGGCAGGGCGTATGCGCGCGGCCCCCGGCCCGCGGCCCGCCGGGCCGGACCGCCGGCCGGGCCCGCGCGCCCCACCGACGGCAGGAGCGCCCCATGACCACAGGCTGGAACCCCCGACCGCCGCAGCCCGGAGACCCGGAGCAGCCCGGACATCCCGCGGCCGAACACCTCCCGGAGCTCGACGTCCCGCCGCCGGGCCGCCAGCGGCGCTGGACGGTACTGCTCCGCTTCCTCCTGCTCCTGCCGCAGTTCATCGCCACGGCCGTCCTCGGCATCGCCGCCTTCTTCGTGACGATCGTCGGCTGGTTCGCCGCGCTGTTCACGGGCCGGCTCCCGGCCGGCGTCGCGGACTTCCTCGGCGGGTACCTGGCGTACGAGACCCGCGTGGCCGGGAGCGCGATGCTGCTGGTGGACCGGTACCCGCCCTTCTCCTTCGACGGGCAGGGGCACCCCGTGCGGATCGAACTGCGCCCGGGCGAACTGAACCGGCTGGCGGTGCTGTTCCGGTTCGTCCTGATGATTCCGGCGGCCATCGTGACCAGCATCCTGCAGTACGGCCTGGCCGTCGTCTGCTGGGTGTTCTGGCTGATCACGCTGGTGCTGGGGCGCATGCCCGAACCCGTCTTCGGCGCCGTCGCGGCGGTACTGCGGTTCCGCATGCGCTACCAGGCGTACACGATGATGCTGACCTCCGCCTATCCCAAGCGCCTCTTCGGCGACGGGCCGCCGGCCGGGCAGCCCCTCACCCCCGCGCCGGCGGCCGTGCCCTCCGGCACCCGCCCGCTGCTCCTCGGTACGCCGGCCAAGGCGCTGGTCGTCCTCCTCCTCGTGCTCGGCGTCCTCGGCGCGGGCGCGTCCCAGACCGTCCAGATCCGGCAGGAACGCTGGGGACCCGTCGACGGGACCGAGACCGGAGCCGGAGTCGGAAGCGCATCAATCCGGACAAGGTGAGTGGCCTCCAGGTGTACGGGGGGTGCGCAGCAGCAGGTCAGCGCACCGGTCCGGGCGGTGGACAGGATGATCACCCGCTGTTTCCACCCGGACACGGAGCGAGCGCACCCCCGCTGAGCTGCCCGAACACCCCTTCGTTCTCCGATATTCGAACACGGTGTCCGTAAACAGGTCATCGACATGCGTTCCACCTTCACATCCGACAGACTCGGCCACATCGAAGCGCGACAACGTAACCAAATGCCGCGCTAAACCTTCGTATCGAAAGCGAGTCCTGTCGTGCGCTACCGCTTCGCTGCTGTCCCTGCCGCCGCTCTCCTGTGCCTGGCCGGCGCGACCGGCATGGCGGAGGCAAAGCCCACCAGCCTGTACGCCCCGTCCGCCATGGTCTTCGCCGTCTCCCAGGGCGACGACACCGCCGGCGCCACGGTCCTGCGCGCCGCCACCCTCAGCTGTATGCCCACCGCCCAGGGCACGCACCCCGACCCGAAGGCCGCCTGTACGGCCCTGAACTCCACCGGCGGCACCTTCGACCGCCTCCTCGCGGCCCCCGACACCAACCGCGCCTGCCCGATGCTCTACTCCCCGGTGACCGTGACCGCGGACGGCGTCTGGCAGGGCAGCAGGGTCTCCTGGAAGCACACCTTCTCCAACGCCTGCGCGATGTCCGCGACCCTCAACGGCAACGCCGTCTTCGCGTTCTGACCCCGTCCGCGCAGACGGCCGTCGACCCCCTTCCGGGCCTCCGGGAGGGGGTCGACGTGTGGAAGGGCCGAAGGGCCGCCTCAGTTGTTGGAGCCGACCGTGTTGTCGTGGCCCGCGTTGAAGACGTCGTCGCCGGCGGACTGGAGCCAGTTGCCGAAGACGAGGGTGTACGACGGCTCGGGCTGGAAGTTCACGTTCACATCGGCGCTCGCGGCCGTGGCGGTGCCGAAGACGATGGCGCCGGCGACGAGGGCGGTCAGCAGGGAACGCATGGGGGAGCACCTTTCAGCTGAAGATCGGAACCCGGCCCAAGCTAGGGTCCGCACCCGTCCGCCGGTTCCTTGCGTCCCGGTGTGTCCTGATCCTCAGCCGTTTGGCCTGCGGAACCCGGCGGCCGGCCCGGCGGAAGGCCGCGCGGGCCGTTCAGCGGGCGTGGGCGAGTTCCAGGAAGCGGTGCAGGTCGTACGCGGCTTCGAGCGCGCACAGGCTGGTGGCCGCGAGCAGCGCCGCGGCGGCGGCCAGGAGCAGGGGCCGGCTTCTCGGCGGAGGAACGAGGAGCGCGGCGACCCGGCGGGGGACCATGCCGGGCCCGGGGCGGCGGCCGAGGATGCCGAGGGCGGCGCCGGGGAGGCGGCGCGGGCTCCGGCTGCGCTTGGCGGCGAGGGCGGCCCGGGCGACGGTCTCGGCGACGGCGCGGCGGTTGCCGGTGTGCCGGGCGGCGTGCTCGTCGGCCCAGCGCTCGACCGTGTAGGCCACCGCGCCGGCCAGGGGCCGCAGGAGGGGATTGGCCGCGGCGGCCAGCTGCGTGAGGGAGACGAACGCGTAGTGGTGGTGGCGCAGGTGGGCGCGCTCGTGGCTGAGGAGGATCTCGTGCCCGGCCGGGTCCAGGGCGTCGAGCATGCCGTGGGTGATGACGATCCGTCCGGGCAGGCCGGGCACGGTGTAGGCCTCCGCACCGGGGTCGTCGGTGACGACGACGGGGCCGGGGCCGGGCAGGCAGGCGGCTTCCAGGGCGGCGGACCACAGGGCGCCGGCCCGCCGCGCTGCCAGCCGGACGGCGGCCGGTACCGCGAGGGCGAGCAGGACGGCGCCCGCGAGCGCGGCGGGCCACGCGGCCGGGTCCTGCCGGGCGATCACCTCGGGCGCGTAGCCCTTGAGCGCGTCCACGAGCGGGATCCGCACCAGGCCGGCCAGCGCGAGCAGGCCCAGCACCAGGGTGCTGGAGGCGGCCAGCAGCAGGCCGGCCGCGGTCAGCAGCCAGGTCGCCAGACGGGGCTCCAGCCGGCGGGCCAGCGGTTCGGCGCTGAGCCCCGCCAGGGCGGGGAAGAGCAGGGGGAGGTACACGGCCAGGTGCATCGCCGGGGAGGCTCCCTATCCCTCGGTGCCCAGCAGGCGGCGCAGCAGGTCCTCGTCGGCGTCGGACAGCTCGTCGACGAACCGGGTGAGGACCGAGGCGCGGTCGCCGCTGCCCTCCATGACCCGGCGCATCTGCCGGGCGGTGAGCCCGGGCTCGTCGGTGACCGGCGCGTAGGCGAAGCTGCGCCCGTGCGGGGAGCGGGCCAGGACGCCGCGCGCGTGCAGCCGGGCCAGGGTGGTGGCGACCGTGGTGTGGGCGGGGGAGCCGGTGAGGCGGCCGGCCACCTCGCCCGGGGTGAGGGCGCGGCCCGCGCCGTGCAGCAGGGCGATGACCTCGTTCTCCAGGGCCCCGTTCGCCCGCCGTCCGCCACTGCCCCGGCCCGGCGGCTCCTCGCTCGTTCCCACCGTCGGCCTCCTCGCGTCCGTCGTCCGCGGTCCAGAGTAACTTCTATTCGCGAATAGAAGTTACTCTGTGCGTCGCGTGCGTCCGAACGGGACGCCCGATGCCCGTTCGACCAATCGAAGGTGAAGGCACGTGAGCGCGATCAGTGTGGGGCAGGCCGTGGTCCTGGGCGTCGTGGAAGGGGTGACGGAGTTCCTGCCGGTCTCCTCCACCGGCCACCTCAAGATCACCGAAGGGCTGATGGGCATTCCCGTCGGCGACAAGTCCGTCGTCGCCTTCACCGCCGTGATCCAGGTCGGGGCCATCGCGGCGGTCCTGACGTACTTCTCCAAGGACATCGCGCGCATCGTCACCGCCTGGGGGCGGGGCCTGGCCAACCGCGAGGAGCGCTACCACCACGACTACAAGTTCGCCTGGTGGGTCATCTACGCCACCCTCCCGATCGTCGTCGTCGGCCTCGCGGCCAAGCCCCTGATCGAGGGGACGCTCGCCTCCCTGTGGGTCGTCGCCGGATCGCTCATCGTCGGCAGCGGGCTGATGTGGGCGGCCGACCAGATGGGCCGCCACAAGCGCGGCGAGGACGACACCTCCCTCAAGGACGCCATGCTCGTCGGCTCCTCGCAGATCCTCGCCCTGCTCTTCCCCGGCTTCTCCCGCTCCGGCGCCACCATGTCCACCGGCCTCATCCTGGACCTGGAGCGCGTCGCGGCCACCCGCCTGTCGTTCTTCCTGGGCATCCCGGCGCTGACGGGCGCGGGCCTGTACGAGCTCAAGGACGCCCTCGGCGCCGGCGTGGACACCCTTCCGCTGATCGTCGGCACCGTCGTCTCGTTCGGTGTCGCCTACGCCTCGATCGCCTGGCTGCTGAAGTTCGTCGCCAAGCACTCCTTCAACGCCTTCGTCGCCTACCGGATCGTCGTCGGCGTGCTCCTCTTCGGACTCCTGGGCACCGGCGTCCTCCACGCCTGACCCCTCCCCACACCCCCGACCGCCCCCGGCCGCCTCAGCGGCCGGGGGCGGCCGTCGTGGCGGAGGCCACCCGACCCGCCCGTCGGAGCGCCTAGTTCCGCAACGCCGGTGCTTCCGGGATGATGTGGCCTCGTCATCCCCGGCGGAAAGGATCGGAACATGGCCACCGTGTGGTCAGGTCAGGGCGCATTCCGTCGCAAGCCGATCGAGCACATCGAGGACCCGGAAGGCGCCCCCAGCGAACGCCTCACCCGCACCCTCGGCCTGTGGCAGCTCACGGCCATCGGAGTCGGCGGAATCATCGGCGCGGGCATCTTCACGCTCGCCGGAACGGTCGCCAACGGCGTCGCGGGGCCGGCGGTGCTCATCTCCTTCCTCATCGCCGGCGTGGCCAGCGCCGCGGCGGCCTTCTCCTACGCGGAGTTCGCCGGCCTGATCCCCAAGGCCGGCTCCGCCTACACCTACGGCTACGCCGTCCTCGGCGAGGTGGCCGGCTGGTTCATCGGATGGGACCTGCTGCTGGAGTACACGGCCATCGTGGCGGTCGTCGCCATCGGCATCTCCGGGTACTTCAACTTCCTCCTGGAGGAGACGGGCGCCTCCCTGCCCACCTGGATGCTCGGCGCCCCGGGCACCGGCGAAGGGCACCGCTTCGACCTCATCGCGGCCGTCCTGTGCCTGTTCACCGCCTACCTGCTCACCCTGGGCATCAAGAACGCGGCCCGCTTCGAGACCATCGTGGTCGGGCTCAAGGTGCTGGTGGTGCTGCTGGTCATCATCGTCGGCTTCTTCCACATCAAGACCGACAACTACACGCCCTTCTTCCCCTTCGGCGTGGGCGGCGCCTTCACCGGAGCGGCCACCGTCTTCTTCGCGGTCTTCGGATACGACGCGATGAGCACGGCGGCGGAGGAGTCCAAGGACGCGCAGCGGCACATGCCCCGGGCGATCATGTACTCCCTCGCCATCGCCATGGTGCTGTACGTCCTCGCCTGCCTGGTCCTGACCGGCATGCAGAAGTACACCGACATCGACCCGGAGAGCGGCTTCTCCAGCGCCTTCAAGGCGGCCGGGCTGCCCGTCGTCGCCGACATCATCGCCGTCGGCGCGATCATCGGCATCCTCACGGTGATGTTCACCTTCATGCTCGGCGTGACCCGCGTGTGGTTCTCCATGAGCCGTGACGGCCTGCTGCCGCGCTGGTTCGCCAAGACGCACCCCACCCGGCACGTCCCCACCCGCGTCACCTGGATCGTGGGCGTGGCCTCCGCCGCCATCGCCGGTTTCGTACCGATCGGGGAGGCGGCGGAACTCACCAACATCGGCATCCTGCTCGCCTTCGCGGTCGTGTGCACCTCGGTCATCGTGCTCCGCTACCGGCGCCCCGACCTGCCGCGCACCTTCCGCACCCCGATGATGCCGGTCCTGCCCGCGGTCGGCGTCATCGCCTCCATCTGGCTCATCACCTACCTGCGCGTGGAGACCTGGATCCGGTTCGTGGTCTGGTTCCTCATCGGCCTGGCCATCTACTTCGGCTACTCCTACCGCAACTCCCGGCTGGCGCGGCCCGCCCAGGGCACGCCTGGGAGCGGCGGCCTCCCCGAGTAGGGGGGCCGGCCCCGGCCCCGGGCGGGCGGCGGGTCAGAGGTCGATGGAGCGGTACTCGTCCAGCACGGCGAAGCCGGTGCTGTCGTACAGGCCCATCGCGACCTCGTTGCCGCCGAAGACGTTGAACATCAGCGCCCCGTCGCCGCCCTGCCGGGCCGCCCACTCGCCGACCGCCATGGCGGCCCGGCCGTGGCCCTTGCCGCGGTGCTCCTCGTGCACTTCCAGGGAGAACCCGAAGGTGACGCCCGGCAGGTAGCCGTGGTTGACCCAGCCGGTGCCGATCACCACACCGCCGGCCTCCATGGCGTAGAAGGCGTGCCCCGGCGTCCGGTAACCCTGGGGGAGCTGCTCGGCGAAGTCCCGGTCGGACTTCTCCTGTGCCTGCTGCGGCGTCAGCGCCCCGGCCCGGACGATGTCCGCGACGTACGAGGCCTCCTCGCGGGCCAGCCAGTCCGCGTACTCCTCCTCGCGGAGCCGGCGGACCGTCAGCCCCGGCGGCAGGGCGGGGCGCTCGGCCACCGCACGCATCCGGATCTGGCCCCGTACGGGGTAGTGGGCGAAGGCCCCCGCCCCCGCGTCGGCCCCCGCCCCCGCGTCGGCCCCCGCTCCGCCGGGGAGCCGGACGCGCACGCTCCGGGCCCCCTGCTCCGCGCACCACCGCTCGGCCCATGCACGGCCGCCCGGTACCGTCAGGTCGTGGATCCGGCCCAGGGCCACCCCGTTGTCCTCGGCCACCTCGACGGCGATCCACCCCGCGCCGTCCGTGGCGAGCGTCCAGCCGTCGATCCCCTGCACGGCCCGCTCCCGCAGGGCCAGCGCCAGGGGCTCCGAGCACCCCGCCTCCCGGTAGGCGGCCAGCAGCCGCTCCTCGAACCCGCTCCGCCACGCGCCCTGTTCGGCGACGATCTGTATCCCCGTCATGCACTCAGCCTAGCCAGGGCCACTGACAGCGCCCGAGCCCCGCCCGTTCGCCCGGTGGCGCGCGGGCCCGGCGGACGTGGTCGACGGCCCCGTCCGGAGGTCTTGCCCTCCGGACGGGACCGTCGCGGCGGCCCTGGGGCCGCGGGGTGGATCAGGTGTTGATGCAGGTGTTGCCGGCCGCCGGGTTGACCAGGCCGATCACGTTGATGCTGTTGCCGCACACGTTGATCGGGATGTGGATCGGCACCTGGACGACGTTCCCGGACAGCACGCCCGGGGAGCCGATGGCGGCACCGCTGGCGTTGGCGTCGGCGACGGCGGAACCCGTGGCGCCGAGGATGCCGACGGCGGCCAGCACGGTGGCGGCGAACGCAGTTCGAATACGCATGTCACTCCAAAGTCGATGACGGACGTCGAAGCAGGATCACACCGCCTGCGCGGGCCACTTCCCGGGCATTCACCCCACCAACGGCGTGTCACGCCCCCGGCGGCCGGACGCCGCTCCCGGGGTGCCCGGCCCGTACAGTTCTGCACGGAAACGGCCGTTCGACGGGGGTGGGTTGGTGGAAGCGCTGAGACCCGGGGATCCGCTCGGCATCGGGGGGTACCGGCTGCTCGCCCGCCTCGGCGAGGGCGGCATGGGGGAGGTGTTCCTCGCCCGGACCGCCTCGGGCCGGGCCCTGGCCCTGAAGACCGTGCACCGGGACCTGGGCCGGGAGCCGGGCTTCGCCGAACGCTTCGACCGGGAGATCCGCACCAACGACCGCGTGCGTTCCCCCTGGACGGTCTCCGTCGTGGACTTCAGCCCGGCCGGCTCCGCGCCGCAGTGGCTGGCCACCGAGTACGTCCCCGCGCCCTCGCTGGCCGACTGGGTGCGCCGCTGCGGCCCCCTGCCGGAACCGGCCGTACGGTCCCTGGCCCGGGAGCTGGCGGCCGCACTGGCCGCCGTACGCACGGCGGGCGTGGTCCACCGGGACATCAAGCCGGCCAACGTCCTGCTGGGCCCGGAGCGGCCGTTCCTCATCGACTTCGGCATCGCCCGGGCCGTCCGGGACCCGCGCCGCACGCGGACGGGCGCGGTCATCGGCAGCCCCGGCTACCTCTCGCCCGAACAGGCCGTCGGCGGCACGGCCGGGCATCCGGCGGACGTCTTCTCCCTCGCCGCCGTCCTCGTGTACGCGGCCACCGGGCGCGGCCCCTTCCTTGACCACGGCGAGGAGGCGAGCCTCCCGGCCCTCCTGTACCGCATCGTCCACGACGAGCCCCGCCTGGACGGAGTGCCGGGGACGCTCCTCCCGCTGCTGCGGGACTGTCTGGCCAAGGAGCCGGACCTGCGCCCCACCGCCGAGGAGGTACGGGCCCGGCTGGGGCCCGCCGGCGAGGAGGAGTGGCCCGGGGCGATCCCGCCTGCCCTCCGGGCCGACACGGCCCGCCGGCGGGCGCGACTGCGCGCACTGCTCACCGCATCCCCGGCGGAGCCGGATCCGGCCCCGGCTCCGGCCCCGGCTCCGGCCCCGGCTCCGGACCCCGCTCCCGCACCCCGGCCCGCCGCCTCCCGGGCTCCCCTGCGCGGGCGTCTGCTGCTGGGCGCCGCCGGAGCGGTCGTCGTCGCGGCGGTCGCCGCCCTGCTGTCCGGCCAACTCCGGGGCGGGGGCGGCGAGGAGAACGGGGGAGGGGCCGCGAAGCCCACCCCGTCCCCGGCAGCCGCATCCGCCCTGCCCGCCGCATGGGTCGGCACCTGGACCGGCCTCGGACCCGGCACTCCCGATGCCGACGGCATCACCCGTGCCCGCACCGGTGACTTCACCGTCACCGTGACACTCCAGGCAGGCGCGGTAGGGGAGTTGACGGGCCGGCAGATCAGCAGTGTGCGAGAGGTCTCCAGCGGCCGGGACCTCGGCTGCACGGAGGCCCTGGAACTGCGCCAACTGCGCGGCTCCACCGCCTACCTGGCCGCAGCCACCAGCCACCCCACCGACCGCACCGCCACCTTCGACTGCCCCCGGGGCAACCTCTACGTGGTCACCATGACGGCCCCCGACACCCTGACCATCGAACGGGAAGGCGCCCAGTCCGCCGGCGCCCCCTCGACCCTGACCCGGACCCACTGAAGTCCGGCGCGCCGACGGCTAAATGGCCGCGGGCGCCGGTGTCGGCGTCGGCGGCGGGCCCGGGCGGGTGAGGGTCAGCAGGGCGTCGACCAGGTCCTCGGCCGGGGCGCCGGTGGCCAGGCGGCGCAGTTGCTGTCCGAAGACCAGCGCGACGGCCGCCCCCGCCAGGCGCTCGGGATCCGGTACCCCGAGACGGGTCAACACCCTTGTGGCCAGCCGGTCGTAGGCGGCGAAGCACTCGGCGGCGGCGGTGCGCAGCCGCTCGTCACGGCCGGCCTGGACGTACAGCTCGAACGGTGCGATGTGACGGCTGTCGAAGGCGTCGCCGCCCGCGACGCTCGCCACCACCCCGGCCGCCTGCCCGATGTCGGAGAACTCCTCGGTGCACGCGTCGGCGAGCTCCGTGAAGTGCCGGGTCTCCTCCGCCACGAAGTGCAGCAGGCTGGTCCGCAACAGCTCGTGCTGGGTGGCGAAGTGGTAGGTGACGGAGCCGAGGGAAACCCCTGCCTCCCGGGCGATCCGCCGGTTGGTGACGGCGGCGATGCCGTCCTGCCCGATGATCCGCAGCACGGCGTCGACGATGCTCTGGCGGGTGTCGGAAGCGGGGGGCATTCCGCCATTCTGCCCCATCAGCCCGCACGCCCGTACTCCCCTGACAGGCAAGGGAGTTGGCGGCCATGGTGTGGACAAGGGGCGGCCCGGTCCCTACTGTTCGTTCGAACGAACAGTAGGGACCGAACAGTAGGGACCGCCTCCGTACGGGAGTCATCGTGGACCTTTCCGGATCGAACGTCCTCCTCACCGGCGCCACCGGCGGCATCGGCGCCGCCCTGGCGGCCCGCCTGACGGCCCAGGGGGCCCGGCTCACGCTCACCGGGCGCCGCGAGCAGGCCCTCAAGGCCGCCGCCGACGCCTACGGCGCCCGTACCGTGGTCGCCGATCTCGCCGACCGTTCCGACGTCCTGCGGCTCGCCGAGAGCTGCGCCGGCACGGACGTCCTCGTCGCCAACGCCGCCCTGCCCGCCAGCGGTGAACTCCTCGACTACTCGCAGGAGCAGCTCGACCGCGCCCTCGACGTCAACCTCCGCGCCCCGGTGCTGCTGTCGCGGCTGCTCGCCGCCCACATGACGGCCCGGGGCCGCGGCCACATCGTGCTGGTCGGCTCCCTCTCCGGCAAGGCGGCGACCGGGTCGACCTCCCTGTACAACGCGACGAAGTTCGGGCTGCGCGGGTTCGCCCTCGCCCTGCGGCAGGAACTGCGGGGCACCGGCGTGGGGGTCTCCCTCGTCCAGCCCGGCTTCGTCCGTGACGCGGGCATGTTCGCCGCGACGGGCGCGACCCCGCCCAGCGGTATCAGGACCGTCAGCCCGCGGCAGGTCGCCGACGGCGTCGTACGGGCCGTCCGCCGCGACCGGTGCGAGGTCAACGTGGCACCGCTGGAGCTGCGGTTGCTCAGCGCGGTCGCCGGGCAGTTCCCCGGCTTCGCCGAGCGGATCCAGGCGCGCGCGGGCCTCGACGGCTCCGTACGGCAGATCGTCGAGGCCCAGCGCTCACACCGCTAGATCACCGCGAACTCAGGGAAAACACCGGCAACACCGGTGATCTGATGCGGTCGTTGTCTCCGGGCATGCGTGTGTCCATTCTCTCGTTCATTCGACTGCGGTCGTCGGGAGACGAGGCCCGGACCGGACGGGGGCGCGACGGAACCGTGACGCTGCGCGTTTTCCCTTTTCGGCGCGGTGCGGCCCTGTCAGGCTCGGCATTACCATTCCCGGGCGGCCCGCCCGGGTGTCTCTAATTGGCCCGGCTATAGCGGGCGGTACCCGTCCAGATGCGTTCGAGCCGGACGCGGGTGCCAGGTCGGGGAGCGTGCCAGATCTGGTCGTGGCCCGCGTAGATGCCGACGTGGCTCATGGTTCCCCCGGTGGGGAAGAAGACCAGATCTCCTGGCGCGCGTTCGGTGCGCGAGATGTGGTCGGTGCTCTCGTACTGGGCTTCCGCGGTGCGGGGGAGGGCCCGGCCGGCCTGGCGGAAGGCGTAGAGCGTGAGGCCCGAGCAGTCGAATTCACCGGGCCCGGTGGCGCCGTAGACGTAGGGGGCGCCCTTCTTGGAGGCTGCGACGGCGACGGCCTTTATGCCGTAGAGGGAGGCGGCCTGGGCGGGGGGCGCGGGTGTGAACAGTACGGCGGTTACGGAGACTACGAGGAACAGGGCCGGAGAGCGGTGGCTCTCCCGGCGTTTCTTTGTTTGGGGCAATCGTGATACCTGCGCATTCAAATACAGGAACAACCCGTGATGGTGACTGTTCTCGGTGACTGCGTTACGGCTCCCGACGACGGCCCATTTTGCACGAGATGTTCTGGCGCGAGGTGTCGGACACGGCTTGGAATATCTCGGTTGGGCAAAGCGAACCGAGATGATATGCCTTCACTTTGTCGGACCATTCCGCCGTCCGGCCCGCCGCGCGGGCCGTGGGACCGGCCGGAAACGAAGAAGCGGCCCACTCGGGCCGCTCGATGTCCCCCGCTCCTCGCCCCCCTGCCTCCTCGTCCCCCCGTCTCCCCTTCCCCCGCGCCCGGTTCCTCCCGTCCCGGGTCTCCCCGCCCCCGCCCCCGCCCCCGGCCCTCACGGCCGGGGGCGGGAGGCCGGACGTCCCTTCCGGTGGGCCGACAGGTACTCCCGGAACACCCGCGCGGAGCGCGGGTTCTCGCCGCACTGCCACACGCCGTGCGGGCAGTAGTCGGTGATGCTGTGGTACAGCGGCCGGTGTTGGGAGATCCACGCCAGCATCCGCCGCATGTACTCCGGGTTGTCGCCGTTGCGGAAGAGCCCCCACTCCGGGTACGAGATCCGCTTGTGGTGCGCCTTCGCGAACTCGACGTGCTGCCGGAGCCCGTAGGGCTGGTCGACCATCTCGTCGAAGGAGTCGCCGGGAGGCTGGTCGTAGGAGTCCATGCCCACGATGTCGACCACGTCGTCCCCGGGATAGCACGCGGTCCACCCGATCGCGTCCGGGCCGCGGTTGGGGGCGAAGTCGAAGCGGAACCGCTGCCCCTCGGCGGAGCGCATGGCGGCCACGATGCGCCGCCAGTACCGCTTCCAGTTCTCGGGGTCGGGCCGGCACCGGTGGGTGTAGTTGAAGCCGTTCATCTCCCAGCCCAGCACGATCACGGTGTCCGGCACCCCGAGGCCGACCAGGCGCTTGCCCAGCTGCCGGAAGTGGTGGTCGTACGCGCCCTCCGCGCCCGAGCGGATCAGCTCGGCGACCCGGTCGTCGGGGACGTCGGCCTCATTGCCCTCGAACATGGGCACGTTCAGGACGAACAGCCTGTCGCGCCTCTCCTTGCGCCACCGCGCCCAGCTGCGCAGGGACTCGGGGGCCCCCTCGATGTTGGCCCAGGTGTCGCCCGGCAGGTAGGTGTGTCCGGCGCGCAGCTCGGCCCCGCCGAGCCAGCGCGAGAGCCCCCGCATCCGGTCGACGCCGGGCGAGCCGTAGTGGAGGTAGGCGCCCACCGCGACGCCCGAACCGCCGCCGCCCCCGGCGGCCGGGTGCGGGGCGGCGGCGACACCGCCCCCCGCCCCCCGGCGCGGAGCCGGGGCCACGCCGCCGCCGGCGGCCAGCACGCTGACAGCGACCAGACCGACGCAGGCGCCGGCCATCCACCGCCCTGTACGGGACACGGTCGCCTCCATGGGCCTCGGGAACCGATGCGCTTGCCAGTGACGGTAGACACTCGTTCCGCACCCGGCCTGTCCGGTGCCCCGATCCTGCGCCATTCGCGGGAGCGGAACCGCCGCCGCTTGGCCCGACCGGGCGAAATCGGGCACCCCCGCCGCCACGGACACGCCGCCGGTGCGCCCCTTCGGGTGACCCGCGTCCGCGACCGGAACCGGACGGGACGTCGCCCCCTCCCCTTCGGCATGAACGCGAATGTGATCACGATCGAGATCCGGGGCCTGGAGCCCGCGGCCCTCAAGGCGGCGGAGCGGATCTCGGCCCTGTTCCCCACGAGCGGTGCCGGACCGGCCCGGCGGACGGGGGGTGAGGCCGAGGTACTCGTCACGATCCGCGCCGACCTCGGCCCCACCCCTTCCGACGACGGCTATACGGACACCTGCGCCTGACCGGCGTCTCCACAGCCGGCTCGGTGGCGGCCCTCGGGCGACCTTCCCGCTCCCGTCACGCCCGCGCGGAGTGGGAGCGCGTGTTCGTGGTCGTGCGCCCGGCGCGTACCACCGGTGGGTCCGACCGCAGGGCTGTCGGTCCCGTCGGCACGGGCCCCACACCGCCGGGGCGATTGTCACTCTATTCCCGCTAAGGGATGGCTGGCGTAGGTTCGTCGATCTTCGCGTGCTTATGCTTCACCCGCTATGACGGAAAGCCACCCATCCCGCGCCTTATGCGCGTCAGCCGACGTGGTCGTCCTCGGTGCCGGTCCGGCCGGGCTCGTCCTCGGAAACCTCCTGCTCAGCGCCGGGATCGACTGCGTGGTCCTGGAACGCGCCTCCCGTTCCCGCCTCCACGACCGCGCCCGCGCGGGGTTCCTCGCCCCCAGCACCGCACGCATCCTCGAACGCCACGGCCTCGCCGACGGCCTGCACCGCCACGGCCGCCGGCACGGCACCTGCGAATTCCGCACCCGGGAGGGCCGGTTCCGGCTCGACTACGGTGCCCTCGGCGGCGGACCGCACCACGTCTACCCCCAGCAGCACCTGGTCACCGATCTCCTCGCCCACTACCTCGACCGCGGCGGACGGATCCGCTTCGACACCGAGGCGCACGCCGTGCACGACGCCGACGGCACCCGGCCGTCCGTCACGGCGTCCGAACCCGACGGCCGGCCCACCCGGTGGACGGCCCGCTACGTCGCCGGCTGCGACGGGCGGTACGGGGCGGCCCGCCGCTCCCTGCCCGCCGGCACCGTCCGCCACCACCACGACCACGGCGTGACCTGGCTCGGCCTCCTCGCCCAGGCCCCGCCGAGTCTCGACGCCGTCGGCTACGCCCTCCACGACCGCGGCTTCGCCGGGCACATGGCCCGTACCGCGGAGGTGACCCGCTACTACCTCCAGTGGCAGCGCGGCACCCCCGCCGACGCCTGGTCCGACCAGCGGATCTGGGGCGAGCTCGACCTGCGGATGGGCGCCGCCGAGCACGGGCCCCTGCACCGGGGCGCCCTCCTGGAACGCGGGCTGTTCGACCTGACCTGCGATGTGATCGAGCCCCTGCGGCACGGCTCGCTCTTCCTGGCCGGCGACGCGGCCGGCCTCCTCGCCCCGGCGGCCGCCAAGGGCGCGAACCTCGCCGTCCTCGAAGCCGAGGTCCTCGCCGAGGCGCTCACCGACGCCCTCACCCGCGGCGACACCGCCGGCCTCGACGGCTATTCGGACCGGTGCCTGGCACACCTCTGGAGGGCGCAGGAGTTCACCGGGTGGATGACCCGCCTCCTGCACTCCGCCCCCGAGCCCGAAGGCGCCGGAGGATCGTTCTTCCAGGCCGGCCTGCGCCGCTCCCGGATCGCCTCGCTGCGGACCTCGCGCATCCACCAGGACTGGTTCGCCGAGAACTACGTCGGCGTCTGACCCCTCCCCCCTTCTCCCACCCCCTCCCTGCCCCGCGCGGCATCGGCCTGCGCCGCGCCGCCCTGCCCTGCCTGCCCGCACCAGTCACGCTCACCGCTTACCGCTCACCACCGGCTCCTGAGGACACCCCCACGATGACGATGACGCTCCTCGACGAAACGATGCTGCGGGACGACACCGCCCGCCTGCGCGCGGCGGCCGCGTTCGTCCGCGAGCACGACAGCGCCTCCCTGCTCCCCCTCCTCCTGCCCGGCATCGACGGGCCGGACCTGCGGGCGCTGGCCGGACACTGCCGTTTCGCCCACGCCGGAACGCTTCTCTTCCCGCCGGACGAGGAGAGCCTGCGCGCCCAACTCGCCGACTGCGGACTGGCGGTGGACACGCCGCCCCAGCCCAGCGTCGTCGTCCGCGAACGCCTCGCCCGGCGCCACCGGCGCGAGCCGGCCGAACTCGACGTCCGGATCCTGCGCCCGCAGGTGCGCGGCGCCGCCGGGGAACGCCGCGCGGTCGAGGTCTTCGCCCTGACCGTGCCCCCGCACTCGGACCTGGAGCGGATCGCCGCCCACGAACGGGCCCGGGGCCACGAGGAGCACCTCGCCTTCGAGGTCGACCACCCGGACCCGCTGGTCCTGCGCGGCCTGTGCGCGATCCTCGCCCGCCACGGAGCGCACCCCGACGGCGGCGGCTACAACCCGCACGAGGACGGCACCGTCTTCTACTTCACCACCCCGGCGGACGAGGCCTACGGCTACCGGCGGCTGGAGCTCTACGCGCACGGCGACCACCGCGACGCCCTCGCCGCCCACCTCGACGACCACCCCGGCCGGCACCCCCGCCCTGCCACCCGCCCGCCCGCCGAAACGCTCCTCCACCTGCTCACCGGTGCCTGGAGCACCCAGGCCCTCGCCTCCTTCGCCCGGCTGCGGCTGCCCGACGCCATGGACACCGGCACCGCGCACCGCCCCGAGGACCTCGCCCGCCGGACCGGCACCCACCCCCGCGGCCTGGCCACCCTCCTGCGCTTCCTCGCGGTGCTCGGCGCGGTCACCCCGGAGGAGCGCCCCGAGGAAGGATTCCGCCTCACAGCGCTCGGGGCCCTGCTGCGCGAGGACGCACCCGCCTCCATGCGCCCGCTGGCCCTGATGTACGGAGGCCCGTTCTACCGTTCCTTCGGGGCGCTCGACCACGCCGTACGGACCGGGCACCCGGCCTTCGACCACCTCTTCGGCGAGAACCACTTCGACCACTTCGCCCGCGACCCCGAACTCGCCGACCTCTTCGACCGCTCCATGGCCGCCAGTTCCCGCATGTTCGAACCGCTCCCCGCCCACCCGGTCCTCACCGCCGCGGCCCGGGCGTCCGCACCCGCAACGGTCGTCGACGTCGCCGGAGGCAACGGGGAACTGCTGCGGCAGGTCCTCACCGCCCACCCGGGCCTGCGCGGCGTCCTCCTCGAACGCCCGCACGCCGTCGCCACCGCCCGCCGCCTGCTCGACGCCGCCGGCTGCGGCACGCGCTGCGGCTACCGCGCCGGCGACTTCGCCGACGTACCGTCAGGAGGCGACGTGTACGTCCTGGCCCGCGTCCTGCACGACTGGGACGACGACCGCTGCCGCGAGATCCTGCGCCACTGCGCCCGCGCGATGCCCGACCACGCCGACCTGCTGATCGTCGAACGCCTCCTGCCCGCCGACGGCTCCCCCTCGCTGGCCACCGCCTGGGACCTGCACATGCTCTGCAACGTGGGCGGCCGCGAACGCCGCGCCGACCACTACGCCCGCCTGCTCGCCGACGCGGGCCTCCACCTGCACGGCCATACCCCGCTGCCGCTGGACGCCCACGTCCTGCACGCCCGCAGGACGCCCGCCCCGGGTCCGGCCGGGGCCTGACCTCGGTCGACAGTTCTGCTTAACACCCTCTCACCAAACGACCACTTCTGCTGATGACGCCGGGCCGCCAGAGTGGAGGGCATGCAAAGGATCTGCGTCATCGGCGGAAGCCGGTACTTCGGAAAGCTCCTGGTCCAGCGGCTGCGGGCGGCCGGCCACCAGGTCACGGTGATCAACCGCGGCTCCGGCCGCCCGCCCGCCGGCGTCGAGCACCTCGTCGCCGACCGCGACGACGAGGCCGCCCTCCTCGCCGCCCTCGGCCCCCGCACCTTCGACGTGGTCGTCGACCAGGTCTGCTACACCCCCGTGCAGGCGGCCATCGCCGCCCGCGTCTTCGCCGGCCGCACCCGCCGGTACGTCATGACCTCCACCATCGAGGTCTACGACCCGGCCACCGCCGCCCTGCCGGCCCTGGCGGCCGGCACCCCGGTGCCGGAGGAGACCGTGGACCCGGCCGCCTGGCCGGTGGACCCGGACCTGCCCTGGCGGGACGGGGCGTACCTGGAGGCCCACTACGCCGAGGGCAAGCGCCAGGCGGAGGCCGTCCTCACCCGGGCCGGCGGCTTCACCTTCGCCTCCGTGCGCAGCGCCCACGTACTCGGCGGCGGCGCCCGGGAGTTCACCGGACGCCTCGCGCACTACACCCGGCGGGTGGCCGGGGGCGAACCGGTCACCGTCCGCCCCGAGGAGCGGCCCACGGTGTTCATCCACTACGCGGAACTCGCGGCCCTGCTGCACTGGGCGGCCACCGAAACGGACTTCGCCGGCCCCCTCAACGCCTGCTCCGACGGCCCGCTCGACGTGCGCGCCCTCACCGCCGCCGTCGCCGCCCAGGCCGGCCGGGAACCGCTGTTCGCGGTGGCCGCCGCGCCCGCGCCGGCGTCACCGTTCTCCTTCGACCGCCACTACGCCATGAGCAACGCCCGCGCGAAGGAACTGGGCTTCGCCTTCTCCCGCACCGCCGACTGGCTCCCGGCCGCCGTCGCCGAAGCCCTCGCCGCACCCACCCCCTGAGGACCCCGCACATGTCGCACCCCACCCCGTACCGCACGCTCGCGCGCACCACCGTCGGCGCCGTCGGCCTGGGCGCCATGCCGCTGTCGATCGAGCACCGACCGGACGAGAGCCGGGCGATCGCCACCGTCCACGCCGCCCTCGACGCCGGCGTCACGCTCGTCGACACCGCCGACAGCTACCACTGGCACGCCGGCGAAGAGGGCCACAACGAACGGCTGATCGCCCGCGCCCTGGCCCGCTACGGAGGCGACACGTCCGGCGTCCTGATCGCCACCAAGGGCGGTCGGGGCCGCCCCGGCGACGGCAGCTGGACCGTCACCGGCACCCCCGGCCACCTCAAGCGCGCCGCCGAGGCCTCCGCGCGGCGGCTGGGCGTCGAGGCGATCGGCCTGTACCAGCTGCACAAGCCGGACCCGGCCGTGCCGTGGGCGGAGTCCGTCGGCGCCCTGCGCGAACTCCTCGACGCCGGAACGATCCGCGCCGCCGGCGTCTCCAACGTCACCACCGACCAGATCCGCGAGGCGCACGCGATCCTCGGCGGCGGCCTCGCCTCCGTCCAGAACCAGTACTCACCCGCCGTCCGCGACAGCGAACCGCAGCTGCGCCTGAGCACCGAACTGGGCCTGGCCTTCCTCCCGTGGAGCCCCCTCGGCGGCATCTCCCGCAGCTCCCTGGACGGCCCCTCCGGCCCGACCTCCGCGGGCACCGCATTCCACCGGGTGGCGGCCGGACACGGCGTCAGCCCGCAGCAGGTCACGCTGGCCTGGCTCCTCGCCCGGTCCCCGTCCGTCATCCCCCTCCCGGGAGCCAGCCGGCCGGCCTCCATCACGGACTCGGCCCGGGCCGCGCACCTGCACCTGACCGACGCGGACCTGTCCCTCCTCGACGCACCCCTGACCCGTCGGCCGGCCTGAGCGGAGCCCCCGCCGGGCAGGTGGACGGCCGAGCACCCGACGGCGAGGCGCACCGGCTCCGCACGACCCCTTCCGCCGCGTCCGGGCGGAGCCGACCGGATTCGAACCGGCGTCCTCACGGTGTTGGAGACCGCGCGCGACGACCCCTGCGCTACGACCCCGCCCTGCCCGCATCCTATGCGGGCCCCCTGCCGCTGCCGGGGCCGCCCGTGGTCGTCCGTGCCCGCGGATCGCCCCCGGCATGTCCGATGAGTACCGGGGGCCTCGTCGGTCTACCGTGCAGACCCGTTCGTCCCGGAGGGAGCGTCAGATGGCCGGTAGTGTGACTTTCGATCTCGGACCGCAGGTGGCCGCCGTGGCCCGGCTCGTCTCGGGTGTGCCCGAGAGTGGGCTCGGCGGGCGTACGCCGTGTCCCGCGTACGCGGTCGGGGACCTGCTGGGGCACCTCGCGGGGCTGGCCGTCGCCTTCCGTGACGCCGCCCGCAAGGACCTCGGTCCCACGACCGACACGCCCCCGGGCCCGCCCGCGCCGCCCCTGCCCGCCGACTGGCGCGAGCGGATCCCGCAGGCGCTCGGTGAGCTGGCCGAGGCCTGGCGGGACCCGGCCGCCTGGACCGGGATGACCCGTGCCGGCGGTGTGGACCTGCCCGGCGCCGTCGCGGCGGCCGTGGTGGCGGACGAACTGGTCGTGCACGGCTGGGACCTGGCCCGGGCCACCGGCCAGGAGTACGCCCCCGACGGCCCCGCGCTGCACGCCTCCCACGCCTTCCTGCTGGCGGCCGCCCAGGAGGCGGGCGCCGGCCGGGGCGTCTTCGGGCCCGTCGTACCGCTACCCGACGCCGCCCCGCTGCTGGACCGGACCGTGGCACTGAGCGGCCGCGACCCGGGCTGGACGCCGTAGGGGGCGCCGGCGCGGGTCGGGGCCAGGGTGCCGGGGGAACGGCTCGTGGGCGGAGAGGTGTCACCGCCCGGGAGGGAGCGGTTCAGCTCGTGCTCACCTCGCGTTCTGATGCCATGTGAAATATCACATGGCGTACGGACATGCGAACACGGCCCAGTACGACGAGAGAGAGAAACCGATGAACCGCTTGGCCCTCCTGGCCGCCGGCGCCGCAGGCCTGACCCTCCTCACCGCCGCCCCCGCCCTCGCCGCCACCCCGCCCGCCCCCGCCGAGGCCGTCACCTCCTGCGGCGCCTCCGGGCTCCAGGCGGGCCTGGCCACCAGGGTGTGCGCCGAAGTCACCGGCACCACCGTCGAGTTCCACGGCACGGTCGCCCTCGCCGGCCCGCCTTCCCCGGGCAGCCCGGCCCCCGCGCCCAAGCAGCTGTTCACGACCCTCTCCGTCGAGGTCGTCGGCGGCGGCGCGCCCGTCACCCGGGACCTGCCCGTCGTCTTCACCGCCTCCACCGTCGAGGTGCGCGGCCAGTCCCTCTCCGCCGCCTGCGGGTCGACCGTCCGCGCCGCCTTCGGCGTGGCCTCGTTCCCCTGGACGGCCAGGCCCGTCGTCCACGAGGTCACCCTCACCTGCTGACCGGCCCCGGCCCGGCCGCGCGCACGCCGGCGGACACCACCGCCGGCGTGTGCGCGGCAGCGCCGCGCGTACGGTGGACCCGTGAGGATCCTGCTGACGTCGGACACGCACGTACCGGCACGGGCCACACGCCTCCCCGAGGCGCTGCTGGCGGCCGTCGACGAGGCCGACGTGGTCGTCCACGCCGGCGACTGGACCGACGAGGCCACCCTCGACCTGCTGGAATCGAGGTCGCGCCGCCTGATCGCCGTCTACGGCAACAACGACGGCCCCGCCCTGCGCGACCGGCTCCCCGAGATCGCCCGCGCGGAGCTCGGCGGCCTGCGCTTCGCGGTCGTCCACGAGACCGGCCCGGCCGCCGGCCGCGAGCGGCGCTGCGCCGCCCGCTTCCCCGACACCGACGTCCTGGTGTTCGGCCACAGCCACATCCCGTGGGACTCCACGGCCCCCGGCGGACTGCGCCTGCTCAACCCCGGCTCGCCCACCGACCGCCGGCGCCAGCCGCACCACACCTTCCTGACCCTCACCGCCGTCGACGGCACGCTGGGTGACCCCGTCCTGCACCGCCTGCCCGCCCGGCCCTGACCGCCCGCGGCCCCGCCCCCCGGTCCGCACGGGCCCCCGGTCCGCACGGGCCCGGCCCGGGGCGTCAGGACTCGCGCTCCATGACCCGGCGGGCCGCCTCCGCCTCGGCCGCCGCCGGGGACAGCTCGTCCAGGGTGTCGAGCTCGTCGTCCGCCCCCAGCTCCTCCTCCCAGGCCGCCGCGAGCCGCTCCTGCTCGGCAGGCGGCCGGGCCGCCACGGCCTCCCGGTGCGCGGGGTCCAGAGCCGTCAGGAAGCGTCCGACCGAATCCGTCGGCATGCCGTTCTCCTTGTCGCCGTGCGGGAGGGCCGGCCGTCGCCCTGCTGCCGCGCCCGGCCCAGCATCGCGAACCCGCACCGGCGCCGTCGGCCGACACGTCCGGCCACCACCCGAAGAGCGGCGTGATCCGGCCACGCCCGGCGCTTCGACCGGAATCACCGGGCCGCGCCACTACGCTGGGGGGCCGTTCGGCGCCGGAACGTGACGACCGGGCAACCGGCCCACGATCGCCCCGGCGCTCCGGACGCTTCCGGAACGAGACGCGAGGGCCGATGGCAATCACACCAGGGCGCGGAGAACTCGACCTGCTCGGCGACGACGGAGCGGCGCCGGGGGGAGGCGAGGGAGGCGGGGAGGCCGACGGGGCCTGCGCCACCACCGCCCGGTTCTCCGCCGGTCCCGCCGCCCCGCCCCGTACCCTCGTCGACGTTTTCGCCGCCACCGTCCGCGCCCACCCCGACGAGCCCGCCCTCGACGACGGCACCGCGCGGCTGACCTACCGGGCCCTCGCCGCCGAGGTCGAACGCCGCCGACGGGTCCTCGCCGCCTGCGGGATCGGACGCGGCGACCGCGTCGGCGTACGGGTGCCGTCCGGTACGAACGACCTGTACGCGTCCGTCCTCGCCGTCCTCGCCGCCGGGGCCGCCTACGTCCCGGTCGACGCCGAGGACCCCGACGAACGCGCCCGGCTCGTCTTCGCCGAGGCCGGGGTCCGGGCCGTCCTGGGCGCCGGCCCCGGCATCGAGGTCACCGGCCCCCGCCCCCGCGAGCGGGTCCGCTCCGCCCCGCCCGCACCCGAGGACGACGCCTGGATCATCTTCACCTCCGGCTCCACCGGCAGGCCCAAGGGCGTCGCCGTCAGCCACCGCAGCGCCGCCGCCTTCGTCGACGCCGAGGCCGCGCTCTTCCTCGCCGACGAGCCGATCGGCCCCGGCGACCGGGTCATGGCCGGCCTGTCCGTCGCCTTCGACGCCTCCTGCGAGGAGATGTGGCTGGCCTGGCGCCACGGAGCCTGCCTCGTACCCGTCCCGCGCGCCCAGGTGCGCGCCGGCGCCGATCTCGGCCCGTGGTTGGTGGACCAGGAGATCACCGTCGTCTCCACCGTCCCCACCCTGGCGGCGCTCTGGGAGCCCGAACACCTCGACGAGGTCCGGCTGCTCGTCTTCGGCGGCGAGGCCTGCCCGCCCGAGCTGAGCCGGCGCCTGGTCACCGAGGGCCGCGAGGTCTGGAACACCTACGGCCCCACCGAAGCCACCGTCGTCGCCTGCGCCTCGCTCCTGACCGGCGAGGAGCCCGTCCGCATCGGCCTCCCGCTGAACGGCTGGGAACTCGCCGTGGTGGACGGGTCGGGCGAGCCCGTGCCGATGGGCGGCAGCGGCCAGCTCGTCATCGGCGGCGTCGGCCTCGCCCGCTACCTCGACCCGGCCAAGGACGCCGAGAAGTACGCCCCGCTCCCGTCCCTCGGCTGGCCGCGCGCCTACCGCAGCGGCGACCTCGTCCGCGCGGAACCCGAAGGCCTGGTCTTCCTCGGACGCGGCGACGAACAGGTCAAGCTCGGCGGCCGCCGCATCGAGCTCGGCGAGGTCGACGCCGCGCTCCAGGCGCTGCCCAAAGTCGCCGGCGCGGCCGCCGCCGTCCGCACCGCACGCGGCGGCAACCAGCTCCTCGTCGGCTACCTCGTCACCCAGGACGGCTGGGACCACGCGGAGGCCCTCGCCCGGCTGCGCGCCGAACTGCCCGCCGCGCTCGTCCCGTTGCTCGCTCCCGTCGACGCCCTCCCGACCCGCACCTCCGGCAAGGTGGACCGCGACGCCCTGCCCTGGCCCCTGCCCGACGCCGGCCACCCCGAGCCCGGCGAACAGCTGTACGGCACCGAGGCCTGGCTCGCCGCACAGTGGAGCGAGGCCCTCGGCGTGCCCGTCACCGGCGCCGACGACGACTTCTTCGCGATCGGCGGCGGCAGCCTCGCCGCCGCCCGGCTCGCCACCCTGCTGCGCACCCGCTACCCGGGCGCGTCCGTCCTCGACGTCTACCAGCAGCCCGTCCTGCGCAAGCTGGCCCGGCGACTGGAGAAGTCCGTACGGGAGGACGGGGCGCCCCGCACCGTCACCCCGGTCCCGCTCCGCTCCCGCGTCCTCCAGACGCTGCTGCTGCTCCCGCTGTTCACCCTGGCCGGCCTTCGCCGCACGGTGGTGCTGTTCGCGCTGGGCAACCTACTGCACCGGTTCGGGCCCTACCCGTGGGCACCGGCCGTCTCCTGGTGGACGGTCGCCGCCGGGGCGGTGCTGCTGCTGAGCCCGCCCGGCCGCCTCGCGATCGCGGCGGGCGGCGCCCGCCTGCTGCTGCGCGGGGTGGCGGCCGGACGCCATCCGCGCGGCGGCAGCGTGCACCTCAGGCTGTGGACCGCCGAACGGCTCGCCGAATGCGCCGGCGCGACCTCCCTCACCGGCGCCTCGCTGGAACGCTACGCCCGGGCCCTCGGCGCCCGGGTCGGCCCCGACGTCGACCTGCACTCCCTGCCCCCGGTCACCGGCATGCTGCGGCTCGGCCGCGGCTGCGCCGTCGAGGCCGAGGTGGACCTGTGCGGGCACTGGCTGGACGGGGACCAGCTCGTCATCGGCCCCGTCCGGGTCGGCGCGGGCGCCGTCGTCGGCACCCGCAGCCTGCTCTTCCCCGGCGCGCGGGTCGGCAAGCGGGCCGAGGTGGCCCCCGGCTCCGCCGTCGTCGGCCACGTCCCCACCGGCCAGCGGTGGGCCGGCGCCCCCGCCGTCGCACGCGGCCGGGCCAAACACGACTGGCCCCGCCCGCGCCCGCCCCGTCCCCTGCTGTGGCGCGCGATGTACGGGGCGACCGGCGTGGGCCTGACGGCCCTGCCGCTGCTCGCCGCCCTGCCCGCCCTGCTCGTCGCGGCCCGGTTCGTACCGGCCGGCGCCGGCCCCGGCCCGGCCCTGCGCGGGGCGCTGCTCGCGGTGGTGCCGGGGGCGCTCGCCTACGGGCTCGCGTACGCGCTGCTCGTGCTGGCCGGCGTCCGCGCGCTCAGCCTCGGCCTGCGGCCGGGCAGCCATCCCACGCACAGCCGGACCGGGTGGCAGGCCTGGGCGGTCACCCAGCTGATGGACCTGGCCAGGGACACGCTCTTCCCGCTGTACGCCGCCCTGGCCACCCCCTTCTGGCTGCGGCTGCTCGGCATGCGCGTCGGCCGCCGCGCCGAGGTCTCCACCGTCCTCGGGCTGCCCAGCCTCACCACCGTCGGCGACGGGGCGTTCCTCGCCGACGACACCCTGACCGCCCCCTGCGAACTCGGCGGCGGCTGGGTGCGGATCGGGCCGTCCCGGATCGGCCGCCGGGCCTTCCTCGGCAACTCCGGCATGACCGCCCCGGGCCGCGGGGTGCCCGACGACGGACTGGTCGGGGTGCTGTCCGCCACGCCCAAGAAGGCCAAGAAGGGCGGCTCCTACCTGGGCCTGCCCCCCGTCCGCCTGCCGCGCTCCGCGGCGGCCGCCGACCGCAGCCGCACCTACGATCCGCCCGCGCGGCTGCTGTGGGCGCGCGGCCTGGTCGAACTCGGGCGGATCGTCCCGGTGTTCTGCTCGGCGGCGCTGGTCGTTCTGACGGCCGCCGCGCTCTGCGCCCTGGCCGCGCCCGGCCGGCTGGGCCCCGGCGGAGCCGCCCTGCTGTCCGGCGCGGTGCTCCTGGCGGCCGGGACGGCCGCCTGCGCGGTCACCGTGGCCGCCAAGTGGCTGCTGGTGGGCCGCCACCGGGTGGGGGAGCACCCGCTGTGGAGCGCCTTCGTCTGGCGCAACGAACTCGCCGACACCTTCGTCGAGGTCCTGGCCGTGCCGTGGCTCGCCGGATCGGTGTCCGGCACCCCGCTGCTGACGCTGTGGCTGCGCGGGCTCGGCGCCCGGATCGGGCGCGGGGTGTGGTGCGAGAGCCACTGGCTGCCCGAGACGGACCTGGTGGCGCTCGGCGACGGCGTCAGCGTCAACCGGGGCTGCGTGTTGCAGACGCATCTCTTCCACGACCGGATCCTGCGGACCGATACTGTGGTGCTGCGCGAGGGCGCCACCCTGGGCCCGGGCGGGATCGTCCTGCCCGGGAGCACGATCGGAGCCCGCGGCACGGTGGGCCCCGCCTCCCTCGTCATGGCCGGGGAGTCCGTCCCCGACGACACCCGCTGGCTGGGCAACCCGATCGAGGCGTGGCGCTCCTGAACCCGCACCCGGCCGGACGCGGCGGCCCGGCCCACCGGCACCCCGGACGAGCACGGCGCAGGGAGCGGAAACGGCAGTGAACGGCCAGCAGACAGCGGCACCGGACCCGTACTTCCCGGAGAACGGCGACCCGCGCTACCGGGCGCACCGCTACGAACTCGCCCTGGACTACCGTCCCGGCCCCAACCGGCTCACCGGCCGCGCCCGGATCAGCGCGATCGCCGGGCCCCTGCCACTGGCCGAATTCCAGCTCAACCTGGCCGAGTTCAGGCTGGGACGGGTCCTGCTCGACGGCCGGGCCCCGCACTACACCCACCGGGCGGGCCGGCTCCGCATCCGGCCCGCCCGGCCGCTGCCCCCGGGCGCCGCGTTCACCGTCGAGGTGCACTGGTCCGGCAACCCCAAGCCGGTGCGCAGCCCCTGGGGCGGCATCGGCTGGGAGGAGCTCACCGACGGCGCACTGGTCGCCAGCCAGCCGGTCGGCGCCCCGTCCTGGTACCCGTGCAACGACCGGCCCGCCGACAAGGCCTCCTACCAGATCTCCCTCAACACCCCCTCCGCCTACACCGTGGCGGCCGGCGGCCGCCTCCTCACGCGGACCACCGGGGCCAGCACCACCACCTGGGTGTACGAGCAGCCGGCGCCCACCTCCAGCTACCTCGTCGGCCTCTCCGTCGGCCCGTACCGGACGCTGCCGCTCGACGGCGCCGGACCCGGCGAAGTCCCCCAGAACGCGCACGTGCCCGCGCGCCTGCTGCCGCGCTTCACCCACGACTTCGCCCGCCAGCCCGCCATGATGCGGCTGTTCGCGGAACTGTTCGGCCCCTACCCCTTCGGCGAGTACACGGTGGTCGTCGCCGACGAGGAACTCGACGTGCCCGTCGAGGCCCAGGGCCTGTCCACGTTCGGCGCCAACCACGTGGACGGCGACCGGGGTTCGGAGCGGCTGATCGCCCACGAACTCGCCCACCAGTGGTTCGGCAACAGCGTGACCATCGCCGACTGGCGGCACATCTGGCTCAACGAGGGCTTCGCCAAGTACGCCGAATGGCTCTGGTCGGAGCGCTCCGGCGGGCGCACCGCACAGGACCTGGCGGCCGCCGCGCACCGGCTGCTCGCCTCCCGGCCGCAGGACCTGCGGCTGTCCGACCCGGGCCGCAAGCTGATGTTCGACGACCGCGTCTACGAGCGCGGCGGCCTCGCCGTCCACGCGCTCCGCTGCGCCCTGGGCGAGGAGGCCTTCTTCCGCATGCTGCGGGACTGGGCGACGCGGCACCGGCACGGCGTCGTCACCACGTCCGGCTTCACCGCCCATGTGGCCCGGTACGCGTCCGGGTCCACGGACGGACTGTGCGCGGCCTGGCTCGACGAACCGGCCCTCCCCCCGTTGCCCCGCCCCGCGCAGGGCTCCTGACGGCCCGTCCGCCGCCCCGCCCCGGTCCGCTGTCGGACCTGGGACTTAGGCTGGGGGACCAGTCGGTGATCAAGGAGCGGTGCGGTGCGGATAGAGCGTCATCAGGTGGACGGAGCGGCTGTCGCGGCGGCCCTGGAGGACTTCGAGGACCGGTTCGGGGCACAGGTCCGCACGATGTCGCGGGGCGGGCGGATGGCCACGTACGAATGGCAGCTGCTCGCGGAGGACCTCCTCGACCACCTGGGCGCGCTGTCCGTCGCCGCGCCCGCCCTCGACACCCCGGAGGCCGGGGCCTACCTGAAGGACGCGGCCGCGGCGGCGGCGGGCGCGGTCTCGTACGCCGCCTACCACACGTACGACTCCTTCCACGTGTTCCTCGACCACGTGAACTTCGGGATGAGTTACCGGCCCGGCGGCGAGCGCGACGACCTGGACGGGGTCACCGCCGGGGAGTGGAACGACGCGTTCTGCCTCGGAGTCCTCGCCGACACCGTCCCGTCGAACGGGGAGGCCTTCCACTTCGCCCGCCAGGAATGGGACGGGAACGCCCCGGGCGACCCCACGACGGAGCTCGTCAAGGGCTTCCTGGCCCAGGTCCTCGGGGACACCGGGGACGAGGACGAGGAGTATCCGCCGAGCGACCGGGCGAAGCTGGCCGCCATCGACGCCGGACTGGAGCGGATCCGCGCTGCCGGGGGAGGCGGTGAGGGGCTCCTGGGGCGGCCCGAGGCCGTGGGGCTGCGGGTGCTGCGCGCCCTGGCCGCCGGCGATCGCGAGGCCTTCGACGCCGAGCTGACCGCGCTCCTGCTGCACCACAGCGCCCAGCCCGGCCCCGTCACCCGGCCGCGCAGCCTCCTCCCGCTGCTGCCACTCGCCCTGGCGGCGCTGGCGTACCGGACGCACGGCTGGCGGCCGGCCGTGGACACGGACTACCTGCCGCTCGCCCTGGTCACGGGCTAGGGGATGTCCGCAAAGTAGCGTCGTCCGCCCGCGGGGCAGGCGGGACTTTGCGGACACCCCCTAGGGAGCGGGCCTGAGGCACACCGCGCCGGCCGGCTCCCACCGCAACCGCACGACGCCGCCCGCGGGCGCTGCTCGTGGTGTCTCAGGTGCCGTCGACGAGGCGCTGGAGGCCCGGCGCGTACAGGTCGGCCAGCCGCTCGGGACTCGCGTGCGCCCCCGCACCGTCCGGGCGGTGCAGGCTCAGGGTGGCGCCCAGGCCCAGCAGCTGGCCGGCGATCAGCTCGGCCCGCAGCCCGGCGTCCGGCCCCGGCAGGGCGCCGGCCAGCCGGTCGGTGACCTGCTCGCGGAAGCGGGCCCGCAGCAGGGTGCGCTCGTCCTCGATGCCGAGGGAGAACACCACCCGCAGCAGCGGGTCCCCGCCGAGCCGGTCCCGCAGCCCGACCATCGTCAGCACCAGGTGCCGCCCGAGCTCCGGCAGCGGGGCGGCGAACAGCGCGTCGGCGGCCGCGCCGAAGTCGGCGACCGTGTTGAACAGGGCCTCCTTGCTGCCGAACCGCTTCACGATCAGCGAGGGGCTCACCCCGGCGGCGGCGGCGATGCCGCGCATGGTGACCTCGGCGTACGGCCGCAGCGTGAACGCCCGGCGCGCGGCCCGCACGATGGCGTCGCGGCCGTTCCCGGCGCCCGCCTCCGCCCCGGCGGTGGCGGCCCGCGCGGCGGTGGGTCCGTCGGTGGTGCTCATGCGCTCTCCCGGGCGGCGGTCGCGGACGCGGACACCGTGACCGTACCGTCCTTCGCGCCCCGCCCGCGCGGCCGGTCCGACGGCAGCGACAGCGTGGCGACCAGCGCGGCGAGCGCCGCCCCCGCGGCGATCAGGAAGACCAGCAGGTAAGCGTGCAGGGTCGGGGCCGTGCGGCCGCCCGCCGTGAACGTCAGATGGGCCAGCACGGCGGCGACGACGGCGCTGCAGCAGGCCTGCCCCACGGACCGCATCAGGGTGTTCAGGCCGTTGGCCGCGGCCGTCTCGCCCACCGGCACCGCCCGCATGACCAGGGCGGGCAGCGCCGAGTAGGCGATCGCCGTGCCCGAGGAGACGACGGTCGCGCCTGCCACGATCAGCCAGAGGCTGTGGCTGGTGTAGAAGCGCACCACGTAGCCGACGGCCATGACCACGGCGGCGAGCGCGAGGGCGGTGCGGGGCCCGTACGCGGCGGAGATCCGGGCGGAGACGGGGGAGAGAGCGACCATGGCCAGGCCGCCCGGCAGCAGGCACAGGCCGCTGACCACGAGGGACGCGCCGAGCCCGTACCCGGTGCTGGCGGGCTCCTGCACCATCTGGCCGGTGACGAGGGAGTTCGCGTAGAAGGCGAAGCCGATCAGCAGGGCCGCGACGTTCGTCAGCAGCACCGCCGGCCGCGCCGAGACCCGCAGGTCCACCATGGGGGAGCGGGTGCGCAGCTCGTAGCGGCCCCACAGCAGGCCCACGGCCACGGACGCGCCCAGCAGGCCCAGGGTGCGCGCGGAGGTCCAGCCCCAGTCGGCGCCCTGGGTGATGGCCAGCAGCAGTCCGACGAGGCACCCCGTCAGACCGAGGGTGCCCAGGAGGTCGAAGCGGCCGGGGGAGCGCACCGGGGACTCCGGGACGATCCGCAGCACCAGGACCAGGTCGAGCAGCCCGAGCGCGGCCGAGGCCCAGAACATCGTGTGCCAGTCGAAGTTCTCCATGACCACCGCGGCGACCGGCAGGCCGATGGCGGCACCGATGCCGAGGGTCGAGCTCATCAGGGCGATCGAGGGCAGCACCCGCTCGGCGGGCAGCTCGTCGCGGATGATGCTGATGCCCAGCGGGATCACCGCGAGGGCCGCGCCCTGCAGGGCCCGGCCGGTGATCAGGACCCCGATGTGGGAGCTGACGGCGCAGAGCACCGAGCCGAGGGTGAGGACCCCGAGCGAGGCCAGCAGCACCCGCCGCTTCCCGTACATGTCCCCGACGCGCCCCAGCACCGGTGTGAAGACGGCCCCGGTGAGCAGGGTGATGGTCACCAGCCAGCCGGCGGCCCCCGGGCTCGCGCCCGTCAGCGTCGGGACGTGCGGCAGCAGCGGGACCACGAGGGTCTGCATCACGGCGACGACCACGCCGCAGAAGGCGAGGACGGGAACGACGAACCGGGCGTACGGGGAGGCGGCCGAGGGGGACGCGGGGGATATCGCGGAGGGCATGCTGCTCCAGAGGGGGAGGAGAGCGGGGCACCCTGGGGGTGCACGATTGTTCACCCCCAGGGTAAACGACTGTGCACCCCCGCGTTCTCCCCCCGCGTCCTCCCCCCGCGTCCTCCCCCCGCGTTCTCCCCCCGCGTCCTCCCCCCCCGCGTCCGCGCGCACGCGGCGCTGTACGGACCGTCGGTGCGGCGGTCCGTACAGCGCATCGGACGAGCGGCCGGTCAGTCAGCCGCAGTCGTCATACCCTCCGCCCCAGTCGTCATCGTCGTCGGACCAGCCGTGGCCGTGGCCGTAGCCGGAGTCGTCGTCGTCCCAGCCGCCACCGTGGCTCGAGTAGGTGACCGCGTGGGTGGGCGCCGCCGCGGAGGCCGTGCCGGCCGCGCCGAGTGCGGCGCCGCCTGCCAGCAGGACTCCGATCGCGGACGCCGCGAAGAGCCGCTTCACTCTCAGTGCTTGCATGGTTCAGAACCCTTCTCGTCACTGCGCCGATTCACGGCGCGAAGCGGTGTGCGCCTCCTTTCGCCAACAGCACGGAGTTTTTTCCTCACACCCGATAAACGCGTGGGGGGCGTATCCGCCGTCAACGTGACCGTTCGGGCCACGGACCCAAGGGCTGGACCGCTCATTCACCAGGCCGCCTGCATCCCCGCAGGTGAAATCCCTGTTCCCGCAGTGGCGGCCGTCTCCTGACCATGCTAGTCACCTACCTGTGAGTCGTCACTTCGGGCGGCGGCCCGGTGCCGAGCACCCGAATTCCCGTGAAGGGGTGTGCCGCTGTGGAGCAGGAACGTACGACGTGCTGCGTGGTGGGGGGCGGGCCGGCCGGCATGGTGCTGGGGCTGCTGCTGGCCCGGGCCGGGGTCGAGGTGACGGTGCTGGAGAAACACGGGGACTTCCTGCGGGACTTCCGCGGCGACACCGTGCACCCGTCGACCCTCTCCCTCCTGGACGACATCGGGCTCGCCGAACGCTTCGCCGCGCTGCCGCAGCGCCGGGTGTCCTCCGTCCAGCTGCCCATCGGCCCGGACCGGTCCCTCGTCACGGTCGGCAACCTCGCCGCCCTGCACGGCACGTACAACTACATCGCGATGGTGCCCCAGTGGGACCTCCTCGACCTCCTCGCCGACGAGGCGGCCAAGGAACCCTCCTTCCGGCTCCGCATGGACACCGGCGCGACCTCCTTCCTCATGGAGCGCGGACGGGTCACCGGCGTGCGCTACCGCACCGCCGACGGCCGCACCGGCGAGCTGCGGGCCACCCTCACCGTGGCCTGCGACGGGCGCGGCTCGCTCGCCCGGGCCCTGCCGGAACTCGGACTGGAGGGCTTCGCCTGCCCGATGGACGCCTGGTGGTTCCGCCTGCCGCGCCACGAGGACGACCCCAGCGGGCTCGTCGGCGGCCTCGGCGACCGCTTCTTCACCGCCCTCATCGACCGGGGCGACTACTGGCAGTGCGCGGCCCTCATCCCCAAGGGCACGGACGCCGAACGCCGCGCCGAGGGGCTGGAACGCTTCATGACCCGCTTCACGCAGGCCGCGCCGTGGCTGGCCGACCGCGCCGGCTCCGTCACCTCCTGGGACGAGGTCAAGCTCCTCGACGTCCGGCTCGACCGGCTGCGCCGCTGGCACCGGCCGGGACTGCTGTGCATCGGTGACGCCGCCCACGCCATGTCGCCCGTCTTCGGCATCGGCATCAACCTGGCCGTCCAGGACGCGGTGGCCGCCGCCCGCCACCTCGTGCGCCCGCTGCGCGCGGGCACCGTGGGCCTGCACGACGTGCGTCGGATCCAACTGCGCCGCTGGCCCACCACGGTGGCGACGCAGGGCCTCCAACGCCTGGCCCACGCCCAGGTCATCGAACCCCTGCTGGCGGGCCGAACGGCCTTCGGCGACCCGCGCCGCGCGAAGCGGATGACGGAACTGGTCACGGAGTCCCGCTGGCTCAATCGCGTTCCCGCGTACTTCATCGGATACGGAGCCCTGCGCGAGAAGCCGCCGAAGGAGTCCCTGCGCTGACCCTCCGCGCGGCGGTGTGGAAGTAGGGTCTCCGTTTATTCGGACTGGCTGGATATGATCGGCATCCTCACCCCACGGGGCCGTGTCGGCAGTTCCCCCATGCCCTCGTCCGGACGGCCCGTCCCCCCCGCTCCCGAGGACCGATGTCTGCGATGGCACCCGAAGGCCCACCGAGCCCGCCGCCCGTCCGGCGCCGCCGCACCGTGCGCCTGCGCACGCTGCTCGTCTGTCTGGCCGTCGTCCCCACCGTGGCGATGGGGGCGCAGACCGCCCTCACCGCGCAGCGCCTGCTGGCCCAGTCGGAGCACCTGCGCGCCGACGTGGAGGCCGGCGAGCGGATCGGGGTGCCGCTGGTCAGGCTGATGAACGAGCTCCAGGCCGAGCGGGCGATGTCGGCGGCCCGCTGGGCGGGCTCGCCCGTCACCGACGAAGCCCTGCGCGACAAAAGAGCCGATACCGACCGGGCCGCCGGGGAGTTCCGCCGGATATCGGGCACCGGCGGCGACCCCGCCCAGGGTTCGGAACACGGTCCCGAGGGCTCCGGCGAGGGACGCCTCGGCGCCGTGGGCGGACGGCTCGACCTGCTGACCGCGTACCGCAAGCGCGTGGACTCCCACAGCGGCAGCGCCGAGCAGACGGTCGGCTACTACACCGGCGTCATCGACGACATCATCCGCGCCTACCAGGATGAATTCGGCCACGCCGAGGACACCGAACTCTCCCAGGAGAGCCGGCCCGCCGTCTCCCTCTTCTCGGCCACCGAGATGGTCGCCCGCGAGGACACCGCCCTCGCGCTGGCCGGCCCCTCCCGGGAACTCGCGGCCACCGGCTTCTCCCAGTTCCTCAACGCCGTCGGCACCCACCGGTACCTCTACGACACCTGGATCGTGCCGTACCTGCCGCCCGCCGAACTGGCCGCGTACGACAAGCTCACCGCCTCGGACGCCTGGCAGGCCAAGCTCCGCGTCGAGAACGCGGTCATCGCCAACCACAAGGACACCGCGACCGGCGTCAAACTGCCGGCCGACGTCGACGAGTGGCCCGCCGCGTACCGAACGTTCGCACCGCGCCTGGCCGAGCTCAACACCGACCGCGCCCGCAGCGTGTTCGACGACGCCGACGCCAAGGCCTCCGAGCTGGAGGCCGAGGTCACCTGGCTGATCGCGGCCAGCGGCGGCGCCCTGCTGCTGGTCACCGCGGTCGTCGTCCTCACCACCCGGTCGGTCCTGCGCCGGCTCGACCGCCTGCACGGCCGTACGGTCGCCATCGCCGAGGAGACCCTGCCCGACGTGGTGGCCCGGCTCCAGCGCGGCGAGCCCGTCGACGAGTCGGCGCTGCCGGCCGTGCGCGGGCGCCAGGACGAGGTCGGCCAGATCGCCGACGCCTTCGCTCGGGTGGTCGCCGCCTCCGTCGACGGGCACCGGCAACTCGCCGCCGAACGGCACGGGTTCGGCCTGTTCGCCTCGGGCATCGCCTCGCGCACCGGGAACCTGGTCAGCCGGCAGCTGAGCCTGACCGAGGACCTCCAGGACACCTTCGGCCACGACGAGGCGCTCCTGGCCCAGCTGATGCGCTCCGACCAGCTGACGGTGGGCATGCGGCGCCAGATCGAGAACCTCCTCATCCTCGCCGGCGGCGAGATCCCCGACCCCCACACCGACCCCATGCGCGTCGCCGACCTGCTGCGCGAGGCCGCCGCGGAGGTCGAGGACTTCCGCCGCATCGAACGCCAGGCCCTGGACGAGGCGAGCGTGCAGCCGCACGCGATCAGCCAGATCAGCCACCTGCTGGCCGAACTCCTCGACAACGCCACGCGGTTCTCGCCCCCGCGCTCGAAGGTGGTCGTCCGCGCCGAACTCGTGGCGGACGGGCTGTCCGTCGAGATCGAGGACCGCGGACCGCGCGTCTCGCCGGCCGGGTACGAGGCCATGAACGAGCGCCTGCACTCGGCGCCGCCCTACTCCGTCCTCGCCGAGAACGCCCACCGCCTGGGCCTCTTCGTCGTGGGCCACCTCGCCGACCAGCTCCAGGCCCGTGTCACGCTGCGCCGCTCGGTGTACGGGGGGACGGCGGCCGTGGTGATCCTGCCGGACGCGCTGCTGACGCCCGCGGCGGAGCCGCCGAGGCCCGCCCGCGCACCGCGGCCCCCGGCCGCGCCCGAACCCGCCGCCGCGCGTGCACCCGTAGCCGTGCCCGTACGGGTCCCCGTACGCGGCCGTACGCCCGAGGCCGAGGCCGAGGGCGAGCCCGGGCCCGAGGCGGCGCCGGCTCCCGCGGCCGCACCCGTACCGCCGAGGCCCGAGCGGGCGCTGCCCACCCGCGCCAAGGCCCCCGCCGACGCGCGGCCGGCCCTGCCCGAGCGCGTCCCGCAGACCCATCTCACCCGGCAACTGCGCGGCCCCCGCGCACCGGAGCCGGAAGGCGGCCCGGACGCGGCGACACCCGAAGAGGTGGCCGACGCCTGGGCGGACTACGAAGAGGGGACCAGGAAAGTGGAAGCAGAGCTCGGAGCGGACCAGCCATGACGACGACATCCAGTGACATGATCTACGGCATCCTGGACAACAACCTGAGCCGGATCGCCGGCATCCAGGGAGCCGTGCTCCTGTCCAACGACGGCATCAAGCTCAGCGCCTACCTGCTGGAGCGGGACCAGGCCGAGCGCATCGCGGCCGCCTCCTCCGGCATCGCCGCCACCATGAAGGCGATATCCCGGGAGATCGACGGCGGCCGGGTCATCCGCCAGCTGGTCGAGATGGACGACCGCTACCTGTGCGTTGTCGGCTGCGGGGAGGGCAGCACGCTGATCGTGGTGACCTCCCGCAAGGCCCGGCTCGGCGAGCTGGGCGGCGAGGCCGTACGGACCGCCCAGGCGCTCGGCGAGTGGCTGGGGACCCCCGAGCGCACCTCCGCGCCGACCGCGTAATGCCGGACGAGCCGCAGCGCCGAAGCCCTCGCCGGACCCGGCTGTACGCGCTCACCGACGGCCGCACCACCGCCGCCCCGCAGACCGTCCTCACGATGGACACCACCATCGTGGCGGCGGTCCCCGCGGACGACGACGACCCCGGCCTGGCCACCGAATGGCGGGCCGTCCTCGCCCTGTGCGCGCCGCCCGCCGGGATGGCGGTCGCCGAGATCGCCGCCCGCATGCACATGCGCCTCACCCCGATGACGCTGCTGCTCGGCGAACTCGCGGACCGCGGGCTGATCGACCACCGGGCGCCCCTGGAGGGCGCCGAGACCACCAATGTCCACCTGCTCATGAAAATCAGGGACAACCTTGCCCGGATATGACACCTCCGACGCCTCCGCCGCCCCGGGTGCGTCCCCGGTCAAGATCCTCGTCGCCGGGGGGTTCGGAGTCGGCAAGACGACCCTGGTCGAGGCCGTCTCCGAGATCGAGCCGCTGCGCACCGAGGAACGCCTGACCAGCGCCGGCGTCGGGGTCGACGACCTGGACGGCATCGAGTCCAAGACCCTGACCACCGTCGCGATGGACTTCGGCCGGATCACCCTGGCCGACGCCGGGGTCGTCCTCTACCTGTTCGGCACGCCCGGCCAGGAGCGGTTCTGGTTCATGTGGGACGACCTGCTGAGCGGGGCCCTGGGGGCGCTCGTGCTGGTCGACACCCGACGCCTGGACCGGGGCTTCCCGGCGATCGACTTCTTCGAGAGCAGGGGGCTGCCGTTCGTGGTCGGCGCGAACTGCTTCCACGGCGAACAGCCCTACACCGCCGAGGAGATCGCCGCGGCCCTGCACCTGCGGGATCCCGCCACCCCGGTCCTGCTGCTGGACGCCCGCTCCCGTACGCAGGCGCGCGACTGCCTGCTGGCCCTGCTCGACGTGGTCATCGCCCGGGCGGGAGCCCCGTCCGGGGCCTGAGCGGGCAGCCCAGGGCGCCGCCCTCCTCCAGGAGGACCCGCAGGGCGTACTCGGCCGCCCGGTGCCGCAGGAACACCTGGGCAGGGGTGCCGGCCGCGAGGTACCGGGCCGCGGCGGCCCCCCTGCGCGTCGCGTCGTCCCGCGTCTCGCGCCAGCCGTGCGCGGTGCGCCGTACGGTGCCGTCCCACGCGGTGTAGCGGGCCATCCAGAACCAGCCGGTCCCGGCGCGGCAGCACCCCCAGAGCACCGCGTCGAGGCCGGCGTCCTCCCGGTCCTTCCCGTCCTGCCCGTGCGCCTGTGTCTCCCGCGTCACGTGCGTCCCCCCGGTTTCGGTCCTGGTTCGGACCGCAGGCTAGGTCAGGGCGGCGGGCGCCAGGGAGTCCGGGTTTCGGCCAACCTGGAGGACGCCGGCCCCCCGGCGGCGGGTCAGGACCGGCTCGGCTGCGGGGCCGGGGAGGCCGCGCCCGCCGACGGGGAGGGGCTCGGCGTCGGGTCCACGGTGCAGACGACCTCGTCGCGCGGGGTGTAGTGGGTGCGGAACGTCTCCCGCTTCACCTCCTGGCCCTGCCGGACGAACACGCGGTCCACCGCCACGTCGAACCCTTCGAGCGGGGTCTGCGCCTCGCAGTCCGGGCCGGAGGCCTCGCGCCTGCCGGGCGGGGTGACGTGCGTACGGGGGCCCAGGGTGGCGCGTACCGCGTCGTACTCCTTCGTCCCGAGCAGGGTGATCGTCACCGAGGTGTCGGTGGACTCGGCCCGGATGGTCAGGGGGTGGCCGGAGTCGTTCCGCCAGCGCAGGTCGAGGGTGCCCCAGGCGACGGTGGCCTCGCGGCCCTCGGGGTACCGCTCGATGTAGAAGGAGTGCGCCCCGTGCTCCACGAACGGCGCGCCCGCGAAGAACACGGCGTTGTACACGGCCGTGGCCACGCTGGAGACGCCGCCGCCGGGCGCCTTCACGTACCGGCCGTCGTTGATCATGACGCCCTCGACGAAGCCGTTCTTCTCGGTGCGCTCGCCGACCGTCCGGTTGAAGCTCCACGTCTGGCCCGGGCGGACCACCGACCCGTTGATCAGCTCGACGGCCCGTCCGATGTTCGCGGTCCGGTACGGGGCGGCGGGGAAGTGGACGGTGAAGGAGGACACCTCCTGCGGGGCCGCCGCCACGCCGACACCGCCGGCCACCACACCACGGGCCGCCGCACGGCCGGCCACTGCCCCGCCGGCCACCACGCCGCCGGCCGCCGCCCCGGCCGGCGCCGGGACCTCGGCGCCGGCGGCGTGGCCGGCCGGGATCAGCAGGGTGAGGCCGAGGCCGAGTACGGCGGCGCCCGCCATCGCGGGCAGGCCGATCCGCCGGTGGTCCGTCAGGCGGTGTGCGCGTCGCATGTCTCTCCTGGGGCGGGGCTCGGGGGATGGGTGCTGCTCGGGGTACGACCGCCGACAAGGATCCCGCCATCAGGGTCAAAAGGGACAAAAATGTGCCCGTTCTCACGCCGGGCGGAGCGGTGGAGGACCGAGGGGAGGGCGGGGGAGGCCGGTGGGAGGCGACGGCGGCGCGGGCGCTAGCGTGATCATCATGTACGCGATCAAGGGCGTGAACGCCACGCCGGGCGGACCGGTCACCGTCCGGTTCCACGACCACGGCTACGTCGTCACGCCGGACCGGCGACGCGGCTCCCTCGCCGAGACCCTCTTCGGGGAGGGAGCGGGCTGCCTGACCCTGGTGGTCCTGCTCGCCTCGGTCGCCCTGTTCGGCCTGCTCCGCAAGGCGGGAGCCCCGGAGGCCGCCGTCACGGCCTGCCTGTGGGCGGGCATCGTCTCGCTCTGCTACGGGGTCCTCATCGTGGCGGCGCAGTGGGCCGGCGGGGTGCTCGTGGACCTCCTGGTCCTGCTGTTCGCCGTGGTCACCTTCCCGGCGCTGCTGATCCCGGGCTACCGGCGGGCGCTGCGCCGCCGGCGGGGCGACGGCCGGCCGGAGGGCGACCCGGGCTGGGTGCCCGCCACGGCCCTCGCCGGAGTGTGGCACCAGCCCGGCCCGCAGGGCGGCGCGGTGGTCACGGTCCAGCGCGCCGACGGGACCGTCACCGCCTACGTCCCCGCTCCCGAACGGGCCCGGGACCTGTACGAACGCTTCGACGCCCTGCTCCGCGCCGGCCGCCCGCCCGCACCGTGGCCGCAGGCCCCGTACCAGCCCTGGCAGGGACAGCCGCCCCGCCCCCGCGGCTGATCCCGCGCCGGGCCGGCCCCCCGGGTGGGCTACAACGCGGCGAGGAGCGCGGGGAGTTCGCGCATGTCGTGGAAGACCGTGGTGTCCGGGCCTTCGAGGTGGTGGGCCGGAGTCAGCCCGCCGGCATAGCCCAGCGAGCGCATGCCGGCCGCACGGGCCGCCAGGACGCCGGGCCGGCTGTCCTCGACCACCACGCAGGCCGCCGGATCGACCCCCATGCGCCGGGCCGCGTGCAGGAACACGTCCGGGGCGGGCTTGCCCCGGGAGACCTCGGAGGCGCTGTAGATGCGGCCCGCGAAGCGCTCGTAGAGCCCGGTCCGGCCGAGGGTGTGCCGCATCTTCTCGTGCGAGCCGCTGGAGGCGACGCAGGTCGGCAGGGCGAGGGCGTCCAGGGCTTCCGGCAGGCCGTCGACGGGGGTCAGGTCGGCGTCCACGGCCGCGCGGTGGAGCTCCTCGAACCGCTCCGCCCACACCGCGGCGGTCTCCTGCCCGAGCTCCACCGCCACCTGCTCCCGGATCGCGGCGTGCGTGCGCCCGATGAACCGGTCCACGACCTCGTCCTCGCTCAGCGGCCAGCCCAGGGAGGCCCCGAGGGCGACCTGCACGCGCACGGCGATGCGTTCGCTGTCGACCAGCACACCGTCGCAGTCGAATATGACGAGTCCAATGGGCTTGATCATGACCGCAGCATAGGGCCTCGGGCGCCTAGGGGGTGTCCGCAAAGTCCCGCCTGCCCCGCCCTGCGGGCGGACGACGCTACTTTGCGGACACCCCCTAGCACCTCCGGCGGCCGCCGGTGTGCCAGGCTGGCGCCACGGCCCGGGCCCCCGGCCCGGAGGGCACCGCACGCGACAGGAGCACCCCATGCTGACCTCCCCACAGGTTCCGGGCGGCCTGAACTGGCTCGACCTGGGCACCCCCGACATCGACGCGGCCGTCGCCTTCTACGAGGGCGTGTTCGGCTGGGAGTTCGTCTCCGCGGGGCCGGAGGCCGGAGGCTACGGCTTCCTGTGGAAGGACGGCCGGACGGTGGCCGCCGTCGGGCCGCTGACCGAGGAGGGCGCCCGCTCCGCCTGGACGGTCTACTTCCGCACCGTGGACGCCGATGCCACCGCCCGGGCCGTCGAACAGGCCGGCGGCTCCGTCCGGTTCCCGCCGACGGACGTGTTCACGGCGGGGCGGACTGCCGGTTTCACGGACCCGTCGGGCGCGGAGTTCGCCGTGTGGCAGCCCGGGAAGACGGACGGCCTGGAACTCGTCAACCCGGCAGCGTCAGCTGGATCGAGCTGTACACCACCGACGCGGCGGCCGTGAAGGAGTTCTACGGCCGCGTCCTGTCGTGGGAGACCCGCGACGTGCCCATGGGCGGGGGCCTCGTCTACACCATCGCCGGACCCGCCGGCGGGGGAGAGCGGACCATGCACGGCGGCATCCTGGAGCTGACCCGGGCCCACCTGGACGCCGGATCGGCCTCCGAATGGCATCCCTACTTCGAGGTCGAGGACTGCGACGCCGCCCTGGTGCGGGCCTCGGATCTGGGCGCCACCGTCATCATCCCCGCCATGGAGGCCGGGGCCGTGGGCCGCATCGGGATGCTGCTCGACCCGTTCGGGGCGCCTTTCGCGGTCGTCACCAGCCCCGCGGCCTGACGCGGCGGCGGCCCGCGGTCCGGCCCGCGGTCCGGCCCGCGGTCCGGCCCGCAGTCCGGACCGCCGCTCAGGTCGCGGGCAGCCGCATCCCGAGCCGCGTCCCCAGGGCGCGGGCCGTGGTGCGCACTTCCTCACCGGTCTCGCCCTCGGCGACGGCACCGAGGACGGCCAGGGCCAGCACGGCCTCGCGGTAGGTGAGCATCGGCAGCCGCTCGGGCCCGGCGTCGGCATCCGCGTCGAGTTCCTCGGCCACGATGTCGGTGTACAGATCGTCAAGTGTCACACCGGCCCAACGCGCCGCCCGCCCGTCGGTTACCCCCTCGGCGGGCCGCCTGATCCCGGCCGGCCCGCGGGTGTGACCCTGAACGGTATGACCACGCCCTCCACGTCCCGCGCGACGGACACCGAAGAGACCGGCCGGCCCGACGCCGCGGTCGAGCACCCCCGGCCGGCCACGGCCCCCGGCCGCCCCCGGCCGGCCACCCGTCGGACGACGGCGGTGGCGGAGTGAACCGGCCGGCCGGCGGGACGCTGCACCACGTCGAGATCTGGGTGCCCGACCTGGAGCGGGCCGTCGGCTCCTTCGGCTGGCTGCTGGAAGCCCTGGGCCATGTGCCGTTCCAGAGCTGGGACGGTGGCCGGAGCTGGCGGCTCGGGACGACGTACCTGGTCTTCGAACAGTCCCCCGCCCTCACCGCCGGGGAGCACGACCGGTGCCGGCCCGGGCTGAACCACCTGGCGTTCCACGTGGAGGACCGGCGCACGGTGGACGACCTGGTCGAGCGGGCCCCCCGGCACGGCTGGACCCTGATGTTCCCCGACCGCCACCCGCACGCGGGCGGGGAACGGACCTATGCCGCCTACCTGGAGAACGCCGACGGCTTCGAGGTCGAACTCGTCGCCCACCCCGGGGACGGGGACGGGGGCGGGGGCGGGGACGGGGACTGACGGCCGGCGAACGGCACGACTTTCGCCACGACCATGACAGCGCGGCCCCCGCACCCCACAATTGACCTGAACCAGGCGGTCGGGGGAGGCGCTGATGGGTCGGGCTCTGCGAATCTGCATACCGGTGGGTGTCGTGGCCCTCGTGGCCTGCGCGCCGCTGTACGCCCCGTACTACTCCACCGTCCTGGTGTGGGAGCTGCGCAAGCTGTTCGCCTGGCTGGCCCTGCCGCTGCTGGCCGGGGGCCTCGTCGTGCTGGTGTGGCTCGCGCGGTGGTTCGTGCGCAGCCGGCGCGCCGGGGGCGGCTCCGGGTCGGGCGGCGCGGCGGGGGGCCTCGGCTGCCTGGCGGCCCTCGCGGGGCTCGCGCTCGCCGCCGGGTGGCTGGTCTACGGGGCGTACCTGCAGGACCGCGCGTACATGACGGCCACGCAGGTCGTGACCGAGCCGGTGCCCCGACTGGCGCCCCGCGCCCCCTACCTCGTCGGCAAGGCCCAGGCCGCCCCGCACCTGGGCGACGTCACCGGCGAGATCGCCGACATCACCTACCTCCCCGACAGGGACCGCTTCGCCACCCTCGTCGAGCGGAAGGGCTGGCTGTCCGGATACGAGGTCGGCCTCGTGCAGGAGGTTCCGCTCGGCGGGACCAGCCGCGCCCAGGAGCGCTGCTCCTTCGACGTGGACGCGGCGGACGCCCGCATCAGCGGCTGGTTCGGCCACAACCTGGGCCGGAAGATCTCCGAGCAGAAACGCTGGGTCCGCTTCGAGGCCGGCGACGCCTACGTGACCTGCCAGGGGGACACGCCCGTCGTGGTCGTACCCCTCAAGCGCCAGACCGGCATCCTGGTCGTCACCGAACGGCCCGCCGGGGTCGCGCTCTACGACGGCAGGACCGGCAAGGTCACCATCACCACCGACACGGACGCCGTCCCCGGCCCCTCCTATCCGCTCAGCCTCGCCTCCCGGCAGCGGGAAGCGGTCGCCGCGGTCGGCGGCTTCACCGACTGGTGGTTCGGACGCAGCGGCTGGGACGCCTCGGAGGACGGGGCGAACGAGGGCAACGACTCGGAGTTCACCCTGCGCTACGCCGACTCCAGCGGCCGCAGCGTCTACGTCACCCCGCTCACCCCGCAGGGCGAGGCCAGCTCGGTCGTCGCCGTCGCGACGGTCCCGTCGCGCGTCCGGGGCACCGGGCTGGCGCCCCTGACCGTCCACCGGCTCGACCCGACCTGGTCCTCGCCGAAGGCGATCGTCGCGCTGATCAAGGCCGAGTACCGGGACGTCTGCTGCTACAACGACGACCAGGTGTTCGAGGTGGTCCCCACCGGCGGCAGCACCTGGACCGCCACGATCGGCAGCGAACAGGACATCCGCTACCGGGTGGAGGGCCGGGGCCAGGTCGCCGGCCGCGAGGCGACCTGCCTGAAGGCGGCCGACGGCGCACTGATCCGCTGCGCGTACGCGGCCCCCGGCTCGCCGGAGGAACAGGAGCTCAAACGGCGCGAGGACGAGAAGAAGGACAAACCCCGCGCCGCCCCACCGGACCTCGGCGACCTCACCGCCTACACCCCCGAGCAACTGGCCGAACTCAACCGCCGCATCAACGAAGAGGTCAACCGCCGGCTCAAGGGCGCGGGTTAGACCGTCTCTTCCGGCCCCCGGGGCCGGCCGCCGTGCGGCCGCCCGGCAGCGTGACGACCGCCGGTACGACGACGAGCGGCGCCGGCACCGCCCGTCACGGCCGATCCGCCCGGCCCCGGCTTCCGCACCGTCCCGGTCAACCGCCGGTGTCCGCCGCGCCCTCCGGCGGGTGAACGGCCGTCGGAGATCGCTCCCGGTCCCGGCGGGCGGGCCAGACTGGCCCCGCCACGTCCCGGCCAGCCGGGACGCCCTGTGAACGGAAGGCGGACGGAACCCATGGCCAACGGCACGGTCCTGCTGGCGCTGCGCGAGGACCCCCTCGGCGGCGGGGTGAGCGCCGAACAACTGCGCCGCATCGGGAAGGAACTCCAGGGGCGCGGACTGGAGCTGCGCCGGGCGGCCGACGCCCGGGACGCCCGGGCGATGCTCCAGACCGAGGCGGGGATCGCCGCCGCGGTCGTGGCCTGGGACCTGCCCGCCGGTACCCCGGGCGGCGGGACACCGGGCGGCGGGACGCCGGCGGCCGCGCGGACGCCCACCGGCGGGGCCGAGGTCCTGGACCGGATCCGGCACCGCTTCAAGGACCTGCCCGTCTTCCTCCTGATGACCGACAGCTCCGACCACGACCTGGAACACCTGCCGCTGTGGGTGTCGGAGACCGTCGTCGGCTACATCTGGCCGCTGGAGGACACCCCCGCCTTCATCGCCGGCCGGGTCGCGGCCGCCGCCCACACCTATATGAAGGAGGTCCTGCCGCCCTTCTTCCGCGCCCTGCGCCGCTTCGACGACGCCCACGAGTACTCCTGGCACACCCCGGCCCACTCCGGCGGTGTCGCGTTCCTGAAGTCCCCGGCGGGGCGCGCCTTCTTCGACTACTACGGTGAGCGCCTGTTCCGCACGGACCTGTCCCTCTCCGTGGGCGAGCTCGGCTCCCTCTACGAGCACACCGGCCCCATCGGTGAGGCCGAACGCAACGCCGCCCGCGTCTTCGGCGCCGACCGCACGTACTTCGTCCTGCATGGGGACTCCACCTGCAACCGCATGGTGGGCCACTACAGCGTCACCTCCGACGAGATCGCCCTGGTCGACCGCAACTGCCACAAGTCCGTCCTGCACAGCCTGGTCGTCTCCGGCGCCCGCCCGGTCTACCTCGTGCCCACCCGCAACGGGTACGGGCTGGCCGGCCCGGTGCCGCCCACCGCCACCGCCCCGGCCGCGGTCGCCGCCCGCATCGCCGCGAACCCCCTCACCGCCGGAGCCGTCTCGGCCGACGCCCAGTACGCGGTGCTCACCAACTCCACCTACGACGGCGTGTGCTACGACACCGTCGCCGCCGCCCGGGCCCTCGCACCGAGCACGCCCCGGCTGCACTTCGACGAGGCGTGGTTCGCCTACGCCCGCTTCCACCCCCTCTACCGGGGCCGGTACGGCATGGCGGTGGGCCCGGACGTCCTCGACGACGCCGAACGGCCGACCGTCTTCGCCACCCACTCCACGCACAAGCTGCTCGCCGCGCTCTCCCAGTGCGCCATGGTCCACGTCCGGCCCGCGCCCCGGGCGCCCGTCGAACACGACCGCTTCAACGAGGCGTTCATGATGCACGGCACCACGTCCGCCTTCTACCCGGGCATCGCCTCCCTCGACGTGGCCACGGCCATGATGGACGGGCCGCAGGGCCGGTGGCTGATCGACGAGGCCGTCACCGAGGCGGTCCGGTTCCGGCAGGCCGTCGTCCGCACCGGCCGCCGCATCGCCGCCGCGGGCGACCGGCCCGACTGGTTCTTCGGTGTCTGGCAGCCCGAGACGGTCACCGACCCGGCCACCGGAACGCGCATCGCCTTCGCGGACGCGCCCACCGCCCTGCTGGCCTCCGACCCCGCCTGCTGGCAGCTCGAACCCGGCGCCGCCTGGCACGGGTTCGCGGACCTGACCGACGGCTACGGCCTGCTGGACCCCGTCAAGGTCACCCTCACCTGCCCCGGCGTGACGGCCACCGGGGAGACCCTCCCGTGGGGCATCCCCGCCCGGATCCTCACCGAGTACCTCGCGACCCGCGGCATCGTGGTCGAGAAGACCGACAGCTACACCACGCTCGTCCTCTTCTCGATGGGCATCACCAAGGGCAAGTGGGGCACCCTCATGGACGCCCTGATGGACTTCAAGGCCCTCTACGACGCCGACGCCCCGCTCGACCGGGTCCTGCCCGCCCTCACCGCCCGCCACCCGGCCCGCTACCGGGACACCACCCTGCCCGAACTGTGCGCCCGGATGCACGGACACCTCACCCGCGGCGCCTTCATCGACGCCCTCGACGAGGCCTTCCGCCGGCTGCCCGAACCCGTCCACCCGCCCCGCCACTGCTACCAGCGGCTCATCCGCGGCGGGACCGAACGCCTGCGCCTGGCCGACGCCGCCCACCGGGTCGCGGCCGCCATGGTGGCCGTCACCCCGCCCGGCATCCCGGTCCTGATGCCCGGCGAGTCCCTCGGCGCCCCGGACGGCCCCCTGCTGCGCTACCTCGGCGCCCTGGAGGCCTTCGACCGCGCCTTCCCCGGCTTCGGCAGCGAAGCCCACGGCGTCACGGTGGACCCGGAGACGGGCGACTACCTGATCGAGTGCCTCCGCCTGCCGCCCCGGTAGCCGGCCGGGCCGGGCCGGTCGCCGCCTCCGCGTGCCGGCCGGCGCGCCGCGCCCGGCCCGGGTCAGGCACGGAGAACCGCGGCCCGTGGGGTACAACCGCTTCTGCCGGGGCACGTGAGACGCGGCGGGTGCGACAGCCCGGCCGCGGTCGGCCCGCGACGGGCGCCGCACCTGACGTACGAGGTCGACGAAAGGAACGTGACGGGCATGCGCAGCGTAGGCGTGGAGGAGGAACTGCTGCTGGTCGACACCGCGACGGGGGAGCCGCGGGCGCTCTCGGCCGCCGTGATGTCGGCCGCGTCCCGCGAGGGGGACGGGACGCACGATCCGGCAGGGGGCGCGCTGGAGTCCGAGCTCAAGTGCGAGCAGGTCGAGTTCGCCACCCGGCCCGTCCTGCGGATGGGCGAGCTCGCCGAGGAGATCGTCCGCTGGCGCGCCGAGGCGGACCGGCACGCCGCGGAGGCGGGCGGCGCCGTCGCCGCGCTGGCCACGTCCCCGCTGCCGGTGCGGCCGTCCACGATGTCCGGCGAACGCTACCGCTGGGTGAGCCGGCAGTTCGGCCTGACCGCCCAGGAGCAGCTCACCTGCGGCTGCCACGTCCACGTGTCCGTCGACTCGGACGACGAGGGCGTGGCCGTCCTCGACCGCATCCGCCCCTGGCTGCCGGTACTGACCGCCATCAGCGCCAACTCGCCGTTCTGGCAGGGCGAGGACAGCGCGTACGGCAGCTACCGCAGCCGCGTCTGGAACCGCCTGCCCTCGGCCGGTCCCACCGACGTCTTCGGCAGCGCCGAGCAGTACCACCGGCAGGTGGGGGACATGCTCGCCACCGGCGTCCTGCGCGACGACGGCATGATCTACTTCGACGCCCGGCTCTCCGCCAACTACCCCACGGTCGAGATCCGCGTCGCCGACGTCTGCCTCGAACCCGACACCCCCGTCCTCCTCGCCGCCCTCGCCCGGGCCCTGGTGGACACCGCCGCCCGCGAGTGGCGCGCCGGGCGCCCGCCGGCCCGCATCGGCGTCGGGCTGATGCGCCTCGCGGCCTGGCAGGCGGCCAAGTCGGGCCTGGACGGCCCCTTGCTCGACCCCCGCAGCATGAGCCCGGCCCCTCCCGAGGAGGTCCTCGACGTGCTCCTGGACCACCTGCGGGAGGCCCTCGACGACAACGGCGACCTCGAACTCGCCCGCCGGGGCGTCACCCGCCTCCTCGAACGGGGCAACGGCGCCCGCCTCCAGCGCCACCTCCTGCGGACCACCGGGGACCTGCGCGCCGTGGTGACCGAGTGCGCCCGCCTCACCACGGCGCCCGCCCCCTGACGGACCAGGGGCCGCGGCGTCCCCTAGCTTGTTCTTTATGGTGGGGCGGGCTGACTGTCCGTGACGGCTGTTACGGTCGCGGTCGTGACTGAGCAGCTTCCGGAGTTCCCGTACCACCCCGACCCCGTCGCTACGGGCGTGGTTGTTCCGTCAAATGCGACCTGCATCTGCTGTGGGCGGGGACGCGGGTACATCTACACGGGCCCGGTCTACGCCGTCGAGGACCTCGAGGATCAGCTGTGCCCGTGGTGCCTCGCGAGCGGCAGCGCCGCGGAGCTGTTCGACGCGCACTTCACGGCAGGGACTTGCCTGGGCGAGGACGTACCCCTTGAGGTCTTCTCAGCAGTCGACAGCCACACCCCAAGCTTCTCGGCGTGGCAGGAGCCTCAGTGGTTCTTCCACTGTGGCGACGGTGCCGCGTTTCTGGGCCGTGTCGGGCTTGCCGAGCTCGCCGCTCACCCTGACGCGCTGGAGACAGTGCGACAGGAGGTGAACGGATGGGGCTGGCCGTCGGATCAGGTGGAGCGGTTTCTCGGCTCGCTGGACAGAGACGACCAGCCGGCGTACCTGTTTCGGTGCCGTCGCTGCGGTACTCACCTCGCCTACTCGGACGTCGCATAGGCCCTGGATGAGAGTCGAACAGTGCCCGCACGTGATCACCCGTATGGTGATTCCAGGGACGTGAACACGGCCTTCGCCTGATCCTGTGCTCCGACCAAAGAGGCACCTGACCAGCACGAAGGCCGTGGGCAATGAGTCTGCTGCATCACGATGCCCAGCGGGATGCGTTCGCTGTGGCGTCACACCTCCGGGACGGCTTCTACGCATGTCTGACCACGCGGCGCGATGGCCTGTTCGAGGTCATGGACGCGTTGCTGTGTGCGGACGGGCCAGTGACCGCGCTGGTGGATCTGACCTTGCTGGCCGAGCATCGTCGTGGGCACGGTGCTCTGTACGCCGCCTTGAACGAGGGCCGCATCGACGCGAACCGGCTGCGGCGGACACTGGCCGCGCTGCCGCAGCCACGGGCCGCCGATGACCAGCTCGTCCTGGCGGTGGACGTGAGCAACCGGCTGCGGCCGGACGCCGAGTGCAGCGCGGACGGGCTGTTCTGCCACACCTTCGGCCGAGGCCGGGACCAGCACCTGATGATCCCGGGCTGGCCAAACGCCCTTGACAGGCCGGCCCGACACGGACGCGCTCTCGCCGCACCGGGCGAAAGCCAAGTACGTCCAGTACGTGGGCTTCCGCCCGGCGCACCGAGAGCACGCACCAGACGCCGCGTGGCCGCCCTCCGGGCGACGACGGGAGTTTGACGACAGGCCTAGGGACGCCCGGCCCCCGTGGGGCCTTCCGCGGTGGGGGCACCCGCGGACAGCGGGACGGCGACCTCCTCCAGCGGCCGCCGTTCCGCGTCCACCCCCCAGAAGAAGGCCGTCAGCCCGCCCAGGACCATGAGCACGCCACCGACCGCGTACCCGGCGAACACCCTCCAGGGATCGGAGCCGCCGCCGATCAGGGTGGCGAACAGCCACGGCGCCACGACACCGCCGAAGAGCATGGAGAGGGCGAAGAAGAAGGAGATCGCCTGGGCCCGCATCTCCACCGGGAAGACCTCGCTGACCGTCAGGTACGCCGACGACGCGGCCGCCGAGGCGATGAAGAAGATCACGCACCACAGCACGGTCTGGGTGACCGCGCTCAGCAGCCCTTCCGCGAACAGCCAGCCCGTGACCAGGAGCAGGACCCCCGAAAGGCAGTAGGTCGTCCCGATCATCCGGCGCCGGCCCAGGGAGTCGAAGAGCCGGCCGAGCAGCAGCGGTCCCGCCAGGTTCCCCAGGGCGAAGGGGAAGATGAAGTAGGCGACGGCCCCGCCGCGGATGTCGTAGAACTCGGCCAGGATCAGCGCGTAGGTGAAGAAGATCGCGTTGTAGAGGAACGACTGGGTCACCATGAGCATGAACCCGAGGACCGAGCGCCGGCGGTAGTCGCGGAACAGGATCCGGGCGAGCTCCCGGTAGCCGACGGGCGGCCGCTGCCGGTACTCCACCGCGCGGCTCTGCGGCACGGGTTCCAGCCGGGCCCCGCCGCGCTCGATCCTCTCCTCGATCTCGGTGACGACCCGTTCGGCCTCCTCGTGCCTGCCGTGCGTGAGCAGCCAGCGCGGGCTCTCCGGAAGGCTGCGGCGCAGCCCCCAGATCGCCGCGCCGATCGCGGGCCCGACGAGCAGGCCGATGCGCCAGCCGGTGTCGAGCGGGAACAGGTCGGGGTTGAGGAAGAGCAGGTTCGAGGCCGCCCCGATCATCGCGCCGAGCCAGTACGTGGAGTTGACGGCCAGGTCCGCGTGACCGCGGTGCCGGCTGGGGATCAGCTCGTCGATGGCCGAGTTCAGCGCCGCGTACTCGCCGCCGATGCCGGTGCCGGCGATGAAGCGGGTGACGGCGAAGAAGGCGAAGCCGGAGGAGAGGGCGGTGAGCGCGTTGCCCAGCAGGTACACGCCGAGGGTGACGATGAACAGCCTGCGGCGGCCGAGCCGGTCGGCGAGCCGGCCGAAGACGAGCGCGCCGACCACCTCCCCGAGCAGGTAGATGCTGGCCGTCAGACCCACCTGGGACGAGGTGAGGCCCAGCGTCTGCTGGTCCCTCAGCCGGTCGGCGATCGACCCGGCGATGGTGATCTCGATCCCGTCGAGCACCCAGGTGATGCCCAGCGCGGTGACCACCCGCCAGTGGAATCCGCTCCAGGGCAGCCGGTCCAGCCGCTGCGGCACCGTGCTCCGGACGGTCCCGGCCCCTCGTAGCGTGCCCACCGGATGCGCCGCCATGACAACCTCCCCGCGGTTCGGACGGACGTACGCGACCCCACCGTCACGACGCCGAGACCCTGCGTGTGCCCCGCCGGCCCGCCGCCAACCCCCGCGTCACCCGCCCGGCGGCCCGGCCCGTACGCCGTCCGTACCGCGGGCCGGGGCATGGGGGCCGGCGGTACGGGTAGGCGCCGGGGCCCTCGTGGCAGAGGAGGACGCGACATGCACGGCTCCTCGGGCGCGGGCGCCCCCGGACCCCGTCGGCGGTGCCGGACGGGAACCGGCCGGGCCCGGTGCCGCATGGTGTGGGAGGCGGCCGCGCTCGAAGCGGCCGCCCGGTTCCTGGAGGACGACCCGGAGGGCCTGCGCCAGCTGCTGGAATCGGCCGACCTGCTGCCGGTCCGGCCCCGGCCCCCCGGAACCGCCGCGTACGGCTCGCCGCACGTGCGGCGGATGCACGCCGGCCGCTACCGGCTGCTCTACCGGGTGACCGGCACCGCGTCCGCGGGCGCGGCCATCACCGTGCTCCACGTCGGCCGCGTGCCCTGACGCCCCCGCCGACGGCGTGTCAGCTCCTCCTTCGGGGGCAAGCGCGTCCACATGACACCGAACACAACAGAGCTGTCCGCCTGGGCCGTCCAGTCCGCTCCCGCCTGGCTGCACCTGCTGGTGATCGCCTTCGCCGTGCTCGTCCTGGTGACCACCCTGACCCGGGACAGGTAGTCCCGCCGTGCTGTTCCTGACCCTGCTGGTCCCGCCCCTGCTGATGTGCGCCGTGCTCGGGCTCGGCCGCTACGAGGAGTACATGCTGGGCGCGCCGGGCGGTGCCCCGTCCGGCGCCGCCCCCCGCCCCGCCGGCCGGCACAGGCGCCCTGCGGGCGCCGCCGTGCCGCGGGCGCGCCGACGCCCGGCTCAGCGGCCGGGAGCCGTGTCCGGGGCCAGGCGGGACGCCTCGATCTCCGCCCACACCGCCTTGCCCTCCCCGCTCACCTCGGAGCCCCAGCGGTCGCAGAGCCGGTCGATGATGTTGAGCCCGTGACCGCCCGGGACGCCGCGCCGGGGGGAGGGGTCGCGGCGCGGGAGGTCCGTGGAGGCGTCGAACACCTCGATCCGCAGGACCTCGTCACGGGTGAGGGCGATCAGGAGGCAGCCGCCGGCGTGCAGGCTGGCGTTGGTCACCAGCTCGGAGACGACGAGCAGGGCGTCCTCCGCGCTCTCGGACCCGTCCCACCCCCAGTCCTCCAGCGCCCGCCGCGCGAAGTCGCGGCCCTTGGCGACCTGCCCCCGGGCGCCGGCCAGGGCCAGCTGGCGGCGCTGGCGCGCGGCCGCGGGCTGTGGTGGATGGCCGGTCGGCGATCCGCTGCTCGTCACTGTGGTCTCACCCTCACCGTTGCATGCTCTCGTCTCGTGGCGACCGCAAGGGCCCCGGCTGTGCCCGTCGCTTTCCGGACCGTACGAACCTGCCCCCGGACCGGCCGGGGACACCCGGCGGGTCCGCGTTTCGGGCGCTTCGAGTGCCGGACAGTGTACGTGGCCGGACCCTTCGGGTCGCGGTCGCGTGCGGTGTCGGACGAGGGCGGGCGGACGGCACGGCGACGATCGGATCGCGGCCGGGGCGTGCGGCCGACGTCGGCGGGCCGTCCTCATGGGGCCCTACGAGGCGAGCATGCCTTCGCGCAGCCGGCTCAGCGTGCGCGAGAGCAGCCGGGAGACCTGCATCTGCGAGATGCCGAGGGCGGCGCCGATCTCGGACTGGGTCCGGTCCTGGCCGAACCGCATGCGCAGGATCAGCCGCTCCCGGGGAGCCAGCTCACGCAGCAGGGGGGCGAGCGTGTGGCAGTCCTCGAACAGCTCCATGGCGGGGTCCGTGTCACCCAGCCGGTCCGCCAGGGCGCGCGTCGGCCGGCCCGCCCCCATGGCCTCGTCCGCCTCGCAGGCCAGGTCCAGCGAGCCGCTGGTGTAGCCGTTCGCGGCGACGAGACCGTCGATCACCTCCTCCTCGGGGAGCCCGAGGTGCCCCGCCAGCTCCTTGACCGTCGGGGCGCGGTTCAGCGTGTCGGTGAGGGCCTCCTGGGCCCGGGCGAGCTCGGTGCGCAGCTCCTGGAGCCGGCGCGGCACGTGGACGGCCCAGGTGGTGTCGCGGAAGTGCCGCTTGATCTCACCGGTGATGTACGGGAGCGCCAGCGTGGAGAACTCGACCTCGCGGTCGGGGTCGTAGCGGTCGATGGCCTTGATCAGGCCGATGGTGCCGACCTGGACGATGTCGTCCATGTCGATCCCGCCGCCGGCCGCCCGGGACCGGAAGCGCCGGGCCGCGAACCGCACGAGGGAGAGGTTCATCTCGATCAGGGTGTTGCGGACGTACTGGTGTTCACGGGTCCCCTCCTCCGTGGCGCGCAGCCGGGCGAGGAACACCCGTGACAGCTCCCTCGCGTCCGCGGGGGAGAGCTCCCGCGCCTGTTCCACGGCCGGAAGCGCTCCGGCCCACGGCTCCGCTCCCGCGGCCGCCGCGGGGGCCGGGGCATGGTGGTCCGTGTGGTGCACGGGGTGTACGACTGCGGCCGGACGAGGCATGGGGGCCGTCCTCTCCCTGGGTCGGTGGCTGCCGCCGCCGCTCCTGCCCACGCGTCCGGGCCGTACACCTCCGGATTTCGCGACCTTCCGCCGGCGGCTGTCCGGGACCGGGACACCGTCCCCGGGCGGGCGAGCGTGCATACTCCATTCCGGAACCGTAGGGCGAGAACCGGGGAGGCGGAGATGGCGGGAGCTGAGGACGTGCACGGCGACGGTGTGGTCGGGGACGGATACCCGGCCGGGGCCGGCTGGGTCGTGGCGGCCCGCGGAGAGCTGGACCAGGACACCCTGGGACCGCTGGAGCAGGCCCTGACCGAGGCCGCGGGGCGCCACCGCCTGGTCGTCCTGGACGCGGGCGGGGTCACCTTCGGCGACTCCTCCTTCCTCAACCTGCTCCTGCGGGTGCACCGCACGACCGTCCTGCGCATCGCCGCTCCGGGCGACCAGCTGCGCCGGCTGTTCGCCCTGACGGGAGTGGACACGGTCCTCTCCCTGTACCCCGGAGTCCAGGAGGCGCTCGACGGCTGACGCCCGCGGACCCGGGCGCATACGTCGGGGCGGCGGGGGCATGCGAGGGCCCGGAGGTGACACACATGGTTCCCCTGCTTCTCGTTCTTCTGCTCGCCCTGATCCTTTTCGGTGCGGGCTTCGCATTGAAGGTCCTCTGGTGGGTGGCGCTCGCCGTGCTGGTGCTCTGGCTGCTCGGCTTCGTCGCACGCCCGAGGACCGGCAGCGGCCGCTGGTACCGCTGGTAGCCGCCGCTCCCGACGCACACCGGCTCCGCGGGGCCCGCCCCTCACGGGGGGCGGGCCCCGCCGCCGCATCCGGATGCGGTCCGCCGGAAGGAGGGGGACGCTGGAGGGGCACTACGTCCGAAGGAGGACCATCATGTCGATCGTCGACAAGCTCAAGGGCATGCTCGGGCAGCACCCGGACAAGGCCAAGGAAGCGGTGGAACGCGGGGGAGACATGATCGACGAGCGGACGGGCGACAAGTACACCGACAAGGTCGACATGGCCCAGGAGAAGGCCAACGACTTCATCGACCGCGACAGGCCCCAGCAGTCCTGACCCCACCGCACCGGCCGGGCGGGGGCCCGGAGCGGCTCGGAATCCGGTGTCCCGGGAGCACGGCCCTCTGCCAGAATCCGGTCCATGTCCGTTCGATATCCGCGCCCCTTGCGCCCCGGAGACCGTGTAGGTGTCACCTCCCCGTCGAGCGGGGTGGCGAAGGAGCTCGGCCCACGCCTGGACGTGGCCGTCCGTGACCTCCGGGAACACGGGTACGAGGTCGTCGTCGGCCGGTGCATGGACGGCACGGGGCACGTCAGCGCCCCGGCCGCCGACCGCGCCGCCGAGCTGATGGAGATGCTCACCGACCCCGCCGTCAGGGCCGTCGTGCCGCCGTGGGGCGGGGAGACCGCCATCGACCTGCTGCCGCTGCTCGACTGGGACCTCCTGCGGGAGGCCGAGCCCACCTGGGTCGTCGGGTTCTCCGACCTGTCCACCCTGATGACGCCGCTGACCCTGCTCACGGGCGCGGCGACCGTCCACGGCGACAACCTCATGGACACGCCCTACCGGGTGCCCGAGGGGATCCTGTCGTGGCTGGACGTGGTCGCCTCGCCCCCGGGGCGCCGCTTCACCCAGATCCCGCCGGGCCGTCACCGGGGCCCCGGGCACGACGACTTCGCCCGCTTCCCCGAGGTGCGCGAGCAGGCGCTCGGCCTCGCCGGCGCCTGGACCCGGCTCGACGGGGACGGCGACGTGGAGGCGGAGGGACGGCTGATCGGCGGCTGCGTCGAGACCCTCTGCAATCTCACCGGGTCGCCCTACCTCGACGTGACGGCCTTCGCCGACGAGGAGGCGCCCGAGGGGCTCCTCGTGTACGTGGAGGCCACCGGCGACGACGCCTTCACGATCTGCCGCAACCTCCACGGGATGAGGCTCGCCGGGTTCTTCGACCGGGCGAACGCGGTGCTCGTCGGCCGGACCCACGCCCCGGACAGCCCCTCCCTGACCCAGCACGAGGCCGTCCTCGACGCACTCGGCCCGCTCGGCGTACCGCTCATCGCCGACGTCGAATGCGGCCACGTCCCGCCCCGCATGCCGATCGTCAACGGAGCGCACGGCCGCGTCGTCCACACCCCGGCCCGGAGCGAACTGACGCAGACCCTGGACTGACCCCCGTCCGCCCGGTCGGCGCCCTGCCGGGGAGCGCCTTTCGGCCAACTCCCAAATAAATTCTGCAAAATAACTTTGGGAAAGCCTTCGGGGGACCTAGCCTCGCGCCATGGTCAACGACGAACACCGCCGCGTCCTCGACCCCGAGCGCGACGCGGCAGCCCTGAAGGCCCTCACCCACCCCCTGCGCATCCGCCTGCTCGGCCTGCTCCGGCAGGACGGGCCGGCCACCGCCAGTGAACTGGCCGTCCGTACCGGTGAGTCGTCCGCCTCCACCAGCTACCACCTGCGCGTCCTCGCGAAGTACGCCTTCGTCGCCGAGGCGGAGCACCGTGACGGGCGGGAGCGCCGGTGGCGGGCCGTGCACGCCGCGACGTCCTGGAGCGGCGGGGCGATGGCGGCCACGCCGGACAGCCGGGCCTACGTCGGCCTGTCGCGCCGGGCGCAGATCGAGCACCTGGAGGCCTCCCTCGTCCGGCACGAGGCCGATGTGGCCGAAGGCCGCCTCGGGCAGGAGTGGGCGGGGGCCGCCGGGATCAGTGATCAACTGCCCCGGCTGACCCCCGAGTCGCTCACCGAACTCTGGGACGCGCTCCACCGGAAGCTGGCGGAACTGACCGCCCGTGACGCGGCGGACCCGCGCGCCGCGCAGGTCGTCCTCCTCACCGCCGGGCTGCCCCTGGCGCCGCCCGCCCCCGACGCCCCCGCCGCGGAGCCGGACGCCGGGAGCGGCTCGTGACCAGGCCGCCGCTGGACGCCGTCACCGCGCGCCGCCGCTACGTCAGGGTGTGCGTGCTCTTCTGGCTGCCCCTGGGCCTGACCGTCGCGCCGGTCGTCCTGCTGTTCACCCAGCGCGGCATGAGCATGCAGGCCATCGCCGGCCTGTTCGCCGTGCACTCCCTCACCGCCGCGGCGCTGGAACTGCCCACCGGGGGCCTGTCCGACGTGCTGGGACGCCGCGCCGTCCTGGCCGCCGCCGGCCTGCTCGACCTGGCCGCCCTGACGCTCCAGGCGCTGAGCACCAGCCCCTGGCTGCTCGCCCTCGGCATGGCCCTGCTGGGCGCCGGCCGCGCGCTGTCCAGCGGCCCCGCCGAAGCCTGGTACGTCGACACCGTCCACGCGCACTCCGGCCCGGGCGCGGACCTGCACACCGGCCTCGCCCGCGGCTCGTCCGCGACGTCCGCCGCGCTCGCCGCGGGCACCCTGCTCGGCGGCGCCCTCCCCTGGCTGCTCGGGCTGGGGCCGGACCTCGGCGCCCGGCTCGCCGACGCCACCGCCGGGCTGGTACCGCCCCTCTCCGTCCCGCCGCTGCTGGGCGCGGCCGTCGAAGTCGCCTTCGTGCTGTACGCCGTGACCGCGCTGCCCGAACCGCCCCGCCCGGCGGCCACCCTGCGCGGCGTGCTGCGCGGGGTCCCGGCCACCGTCGTGGAGGGGCTCCGGCTGGGCGGCCGTGACGCCCTGGTCCGCCGGGTGTTCCTCGGCGCCGCGGCCGCCGGCTGCGGCCTGGCCGCGCTCGAACTGCTCACCCCGGGCCGCGCCGCCGCCCTCACGGGAGCCCCGGAATCCGGGGCGGTGCTCTTCGCCGCACTCGCGTGCGCCGGCTTCCTCTGCGCCGGCCTCGGCAGCCACCTCGCCCCGCTGACCGTCCGGCTCGCGGGCGGCGGCGAGCGGGCCGTCATGGCCGGCCTGGGCGCCGCAGCGTGCGGACTGCTCCTGCTCGGCGCGGCCCCCGCGTCGACGGGGCCGCTTCCGACGGTGCTCGCGGCCGCAGGTTACGGCCTGGTCTACCTGGGCGTCGGCGCGGCGGGACCGAGCGAGAACGAGGTCCTGCACCGCCGCGTGGCCGCCGCGGGCCGGGCCACGGCGCTGTCCGTCCAGTCCCTCGCCCTACAACTGGCCGGAGCCCTGGCCGGCTTGCTCGCCGGCGCGCTGCCGCCGGGCCGGCCGCCCTGGCTGCTGGGCGCCGCCGCGCTCCTGGCCGGAGCCCTCCTGTGGACCCGAGGTACCCGCGGCGCCGGCCGCCCCGGCCCGCCGCCGGCCGCGCTCGCCCCGGGCCGCGCCGGCCCGGCGCCCGTGGAGCGCTCGCCGAGCAGCCGGTAAACCGGTTTCGCGACGAGCCCGCCCGGCCCTAGAGTCCGCCCGTGGAGATCACCTACGAACGGTACGAGTCCGCCGACGCGGAACACCTGGTCGGCTTCCTCTGCGGCGACAACTGGCCGTTCCACGCGACGGCCGAGGTGGACCCGGCCGAAGCCCGGAGCCGGATCGCGGACGGTGCGTACGAGGGCCGGGACAACCGCCTCTTCTGGATCACCGTGGACGGAGAACGGGCCGGACTCGTCCGGCTGATGGACCTGTGCGACGACACGCCGATGTTCGACCTGCGCCTGCGCTCGGCGTACCGGGGGCGGGGGATCGGCGGCCGGGCCCTGGCCTGGCTCACCGCCCACCTGTTCACCGAGTTCCCGCACGTCCGGCGGGTCGAGGGGACCACACGGCAGGACAACGCGGCGATGCGCCGGGCCTTCCGGCGCAGCGGCTACGCGAAGGAGGCGCACTACCGCGACGCGTGGCCGGCCCCCGACGGCCTCTTCCGCGACTCCGTCGGATACGCGGTCCTGCGGCGCGACTGGGCCTCCGGCTCGACGACACCCCCCGACTGGGACGACGAGCCGGGCCTGCCCGGCGACGGCGGCGCCGATCGCAGCGGCGACGGCCGGTGACGTAGCGGCGGAACCGTCAGTTCCACCCCGCTCGGCCCGACGCCCGGTGCGCCCCTGGACGGATTCAGGCCAGGGGCGCCGATTGATATAGCGTGCCCACGTCAATCGCACCATCGTGATCGTGGGGGACTCCCGTATGACCTATCCGCCGCAGCCGCAGGGCCCCGGCCCGTACGGCCAGCCCGGCCCGTACGCCCAGCAGCCGCAGGGGTACCCGCAGCCCCAGCCCGGGTACCCGCAGCCCCAGCCGGGGTACGCGTACCCCCCGCAGCAGGGCCAGCCGCCCTACGGCGGGGCGCCGCAGCAGCCGATGTACCCGAACCCGCCCCAGATGCAGATGCAGCCGCCGCCCCCGCAGCAGTGGGGCGCTCCGCCGGCCCCGCCGGCCCGCGGCGGGGGCATGGGCGTCATGAAGATCCTCAAGGCCATCGGCATCGTGGTCGTCCTCATCGCCGCCGCGGTGGGGTACTTCCTGAGCCAGGACGACGCCGACCACGCGAAGGTCGGCGACTGCCTGAAGAACAACGGCACCACGGCCGCCAGCCTGGACCTCCAGGTGGTCGACTGCGGCACCACCGGCGCCGCGTACAAGGTGGTCGAGGTCATCCCCGGCACGCTGGACACCAACCGCTGCGAGGGCAAGTCCGACCTCGGCTACTACGAGCAGACCCGCGGCTCCCGCCGCAGCTCGGGCAAGCAGTTCGTGCTCTGCCTCAACCAGACGAAGAAGTGACCCGCCCGCCGTTCACGGCGCCGGATCGTTCGTCCGCCAGGCGGCCATCTGCTCACGGAACTTGGGGCACGTGACGATGTCCTCCTCGCCGCACCGGAGGGCATGCGTCAGCAGCTGGTGGGCGTGGTCCAGATCGACCATGCGCTGCTCGATCTCGGTGATCTTGGCGCGGATCATCGCCTCCCGCTGCGGCTGCTCCCGCTGGAACTCACCGATCTCGCCCAGCGTGAGCCCGGCCTGCTGACAGGTGCGGAGCACCGTGATCCGCTCCGCCGCCTCCGGCGGATAGCGCCGCTGCCCGCTCTCGCGCTCGGGCGCGGGCAGCAGGCCGTGGCGTTCCCAGTAGCGGATGGCCGAGGCGGGCACCCCGGTGAGCTCGGAGAGCCGGCCGATCGTCATGCGCACGGTGCGTTCCACCCGTACCACCTGCTCCTCCAGTGATCCGATGTCGGACGGCTTGACTTGAACCTTGGTTCAAGTTGAAGAGTGGCAGGCACGTGGACGGCGGCGCAAGGGCTGCCGTCGGCAGCACACTTGGAGGCAACGCCATGAGTGATACGCACGTGCGCGACGAGCGGGCGGACCGGCTGGTGGAAGCCGCGGAGGCGCTCTTCACCGCCGGGGTGATGTCCCACTCCGGACACGCCAACCTGAGCGCCCGGCTCGACGGCGACCGCATCCTGCTGACGCCGGGGCACGTCCGGGGACTGCGGCCCGGCCAGCTGGCGACCGTCGGCTTCGACGGCAAGGTCCTCGAAGGCGAACTGCGGTCCGTCAGCGCCGAGATCACCGCCATGCACACCGCCGTGTACCGGGCCCGGCCGCACGTGGGCGCGGTCATCCACACCCACTCGCCCGCCGCGACGGCCTTCGCCGTCGCGCACCGGCCGCTGCCCTGCCGCACCGAGCCGATGCTCCGCTTCGGGCAGGCCGAGGAGGTCCCGGTGGTGCCCTGGGGGCCGCGCGGATCCGACGTGTCGGTGCGCGGCATCGTCGAGGTGCTGGAGCGGCGTCCCACGACCTCCGCCGTCCTGCTGGCCAACCACGGACTCCTGGTGTTCGGCCCGGACGCGGCGGCCGCCGTCCAGCTCGTGGTGGCCATCGAGGAGAGCGCCGAGGCCGAGATCGCCGCCGCGGCCATCGGCGGGGCCGTGGACTTCCCGCCGGACGCCCGGGAGGCCGTGCGCGTCGCACTCGCCCGGGTCGCGTCATGACGGACGCCAAGGACACCGCGGACACCGCGGGCACCGCCCCCGGCTCCCGCGCGGAGGCCGTGCGCGACCGGTACCGCTCCACTCTCGGCGCCGTGCCGGGCGGAGTGGAGGAAAGGCTGCGCCTGGCGGGCGAGTTCGACCGGCTGTCGACGGAGGAGACGCTCGCGGCGCTGCGGCACATCGTGCTGACCGGGAATCCGCTGGGGGCGCGGGTGCAGCAGCTCGTCCACTTCGGGCAGCTGCTGGCCCTCGGCCGCGAGCACCCGGCCCGGATCCACGCCCGGGGCGCCCTGCACGCAGGAGCGGGCATCGCGGACCTCATCGGCGTCGCCGAGACCGCGCTCATCACCGCGGGCGTCCCGGCGTACGCACTCGGCACGGAGGTCATCGCCGAACTCGTGGCGCACACCCGGGCGGACGCACCGGCGGACGAGGACGGCCCGGCCCGGTTCTGAGCCGTGCGCGGACCCCGCCGCGGACCCCGCCACCGCGGGCCGGCCGTCCGCATCCGGCCGGAATCAGCCGTACCGCTTCCTTTCGGCGGGCGGCACCGACCGCTACCGGAGCCGCAGCGCCGGAGCGTGGGGCGGGTGCGGCGGCCGCTGCGGGCGAGGGGCCGGGCGCCGTTTCGGCCACGCTTCCCGCCGGACCCCCCAAGGGGACGTTCCTCCCGCATGGTTGCTGGGCACCCGCTTGGGTGCCCATCGATCATCACGCCAGGAGTGCCCCGATGACCAAGGTCCTCGTCCTGCACAGCGTCAGCCTCGTGAGGTCGGCCCTCGCCGCCCTGCTCAGATCCGAAGGAGGGTTCGACGTCGACTCCGCCGGCTGGCGCTCCGCCGCGCGCCAGGCGGAGTCCTTACGGCCGGACGTGACCGTCGTCGACCTCGACTGTCCGGGTGCCTCGGCCACCCTGGGGCTCCAGGGCGGCACCGCCCGCCCGCTCGCCGAGCCGGCGGCCCCGCTGGTGGTGCTCGCCACCTCGGGAGCGCCCGGCGCGCTGCGGCGCGGGGTCCAGGCCGAGGCCCGCGGCTACGTGGACAAGGACGGCTCGCCCGGCCGGCTGGTCCGGGCCGTCCGCAAGGTCGCCGCGGGAGAGCGGTTCGTCGACGCCTCCCTGGCCTCGGCCCTGCTGGAGGCCGACCCCATGCCGCTCAGCCCGCGCGAACTCAGCGTGCTGGCCCGGGCCGCGGAGGGCGACTCCATCGCCGAGATCGCGCACGCGCTGCACCTCGCCAGCGGAACCGTGCGCAACTACATGGCCGCCGTCACCCGCAAGACCGGCGCCCGCAACCGGATAGACGCCATCCGTATCTCGCGGAGGGCCGGCTGGGTCTGAGGCCCGCCCGCCGGCCCCGCTCACACTCCGGCGTTCCAGACCCCCACCAGCTCGCGGTACAGGACCGACCTGGCCGGGAGGTCCTCGTGCGTGCCGCAGACCGCACGGTTCCCGTCCAGGACGAGGACCCGGTCCGCCCGTGCCGCGGAGGAGATGCGGTGGGCCACCACGACGAGCGTGCCCGGGCGGGCGGCGAGCGCCCGCTCGGCGCGTTCCTCGGCCGCCGGGTCGAGGTGGCAGGTGGCCTCGTCCAGCAGCAGCAGGGGCGCCGGCGACAGGTAGGCGGCGACGAGGGCCAGCTGCTGGCGCTCGCCCTGCGAGAGCGCGGCCGGGTCGACCGGTGCGTCCGGGCCGCCCAGCCGGTCCACCAGGCCGTCCGCCCCGAGGGCGGCCACGGCCCGCTCCAGCTCTGCCCCGGGTACCGGCCCGGGGCACAGCTGGCCCAGGTTCTCGCGCACGGAGCCCGTGAACACGTACGCCTGCTGCGGCAGCAGGGTCCGCCGCGGGTCGGGGCCCCGCGCGGGGCCGGGGCGGGCGGGGGCACCGGCCAGCAGTACGGTGCCGCGGCCGGGCGGGAGGAGCCCCGCCAGCAGCGCGGTGAGCGTGGACTTGCCGATGCCGCTCGGGCCGACGACGGCCAGGTGCTCCCCCTCACGCAGGACCAGGTCCAGGCCGTCGAGCACCGGCTCGGCGCGCACCCCGTACGCGAACCGCACCCCGCGCAGCTCGGCCGCCGCGCCGGGGTGCCGGGGGACCGCCGGGCCGGGCCGCCGCCCGGGGGCCGGTCCCGGCGACGGTCCCGGACCCGGAGCCGGAGCGGCGGCCGGCCCCCCTACCGCGCCCGCCTGCGGTCCTACCGGGTCCGGGGTGCAGAAGCGGTCCAGGACCACCACGAGGCGGGTGCCCGCGGAGCCCAGGGCGCCCATGAGCGCGTCGAGCGCGGGCAGCAGCGACTGGACCAGGTAGGTGAGCGCGGCGGCCAGGGCGCCGGCGCTCACCCCGCGTCCCAGCAGCCACGGCGCCCCCAGGAGCAGCGCGACGACGGGCAGCCGGCCCGCCACCCCGAGCGCCAGGGTGCGCAGGGCGGACCACCGGGCGAGCAGCCGGGTCAGCCGCTCCTGTTCGGTGATCGGCGCCAGCAGCCCGGCCCCCGCCCGCGCCCCGCCGCCGCAGGCGACCACGTCGCGCAGCCCCGCCGCCAGTTCACCGGTCCGGGCGGCCAGGGCCTCGTCGGCGTCGAGCGCGCGCCGCTGCGCCCGCGCCACCGGGCGGAGCGTGAGCAGGAAGCCGGCCGTCCCCAGGAGCAGCGGCGGCAGCACGAACAGCAGCAGGACCGGCGCCAGCGCCGCCATGCCGGCCAGCGCGCCCGCCGCGGTGAAGACGAAGGACCGGGCGACGAGCACCAGTCCCGCGAACGAGTCCCGCGCCATCTCGGTCTGCTGGGCCAGCCGCGAGACGGCCCCGTCCCGGCCGGCCCGGGCCGGGTCGGCGACCGCGCGCTCCAGGGCCTGGCGCACGGCCCGGCGCACCAGACCGTCGCGCAGCGGCTCGACCAGCTCCGCGAGCCCGCCGAAGACCCCCCGCAGGGCGAGGCCGCCGAGGACGGCCCCGGCTCCGGCGACCGCCAGCCAGACCAGGCCGGTGCCGGTCCGGGCGGCGAGGAAGCCGTCGTCGAGGGCGCGGGCCACCGCGTAGCCGCCGAGGAAGGTGTGGGCGGATTCCAGCAGGGACCACAGGGCCAGGGTGCGCAGCGTCCGGATCCGGCCGCGCAGGAAACGGCGTCCCTCACCTCCGACGCGGCGCCAGGCGCCGGTCCCGTCGGCGCTCACCGGCCGGTCCCGCCGGAGTGGTCCGCGTCCCAGCCGAACAGCGAGCGGTAGGCGGGGTCCCGCCACAGCTGCGCGTGCGGCCCCGTCGCCCGGACCCTGCCCTCGTCCAGCCAGACGACGAGGTCGGCGCGCGCGGCCGTGGCGGCCCGGTGGGTCACCACCAGCCGGGTCCGAGCGCGCACGTCACGGGCCAGGGCGCGTTCCACCTCGCGGGCGGTGACGGTGTCCAGGCTGGAGGTGGCGTCGTCCAGGACGAGTACCCGTCCCGCCCCGCAGAAGGCCCGCGCCAGGCCGAGGCGTTGCAGTTCCCCGCCGGACAGCGGAGCGTCCTGGAGCGGGGTGCGGTAGCCGCCGGGGAGGCGGCGCACGAACGCGTCGGCCCCCGCCGCCCGGGCCGCGGCGCGCACGGCGTCGCCGCCGGGCGCGGGCCGGGTCCCGAAGGCGATGGCCGCGCCGACGCTCCGCCCGAACAGGGCGGGCCGCTCGAAGGCGTGGCCCACCTCCCGCCGCAGCGCGTCGGCGGTGAGTTCCTCCAGCGGGGTGCCGTCGAGCAGGACCCGGCCCCCGTCGCAGGCGGTCAGCCGTCCGACGGCGGCGGCCAGCAGGCTCTTGCCGGAGCCGGAGCGGCCCACGACGGCGGTGGTGGTGCCGCCCGGCAGCCGCAGGTCGATGCCGTGCAGCACGGTCCGTCCCGCGCGTTCGACCCGGACCCCGCGCAGCTCCAGCGTGCCGGGCCCGTCGGGTGCGTGCTCCCGTGCGCCCTGGGGGAGTTCGGGCAGGCCGAGCAGGGCCGCCGTGCGGCGGGCGGCGGCGCGGCCGCGCACCACCGCCGCGAGCCGGGCGGTGACGGCACCGGCACCGGCGGCGAGTCCCGCGTAGCGGACGGCGGCGAGCAGACCGCCGACGCCGAGTGCCCCGGCCGCCAGGCGGATGCCGCCGACGCCGAGGACCACGTACAGCAGGAGCGGCATCAGGGCGCCGGTACGGGCCATGGTGCCGCCGTAGATTCGCCACATCCGCCGTCCCTCGCGGCCCAGTTCGGGCAGCGGGGCGAGGATCCGGGCCGCCTCGCGGTCCGCGGTCCCCGCGGCGGCGATGGTCCGGGCGCCGGCCAGGGCCTCGGCGAGGCGTCCGGCCAGGGCGAGCTGGACCTGCTGGTACCGGCCGACGCTGGCCCCCGAGGCGCGGGCGAAGGCCCTCAGCAGCAGCGCCAGCACGGGCACCCCGGCGAGGAAGGCCAGGCCGGTCCAGACGTCGACGAGGAACAGGGCGGCGAGTCCACCGAGCGGGGGCAGCACGGCCGTGACGGCCGTCGCGACCGCCGCCGGGACGGTCCCGGCGCCGGCGGCGTGGGCCGTGAGCCGGGCGGAGAGTTCGCCGGGGGAGTGCCGGGCCGCGTGGTGCGGTGCCGTGGCCAGCAGCGCGGCCAGCGCGCGCCGGCGCAGCCAGGCCGTGGAGCGGGCGTCGACGCTGCCGGTGAGCCGCACGGTCGCCGCGTCCAGCAGCACCTCGGCGGCGATCGCCGCCGCGCACCCCAGGGTCCACGCGGTGGCGGAGGGGTCGCGGCGCAGGAGCAGGTCGAGGGCGTGGCCGAGGACGGCCGGTTCGGCGAGCGCCGCGCACGCGGCGGCCAGCGAGCAGCCGAACACGGCGGCGGTGCGGCCGGCGCTGTGCCGTGCGGCCGCCTTCAGCGCCCGGTCGGCGGCATCGGCGGCATCGGCGGCCGCCGTCTCGCCGGGGACGTCGGACGGGGTCATCGGCAGCGGCTCCTCGTCTGTCCCGGGGCCGGGACGGGGTGCCCGGGGATGTGGTGCGGGCCCGGGCGACGAGTCGTCGCCCGGGCCCGGGGGGACCCGGTCAGTTACAGGTCGTGACGCTCAGGCTGCTGTCGCCGCACAGGAGGAGGCTGGCGCGGCTGCCGCCGCCGGTGTGCGCGGCCTCGGTGGTCTCTTCCTTCGGGGTCTCCATGGACTGCAGGTCGAGAAGGGTCATGACGGGTTCCTTTCCATCGGGGGTGTGTTCTGCTGTGTCACGGTCCCCGGGGGGACCGGCTCTGGGGCCGCCGCGGTGCGCGGCGGCGGCAGGAACGGCAGGTGCGCGCGACCGCCGGTCGCGGCGCTGCCGAGGGCGAGGAGGGCGCCGGCGGTGCCGGTGGACAGGTCCATCGACAGGCGCATCATCTGCTCGCCGGGGAACGCGAGGTGCCCCTGGTACGGGAGCGCGTGGCGGGCCAGGGCCTCGATCTGCCGGGCGATGTCCTCGGCCCGGGTGCCGGGCCCGGGAGTGGTGGTCCGGGACAGGTGCAGGATCATCCCGGCCGCGCCGCGGAAGAGTCCGGGCTGGGCGTAGAAGGTCGCCTGGGCCGCCTGGACGATCCGGGCCCGCTCCGCGTCGAAGCGGTCGTCGTCCGCGAGCTGCGCCCAGTCGTCGAGGACCATGCCGATGCCCACGCTGCCGGCGCCGAGGTACGGCATGGTGCGCCAGCCCTCGTCCACCTGGAGGGTGCCGAAGGCGCTGGTCACGCAGTGGTCGAGGTCGCGCTGGAGGAACTCCCCGGCGCGCCGCAGCAGTTCGCGGTCGCCGGTGCGCTCGTACAGGCGCAGGTGCAGCAGGGCGATCCCGCTGTGGCCGTGGAGCAGCCCGGTGCGGGCGAGCGCGGGGGCCGCGGCGTGGGCCAGGCCGGCGCAGCGCAGGGCCGCCGCCTGCAGGGCGCCGTCACCGGTGGCGGCGGCGAGGGAGTCCAGGGCGAGCCCGATGCCGGCGAGGCCGCCGTGCAGGTCGGGTCCCGCGGACTGCCACTGCTCGTCCAGCAGGCGTTCCACCAGGGCGAGCGCGCGGTCGTGGTGGCCGAGGCGGTGATGGGTCCAGGCCAGTCCGGCGAGCCCGTCGTAGAAGCCGAGCGGGGTGCCGGACGCCGGGTCCTTCGTCCTGGCGAGCAGCCACTCCTCCGCCTCGGGCCAGGGCGCGCCGCCCGTTTCGGCCAGGGCGTAGAGGACGCCCGCGGCGCCGTGGCCGAAGGCGGTGCCGCCGCCCGCGGTGGCGAACTGGGCGGGGTCCCCGGGGAAGAGGCGGTCCTCGCGGTCCGGGGTGGCGGCGGCGTGCAGGGCCGCCGTCAGCGAGGCGCGGGCGGCCGGCCAGTCCTGCGGCGCCGCCGGGAGGTACGGCCGGGCGGGGGCGGGCAGCCGCCCGGCGGGGGCGTCGGAGACCGGGCCGGCGAGGATCTCGCGCACCGCCTCGTCGAGGAAGGCGCGGGGCACGGGGAACTGCTCGGCGGCGATGTCCGCGAGGTGCGCGGCCTTGCCCCGGTCCATGACGAGCAGGCTGGTCAGCGGCAGGAACAGGGCCAGGCGCAGGCAGGCCAGGGCGTAGCGGTCGACGGCGAAGCCGCGCCGTTCGGGCGGGGCGACGAAGGCCGGGTTGGCCACCGTCTGGCGCAGGCCCTCGTCGACGTGGGCGGCGGCCTCGAAGTCCAGCAGGGCGACGGAGGGTTCGCCCGTGACCGGGTCCTCCGCGACCATGATGTTGAACAGGTGCAGGTCGTTGAAGACGACGCCGCGGGCGTGGACGGCGTCGACGGCCTCGGTCACCCGCGCGTGGATCTTCAGCGCCCAGTCGGTGTAGGCGGCGAGCTCGGCGGGGGCGGGGTCGGCCTCGATCAGGGGGTGGCGGCGGGCGAAGTAGGTGTTGAGGGGGTGGCCGTCGAGGTACTGGAGCGCGAGGAAGTGGTGGTCGCCGACGGTGAAGGTCCCGTGGACGGCGGGTACGCAGTCCAGTCCGGCCAGGCGCTCCAGCGCCCGGCTTTCGCGGTGCAGCCGGGTCACGGCGTCCGCCCCGTCGGCGGCGAGCCCCGCGAAGGGGCGGGCCTCCTTGAGGACGACCCGTTCGCCGGTGCGGGTGTCGCGGCCCGCGTAGACGCCGCCGCCGTTGGAGAAGTGCAGGGCCCGCTCCACGGTGTAGGGGACGCCCTCCAGGGTGACGGCCGCGCGCCGTTCCAGGTGGGGCCGCAGGAAGGCGGGCGGCTCGATCCAGGCGGGCGGCTGGAACACCGGGCCGCGGGCGTCGGGCACCAGCCGTCCGTCGGGCGCCTCGATCGCGGGGACCAGCTCGCCGCGGTCGTCGTAGCAGTGCCGGAGGGTGAAGCTGCCGTAGCGCAGGTGGACCGGGCCGTCGTTCCACCGCAGGTCGCTCAGGATGTAGGGGCCGGGCTCGCCCGCCAACAGGGCGTCCAGGTCCTCGGCGACGCGCCGGCAGGCGTCCGGGTCGGCGGGGTAGACGGTGAGGAACTTGCCGCTCGCCGCGCGGTCCGCGTACTTGGCGTTGCGCAGGTGCAGCAGGTAGCGGCTGGGGACGAACTTGAAGGCGATCCGCCGCTCGACGCAGTAGGCGTACACCCGGTCGAGGATCCGCTCGGCGTTGTCGAGGCAGGCCGAGACGTGGATCTTCCAGCCCTGGGAGGGCAGGTCCAGGTCGAGGGGGCGCAGGGCGAGCCAGTCGCCGCTGCGGTGCGAGCGCCAGCCCTCGGGTACGGGGGCGAGGGCGGCCGGGAAGGCCTCGCCGGCACGCCGGTACGGTGCGTCGTAGAACCAGCGGTCGGCGTCGCAGAAGGCCGCGTGCCCGTTGTTCACACCTGCTCCCTCGGTCGGTGACGTGAGCAAAGGTGGCACGCCGCGGAAGGCCCGCGACAGTCGTGTTTGTCACCAGCCCGGCATGCGGTACGCACGGGTCACCGGCGCCCCGGCGGGAGCTCCGGGCCGCCCCGTTCCGGTCACCCTCGGGGGCCCGTCCGCCCGGTGCGGGGCGGCCGCCACCAGGGCGGAAGGGGGACGGCGGCCGTGCCACCTGCGCGCTCCGATATCCGGACCAGGTGTCCGTAATCCGTTCGTCGAGGTGCGACTGCCCTTCGGATCTGGGAGGGTCGGTCCCGCTTGAGCACCACAAGAAGCTTCTGGACCGCCCGACGCCTTGGATTCGAAAGGGAGTTGATCATGCGTCACCGTCTGGCCGCAGTCTCCGCCGCCGCCCTCCTCTGCCTCGGCGGGACCATGGGCGTGGCACGGGCCGAGTCCGCGGCCCCCTCCGCACCGTCCGGCCCCTCCGCAGGGTCCGGCCCGTCCGCCCTGGTCCTCACCGTCGCCCGCGGGAACGACGCCGCCCCGGGCGCCGTCCTGCGGGCCGCCGTCCTCACCTGCGCCTACACCGCCGAGGGCACCCACCCCGCCCCCAGGGCCGCGTGCGATGCCGTGAACGCCACCGGCGGCCGGTTCGACCGTCTGCTGACCGCCCCGGACCCCGGCCGCGCCTGCCCGAAGCACCTCGACCCCGTCACCGTCACCGCGGACGGCGTGTGGCAGGGCAGCCGCCTCACCTGGAAGCACTCCTTCGCCAACCCGTGCGTGATGTCCGCGACCCTCAAGGGCGACCCGGTCTTCGCCTTCTGACCCGCACCACCCTGCCCGCCGGCACGCCGGGGCCATCGTCAACCGAGTCCGGCGGCCCGCAACTCCAGGGAACCGGAGTGGCCTTGACCGGTTCCGGCGGCGCGCGGCGCCGTCCTGCGGTAGAAGTACCGGCATGATGCCGGTCGAGGAAGCCCAGGACGAACTCAAGCACCTGCTCAGCCGCTGCGAACGCTGGCTGTGCGACGACGAGGGGCCGCGCGACCTCCTCCCCGATGCGGCGGGCCTCGCCGACGACGCCGCACGGGTGGAGGCCCTGCGCACGCGCGTCCTGTCGTCCATGCTCAACGTGGCCCTGCTCGGACGGCAGTCGTCCGGCAAGAGCTTCCTGATCAGCGGCTTACAGGGCGGCCTGGAGTACGTCCCCATCACCGACGAGGACGGGATGCCGTCGGCCGAGTACCTCGGCGTGCTCCCGTCCTCGGCCCGCCCGACCACGGCCTGCCCCTGCACCGTCGTCCCCGTGGGTGACGAACCGGCCGAGGAGGGCGCCGGCCGGGCACGGCTGCGCGCCAGGTTCGCGGGCGGCAGGGTGGAGGACATCGGCACCGACCTGCCGCCCGCCGTGGTCGCCGCGTACGGAGCGGTGGACGGCGACGTCACCAACCGCCGCCGCGAGCACATGAACCTGCGGGTCGAATCCATCGAGGTGCTCCTCTCCGACGCCCGGCTGCCGGTCAAGCTCTTCGACCTGCCCGGCTCGGAGTCCCCGATCGAGGAACACGAGATCATCATGCGGGAGGCCTGGGCGAAGGCCGACTGCTTCGTCTACGTCAGCCACGCGACCTCGGCCCTCACCGCGAACGAACTCCAGCTCATCCGGGACCTGTACGCCCACCACATGCAGAGCAACGCCAACAAGAGGGTGCTGTGGGTCCTCTCCGGGATCGACCTGGCGACCCAGCGCGAGCAGGGCCGGGCCGCCTGGAAGAGCGTGCTGGCCACGAACAACGCCTACCTGCGCACGCACTTCGGCGCCCCGGGCGGCCAGTTCATCGGGGAGGGGTTCCTGCCCGTGTCGGCCGCCTGGGAAGCCGAGGGGGACTTCAGGAACGCCCAGGGGGACGACGGCGACACCCTCAGGCGGCTCAGCGGCATGGAGACCCTGCGCGACCACCTGCGCGACCTGATGGAATCCGGCGCGGGCCACGCGCACCTGCGCCAGGTCGCCGACGAGGCGCGCTGGCTCGTCCGGCGCCGCCAGCGCCAGCTCGCCGACATGCTCGACACCCACCTGCTGGCCGTGGAGGACCTGGAGGTCCAGCAGCAGGGCCTGCGCGGCCGCATCGCGGGCGCCGAACGCTCCCTGGACGGCATCCGGTCCGACCTCGGACGCGAGCTGCAGCGCAGGATCCGGGCGGCACGGGCGCCGTTCGGCGGACTGGCCGACGTACTGCACCGGCGGCTCGACCCGCTGATCGACGGCGGCAACCTGAGCGCCGAGCACGCCAATGAGGTCGACGTGCTCCAAGTGCAGCTGTTCAGCCGGTGGATGACCTCGCCCGAGGGACCGGCGACCCTGTGGGAACGCGAGCTGCAGGCCTTCGACGCGAGCGCCCGGCAGCTGCTGCGGGCGGACCTCGGCGTCGACACCGGTACCCAGCTGGTCTCCCCGGAGCCGCTCGACACGAGCTACTTCCCGATGCGGACCGACGGCCGCCAGCCCCTCACGGCCTACGGGGTGGTCCAGGCCGCGGCCAACACCCTCGGCGTCGCCAGCCCCCTCGCGGCGGGTGCGGTGTGGCTCACGACCAGCCTCAGCCTCACCACGATCGCCGTTCCGGCGGGGGCCGCCGTCCTGACGGCGATCGCCATCGCCAAGGTCACGGACCTCCTCAAGGACCGCGAGTCCAAGGTCCAGCGGGCCCGTCAGGAACGCAAGGACATGATCGACGAACAGGTGAAGCAGGCCCGCAGCGCCTTCGAGAACGTCACCCAGAGCCAGGGCCGGCTGCTCGTCGACGCGGTCGAGCACCACCACGCCCAGCACCGGGCACGCCTGAAGGCGACGCTGGCCCAGATCATGGAGCGCATCAACGCGGAGGACACCGTCCGCAGCCGCGCCGTGATCGAGTGCCTCACCCCCGTGAACCAGAGCGGCCAGGCCCTGGTCACCGAACTCCAGGACCTCCGCGACGCCCTCGGCAACGACCTCGCCGGCCGCTGACCCGCGGGCCGGACCGGAGGAGGCCCCGGTCTAGCGCATACCGCCGTTCTGGAAGTCGACGCGGCACTCGTCGATCTCCGCCCTCGTGTGGGTGTTCACGAAGTCCCGGGCCGCTTCCTTCTTCTCCGCGACGGGGACGTTCGGGTCCGAGATCAGGCTGGTGATCGCCGCACAGTCCATGGCGGTCACCGCCGGGGCGGCCCGGGCCGACTCGGCGGGCAGGAGGGCGGCGGCCGTCACCGCGGCGAGCACACCGAAGACGCGTAGCCCTTTCATCGGCCGGTCCTCTCCGGACGGCGGAACCCCCGCCGTCCCTCGTCGCCCTCCCGGCCGGGCGGAACCCGTGCGGAGGGGTCCCTGTGAACGTACCGCCGGGGCGGCGGGCGCGCATGCCGGGACGGACGGGGTGCCGGACGGCGCGGCGATGAGTTCGCGGGCTCCCGCCGGTCTATCCCTTGACGGAACGCACCGACTCACCGGGAGTACGCCATGGGCCTCGTCCACATCGAACTGTTCGCCACGCTCGACCTGGTCGGGCAGGCGCCCGGCGGCCCCGACGAGGACCCCGCGGGGTTCCCGTTCGGCGGCTGGCAGGCGCCCCTGCTCGACGACGTCACCGGGGAACAGGTCGGCGCCGCCTACGAAGGGACGGACGCCCTCCTGCTCGGCCGGCGGACGTACGACATCTTCGCCGCCTACTGGCCCCACCAGAAGGGCGGCCCGGACAACGAGATCGCCGCACTCTTCAACAGCGTGCCCAAGTACGTGGCCTCCCGCGGCGAGCCCGACCTGCCCTGGGCCGGATCCACGCGGCTCGGCCCCGACCTGGCCGCCGCGGTGCGTGAGATCCGTGAGCGGCACGAGCACGTGAAGGTCGTCGGCAGCCTGAACCTCGTGCAGACCCTGCTGCGCGAGAGGCTCTTCGACCGCCTCGACCTCTGGCTGCACCCGATCACGCTCGGCGTCGGGAAGAAGGTCTTCGACGACGGCGTGGTGCCCGCCAACCTCACGCTCCTCGCGCCCCCGGTGGCCGGCTCGAAGGGCACCGTGTACCTGCGCTACGGGCTCGCCGGGGGCACGCCGGCCACCGGCGACATGAGCGCCCCCGACCGGGGGGCCGGCACCGGCGCCTGAGCCCTTCCGGGGCCGGGGCGGGCGGCCGCTCAGCCGGGGAGGGCGCCGGCCAGGCCCGCGCCGAGGAGCGCGAAGGCCCGGTCGGCGGCGGCGACGGCCTCGGGGTGGACCTCGTCGGCCGGGCGGCCCGCCTGTACCTGCGTGCTGTTGCGCTCGGCGAGGGTGCGCAGCACGGTGACGATCTGTACGGCGGCGAGCCGCGCGGTGAGTTCGTCGGCCCCGGCTTCCTCCAGCGCCTCCGCCAGCGCCGCGATGCTGCGCTCCGCGTACCGCAGCAGCCGTTCGCTGAGGCTCGCCGTCGTGCTGAGCAGCCGGGCGAAGGCCACCGCCTCCGGGTCGGAGGTGAGCCCGGTGACCGGATCCCGCCGCGCCAGGGCGTCGAGCTCGTGCGCGTGCAGGGCGGCCAGCGGGCTCGTACCGGCCGGGCGGGCCCGGACCACGCGGGCCGACTCGTCCTCGTGGTCGGCGAACACGTGCAGGACCAGGTCTTCCTTGGTCGGGAAGTACGTGAACAGCGTGCGCTTGGAGACCTCGGCCGCCTCGGCGATCTCCATGATCGACACGTCGTCGAACCCGCGGCTCAGGAACAGGCGCAACGCCGCTTCGAAAATCGTCTGCCGGGTGCGCTGCTTCTTGCGTTCCCGCAGTCCAAGGTGCTCAGCCATGCCCACACGATAGCAATCAGGTGACCCGGGAGAAAGTTGCACCTGGTATAGTTATCTCCCAAGTGAAGGAATCTTCCCGGGAGGCTCCATGAACACGCAGGTCACCCACGCCAAGGCCACCGAGGCCACCGAGGCCACCGAGGCCACCGAGGTCATCGTGGTGGGCGCGGGCGGTGCCGGGCTGACGCTCGCCACCGAACTCGCCCTCGCCGGCGTCCCCGCCGTCCTGCTGGACCGGCTGCCCGGCCGCAACCTCCAGTCCCGCGCCGGGGCGATCCAGCCCCGCACCGCCGAGATGCTCGCGCTGCGCGGGCTGCTGGACGACGCCCTCGGGCGGTCGGTCGACTACCGGCTCGCCGGCGGCCACTTCGCGGGACTGCCCGTTCCGCTGGACTACGCGGCGTGGGACACCCGCTACCCGCACCCCGTGCTGCTCCCGCAGGACCAGCTCGAAGCGGTGCTGGAGGACCGGCTCGCCGCACTGGGCGGGCGGGTGCTGAGGGAGCACCGGATGACCGGCCTCCACCAGGACGCCGACGGCGTCACCGTCACCGTGTCCGCCCCGGACGGCGAGCGCTCGGTGCGGGGCCGCTACCTCGTCGCGTGCGACGGTGCCCACAGCACGGTGCGCAAGATCGTGGGCGCCGCCTTCCCCGGCCAGGCCGCCACCGTCCGCATGGCCACCGCCGACCTGGTGCTCACCGGCGCCGTCGACGAAAGCTCCTCCGGGCACATCAGCTCGCGCATCCACACCTCGCCCGAGGGCCACTTCGCCATGATCATCCCGCTGGCGAACGGGCTCCAGAAGCTCATCTTCAGCGGGCCGCGCACGGCGCTGGCCGAGCGCGACGCCCCGGTGACGGCCGAGGAGGTCCGCGAGGTGCTGCGCGCCACCCACGGCGGGACGCTCGACGTCGCCGAGATCCGCTACGCCTCCCGGTTCAGCGACGCCAGCCGGCAACTGGAGCACTACCGCCACGGCCGGGTGTTCTTCGCCGGGGACTCCGCCCACATCCACTCCCCGGCCGGCGGCCAGGGACTCAACCTCGGGGTCCAGGACGCGTTCAACCTCGGCTGGAAGCTCGCTGCGGTCCTGCGCGGCGAGGTCGGCGAGGAGCTGCTGGACACCTACCAGACCGAGCGGCACCCCGTCGCCGCGCGCGTGCTGGCCCTCACCCGGGCCCAGGGCGTCGTCATGGGGCCGCAGCGCGACGGCGGGGTGGGCGAACTGCGGGACGTGCTCACCGACCTGCTCCGCCTGCCCGAGGCGAACCGGTACATGGCGGGCGTGATGGCCGGACTCGACCTCTGCCTCCCGTCTCCCGACGCCGCCCCCCACCCGCTGCTGGGCCTGCGGATGCCGGACCTCGACCTCGTAGCCGCCGACGGCGAGCGGCTGCGGTTCAGCGATCTGACGCGCACCGGCGGCGGGGTCCTGCTCGACCTCACCGGCGCCCCCCTGGCCGCCGCGGCCCCCTGGGCCGACCGGGTCACCTGCGTGCGGGCCCGGGCGGAGTCCGGAGCCGCGGGCGCCGAGGCCGTCCTGGTCCGGCCGGACGGGTACGTCTGCTGGGCCGGGGGCGCCGGCCTCACCGAGACCCTCACCCGCTGGTTCGGCCCGGCCGGCCGCGCGGGGGAGGCGGGGTGAGGCCCCGCCGCCCCCGCGCCGGGGCTCAGAGGCCCTCGGCGCGGTGCGTCGGGCGTCCGTCCACCACCGTGAGCAGCACCGGGAGGCCGGGCAGTTCCTCGGCGGCGGTGGTGAGGGGGTCGGCGGCGAGCACCGTCAGGTCCGCGCGGAATCCCGGGGCGAGACGGCCGGACTCGTGTTCGGCGCCCGCGGCGTAGGCGGGGGCCGTGGTCATCCCGCGCAGCGCCTCCAGGGCGGTGAGGGCCTGTCCGGGGCCGTGGGGCGCGAGGGTCAGGTCCCGGCTCGGGCGGCGGTGGCGGGCACCGGCCATCACGCCCAGCGGCGGGAACGGCGCGATCGGCCAGTCGGAGCCCAGCACCACCGTGGCGCCGGCGTCCCGCAGGTCGCGGCAGCGCCAGGCCCGCGAGGCCCGCTCCTCGCCCAGGCGGCGCGACCAGTTGTCGGTGTGGTCGGCGCGGGTGAAGTCACAGCAGTGCGTGGGCTGCATGGACGCGATGACCCCCAGCTCGGCGAAACGGCGCAGGGTGTCGTCCGGGACGGTCTCGATGTGCTCCACGCGGTGGCGCACCCCGCCGGGCCCCCCGGAGGCCCGCGCCTTCTCGACGGAGTCGAGCACGTGCCGGACCGCCGCGTCGCCGATCGCGTGCGTGGCGGTGGGCACGCCCGCCCGGTGGAGTTCCCCGACGACGTGCGTGTACGCGGCCGGGTCCGGCCAGAAGGAGCGCGTGGACTCCCCGTCGCGGTCGGGGTGTTCCAGCCAGGCCGTGCCGTTGTCGATGGTGCCGTCCATGAACAGCTTCACCCCCGCGACCCGCCACAGCGATCCGCCGGTGCCCTGCTGTGCGATGAGGTCGCGCACCCCGTCGGGGCCGGTGCCCGGCTGGCACCAGGGCGCGACCCGCAGCCGCAGCGGGAGTTCCCCGGCCGCGTCGAGTTCCGCGTACAGCTCCAGGCTGTCCCCGTTGGCGTCCATGGCGTGGCCCCCGGTCAGGCCGGCGGCGGCCATGGCCCGCAGGGCCGCCGAGAGCCGCTGCCGGCGCTGCTCGCGCGTGGGCCGCGGGGCGACCCGTTCGACGAGTGCGCAGGCGGCGTCCTCCTGGAGGAGGCCGGTCGGCCGCCCGTCGGCGTCGCACACGACCTCGGCGGAGGCCTGGCCGAAGGTGCGCGGGCCGTCGACCCCGGCCAGTTCCAGGGCGCGCCGGCTGGCCAGGGCCGAGTGGGCGTCGAAGAGCAGCAGGAACGCCGGGACCCCGTCGAGCACGGAGTCGAAGGGGGCGGTCCCGACGGGCCGGTCCCCGAAGACGTTGGGGTCCAGGCCCCAGCCGAACAGCCATTCACCGGGCGCGAGGCCGCGCACCCGTCCGCCCAGCTCGCGCCGTACGTCCTCCAGGCCGGTGCAGCCCGACAGGTCCAGGCCGTGGGTGAGTTCGGCGCCGGAGACCGGATGGAGGTGGCCGTCGGTGAGACCGGGGGTGACCACGGCGCCCTTGAGGTCGACGACCGTGGTCGCGGGGCCGGCGAGGGCCCGTACCTCCCGGTCGTCGCCCAGGGCGAGGATCCGGCCGTCCTCTCCGGCCGCGAGGGCGGTCTGCGGCAGGAACAGCCCCGTCGCGGGGTCGAGCAGGCGGGCGGAGAGCAGGACGAGACGGGCGCGCACGGCGACTCCTTGTGGCAGGCGGGGCGAGGGGTGAGGAGAGGTCAGTCGGTGCCAGCGGGCCGGGAGGGGGGTTCCAGGGCGCCGTGCGGCAGGCCGAGGCTCTGTTCGGCCGTCGTGACGGCCAACCGGGCGACCGCCGCGGGCCGGCCGCCGGTGTCGGTGTTGGCGTGCGCCCCGAGACCGTCCAGGACGACGAGGATCTGGAGGGTGGAGACGTACGGATCCGGGGTGCGGAACTCCGCGCGGGCGACGCCCTCGCGGATCAGCCCCTCCAGGCGGCCGCGCCAGGCGGCCTGCTGTGCGGCGACCCGGTCGCGCAGGACGGGCCGGTAGCGGCTGAGGTGGCGGGCGTTGATCCACAGGCGGCTGATGGCGTCGTAGTCGTCCCCCGCCGTGTGGGCCAGGAACCGGGCGAGCCGCCGGGTGGGGCCCTCCGCGCCGGTGTCCTCGGGAAGGAGGCGGTCCAGCTCGGCGCCGGCGGCGCTGCCGAACGCCTCGGCCACCAGGTCCTCCACGGACGGGAAGTAATGGCTGATCAGACCGGGCCGGACGGTGAGCCCGTCGGCGATCCGCCGGAGCGTGACGCACTCCAGCCCCTCGGTCAGCGCGACCTGCGTCGCCGCCTCGACGATCTCCGCCCGACGGGCGTCGGGGGACTTGCGAACCCGTTTGCGCTGAACGCTTGACGACATACCGGCGATGCTATTGAGTGTGCGACCAATAAGCAAGCAGGCGGGATACGCACGCACACCGGAGGGCCACATGGCATCCACGACCCCCGACCCCCGGCCCCGCCCGGCCGGCGCACCGGGACCGGCCCCGCACCCGCCCGAGCGGACGGGGCGCGTCGAAGCCCACGGCATCGACCTCATCCCCGACTCCGAACGCCACGGCCGGCCCCGGGACCTCTTCGCCGTCTGGGCGGCGGCCAACGTCAACTACCTCGGCCTCGTGATCGGCGGCGCACTGGTGCTGATGGGGCTGAGCCTGTGGCAGACCCTCGCCGTGCTCGTCGTGGGCAACCTGTTCTGGCTGCTCACCGGGCTCCTGGCCACCTCCGGACCGGCGGCTGGCGCGCCCAGCGAGGTGATCACCCGGGCGCTGTACGGGGTCCTCGGCAACCGCGTGAACAACGCGGTCGGGGGCTGGCTGGTCTCCGTCTGCTACTTCGCCCTGAACCTGGCGGCCGCCTCCACCGCCGCCTTCTCCCTGGTCGAGCGGGCCGGTGCGACGGCGGGCACCGGCGTCAAGGTGGCGGTGATCCTGCTGATCGCCGCCCTCACCCTGGCGATCAGCGTCTACGGCCACGCGATGATCATGAGGCTCTACCTTCCGATCACCCTCGTCCTCGCGGCCGCCTTCGCCGTCGTCGCCGTGGCGGTGGCCCGGCACGCGGACCTCTCCTACCATCCGGCCGAACCGCTCACCGGCACCGCCCTGTGGGCGGCCCTGATCGCCGGCACCACCCTGACCGCCTCCGGCCCGCTGTCCTACACCACCAGCGCCGACTTCTCCCGCTACCTGCCCCGCACCGCCTCACGCGGAGCCGTCACCGGATGGACCGCGCTCGGCGCCTTCCTGCCCAGCGTGCTGGTCTCCGCCCTCGGCGCGCTCGCCGCGACCGCCGTCGACATGACCGACCCGCAGAACGCCCTCCAGCGGATCCTGCCCGGCTGGTTCGCCCCCGTCTTCCTGCTCGCCCTGGTCCTCGGCACGATCGCCGCCAACGCCCTCACCGCCTACAGCGCGGGCCTCGCGCTCCAGGCCGTCGGCCTGCGCATCCGCCGCTCCGTCAGCGTCCTCTTCGACGGGACCGTCGCCGTCGCCCTCACCCTGTACGGGCTGCTCGTCTCCCGCTTCCTCGACACCGTCGGCAACGCCCTCCAGGTGATCGTCGTCCTGATCGGCCCCCTGATGGCCGTCTACGCCACCGACGTCCTGCTGCGGCGCGGCCGCTACGACGGCGCGGCGCTCCGCGACGAGAGCCCCGGCGGCCCCTTCTGGTACACGGGGGGCTTCAACCCGGCCGGCGCCCTCGCGACCCTGGCCGGCGTCGGCGCGGCCGCCCTCTGCGTCGACACCCTCTACACGGGCCCGGTCGCCGCGGCCCTGGGCGGCATCGACCTCTCCCTCCCCGCCGGCATGCTCGTCTCCGCCACGCTCTACGCGGCCCTGATGCGCACCGACCCCACCGTCCGCGCCACCCGCGCCGGGAACTGACGCACCGCCGGCGGCGGCACGGACGGCGGCGGGCGGCCCACCGGACGGGGGCCTACGCTGGGCGTGCCGCGCTCGGAAGGCGTCGCGCGGAAGGGAGTCGGGCCGTGCGGACGTTCGTGCTGATCCACGGGGCCGGCGACGGCGGCTGGTACTGGCACCTGGTCGCTGCGGAGCTCCGGGCGCGCGGTCACCGGGTGGTCGCCCCGGACCTTCCCGGCGGCGACGACGCGCTGACCCTCGACGACTACGCCGACGCCGTCGTGGACGCGGCCGGCGACGCCCGCGACCCGGTCGTCGTGGGGCAGTCGTTCGGCGCGTTCACCGCCCCGCTCGTCGCCGCCCGCCGCCCCGTCGCCTCGCTGGTCCTGGTCGCCGGGATGGTCCCCGCCCCGGGCGAGTCACCGGACCGGTGGTGGGACGGGACCGGTTACGCCGAGGCCGTACGGCGCCGTGACGGCCGGGACGGCGGCCCCGCCACCGGCGGCGACCCGTACGCCGCGTTCTACCACGACGTCCCCCGCGACCTGGCCGAGGAGGCGATGCGCAGGGAACGGGCCCATCCCTCGCCGGCGGCGTCGGCCCAGCCGTGGCCGCTCGACGCCTGGCCGGGCGTGCCGACGAGGTTCGTGCTGTGCACCGAGGACCGCTTCCTGCCACCGGCCTTCCTGCGCCGCCTCGTGCGGGAGCGCCTCGGAGTCGTCCCGCAGGAGCTCGCGGCGGGCCACTGCGCCGCGCTCAGCCGTCCCGTCGAGCTGGCCGCGGCGCTGGCCGCAACGGACAGGGTCTGACCCCGGCGCCCGGGTGGCTCAGTCGAGGCAGAACTCGTTGCCCTCGACGTCCTGCATGATCAGGCACGACTCGTTGAAACTGTCGGCCCGCAGCAGCTCCACCCGGGTCGCGCCCAGCGCCACCAGCCGTGCGCATTCGGCCTCCAATGCGGCCACACGCTCCTCGCCCACGAGCCCGGTGCCGACCCGGACGTCGAGGTGCACCCGGTTCTTGACGCTCTTCCCTTCGGGAACGCGCTGGAAGAACAGCCGCGGGCCCACGCCCGAGGGGTCCTGGCAGGCGAACGCCGAACCCCGCCGCTCGGGCGGGAGCGAACCGTCGAACTCGTCCCAGTCGGCGAACCCCGCCGGAGGCGGCGGCACGACGTACCCCAGCACCTCGCACCAGAAGCGGGCGACCCGCTCGGGCCGCGCGCAGTCGAACGTGACCTGAACCTGCTTGACCGTTGCCATCGGGCCACCGTAGCAGCAGGTCCGAGAGCCTCGACTTCCCTCAGGAGCACCGTGGTTGGCCTTCTGCGGAGCCCGGCGAAGAGAACGGCGCAGGCCTCCGGATGAGATGCCGTCAGGGCCGGTGCCCGGACACGGAGCGGCGGGAGACGGGGAAGTCGAAGTAGGTGTCCGGGAACAGTTCCGGCTTGTACGTGAAGTGCCACCACTCCTCGGGCAGGTTGACGAACCCTTCCGCGGCCAGCGCCCCCTCGAGCAGCCTGCGGTGGGCGCGCTGTGCCCCCTGGATGCGCGGGTCGTCGGTGTGGGAGAGGGTGTCGAAGCAGTCGAAGCCGGTCCCCATGTCCACGGAGTTGTCGGGGTACCGCTGCTCCGGCGGCGCGTAGCAGGGCACGGATTCCTGCCCCGGCGTCGGCGGCGGCGCCGGGAGCGCGGGCAGCGGCACGATCGTGAGGTCCATGGTGCCGCCTCGGCTGTGCCCGGACTTCTCGGCGATGTAGCCGTCCTCGAACAGGCGGGACTTCTCGACCCGCGGATAGAACTCCGCCTTCCGCCGTTCGTCGGCCAGGTCTTTCGCCCAGCGCACGAAGTGGTCCACGGCCCGCTGCGGCCGGTAGCAGTCGTACACCTTCAGCGAATAGCCCTGGGACAGGAGGTGCGTCTGGGCCCGGTGCAGGGCCTCGGCCGCCGGCCGGGTCAGGATGCAGACGGGCTGCCGGTAGCCGTCGATCCGCTCGCCGACGAAGTTGTGCGCCGACACGTAGCGCATCTCCTGGATGATCGTCGGGTCCACGGAGTCCAGCGCGACGAAGGCGCGGGGGGCCTTGGGCTCCGGCGCCCCGGTGGCGGCGCCGGCGCCGGCCGCCGAGGTCGTCGCGAAGACGGTCGTGGCGGCCACGGTCACGGCGATCCGCACCCTCGTCGGCATGGTCATCGCGTTCTCTCCCTGGGGCTGGGGCTGGGGCTGGGGCTGGGGGCTCCGGCCGGGGCCGGCCGGGCCGCGGTCGCGGTCGCCGGGTCCCTCGTCTCCTCGTCCGCTCCTCCCGGATGTATGCCTCGGACCCCGAAGTCTGTCCGGCGGACCGCCCGGGATTGGCTCGGACCGGCCCCCTGTCAGCGGGAGACCAGCGCGTCGAGCGCGGCGGCGACGGGGGCGACGCCGTCCTCGGCGGCCAGCCGGCGGGCGATCCGCCGGGCGCGGTCGCGGTGGCCGGGCTCGGTCACGGCCCGCCGCAGGGCGGACCCGAGGGTGGCGGAGTCGAGGCGGCGCAGGGGCACCGCCTCGGGGGCGGTGCCCAGTTCCACCAGGCGCGAGGCCCAGAAGTGGGCGTCGAACTGGACGGGGACGGGTACACAGGGGACGCCCGCGCGCAGGGCGGCGCCGGTCGTGCCGGCTCCGGCGTGGTGGACGACGGCCGCCATGCGGGGGAAGAGCAGCGCGTGCGGGACGTCGCCGATGGTGATCATGTCGTCCCCGGTGGCCGCGAGGCCCGCCCAGCCGTGCTGGATCACACCTCGCAGCCCGCACGCGCGCAGGGCGGTGACGACGTGCGCGCTGACGCGCCGGGGGTCGGGCGTGGTGGCGCTGCCCAGACCCACGTAGACCGGGGCGGGGCCGGAGCCGAGGAAGTCCTCCAGTTCCGCCGGGAGCCGGCCGCCGGTGTCGTGGGGCCACCAGTAGCCGGAGACCTCCAGCCCGGGACGCCAGTCACGGGGCCTGGGGACCACCAGCTCGCTGAAGCCGTGCCAGACGGGCCAGCCCTGCCGCTCGCGGTCCCGGCGGGCGGGGGAGAGGCGGCGTACGGGCAGGCCGTGGTCCGTGGCGAGGCCGCGGGCGGCCCGGGTGAAGACGTGGTCGACGGTGGCGAGGACGGCGTTCCCGCCGATCCGGTTGGCCAGCGGTCCCAGGGAACGGGTGCCGAGCATCGGGGGCGGGAACGCGCGGGTTCCGTGCAGGGGTTGCAGGAAGAGACCCATGCTGGGCCGGGCCAGGGCCTGCGCGATGGCGTAGCCGAGGGGTGCGACCGTGCCGCCGGCCAGTACGACGTCCGCCTCGCGCGCCGCCTGCACCAGAGGGGCGGCCATCCCCGGCGCGATCCGCCTCGCCAGGGCCACGGCCCGCAGCAGTTTCACGGCGCCGGTCCGGCTCCGGTGCAGGTCCCGGCCGCGCCGCGAGTGCAACTCCGCCCGCGGGTCCCCGGGAAGGGTCCGGAACCGCATCCCCGAGCCGGCGACCAGCGGTTCGAACACGCCGTGGGTCACCAGCGTGACCTCGTGTCCGGCCCGGACCAGGCCGGCGCCCAGGCCCGTGTACGGTGCGACGTCCCCGCGCGACCCCGCGGTCATGATGGCGATCCTCACGCGGCCAGTCTGACGGCGACGAGCACAGGGCCGGGGCGGCGTCGCGTGGCGGCGGCCGGAAATCCTCCGAACCGGCAGCGCCCCGCGCCGTGTTGACGGGCGGGTTCCGGCCCTTCGATCACTGGCTGGGTGCGGGCCGGCCGTGCCCCGCGTGGACCGACCGGCGCCCGCCCCTCCCGGCGCGGCCGTGACGGCCGGTCAGGGGGCTGCCGCCGAAGTGGCGTTGTCAGTGGTCGCCGATAGCGTCGGGGGTGTTGGAAGAGCCGTTTCCCGACAGGAGTGGACGATGACCGAGAACCGTGTGCAGCCCGTGCTCAGGGTCGTGCTGACCGATGTGAACGAGCGCGTGGTGGAGGCGTGGCGGGCGGCGTTCGCGGACACCCCGGGGATCGCGATCCGCAGGGGCTCGATCCTCGACGAGGACGTCGACGCCTGGGTCACCCCCACCAACTCCCTCGGCCGGATGGACGGCGGGGTCGACGCCGTCATCAAGCGGCACCTCGGGGCCGGCATCCAGCTGCGCGTCCAGCGCGCCATCCGCGACCGGTTCGCCGGGTCCCTCCCGGTGGGCAGTGCCGTCTGCGTCCCGTCGGGGGCGGCCGTCCCGCGTTACCTGATCTCCACGCCGACCATGGTCCAGTCCTCGCAGAACGTCCGGGACACGCTGAACGTGGCCCTGGCGTGCGCCGCCGCGTTCCAGGCCGTCCACCGGCAGAACCGGCGGGAGCCGGGCAGCATCCGCTCCGTGGCGCTGGTCGGGATGGGTGCGCAGACCGGCCGGGTCCCCGCCCGGGTCTGCGCCAACCTGATGTGGACCGGCTACACGCTCTTCCACGACCACTGGTTCGAGAACGACGACGAACTGCGGGCCACGATCACCGCCCAGCTCGACGGGATCGAGCAGGCGCCGGCCACGCGGCGGGTGCGCATCGTGCCGCCGAAAGGGCATTCCTTTCGCCGCTGACGCCGCCCCCGCCGCCGCCCCGCCCGCCGCACCCCTCCACCCCGCCAGCACGACGACCGGGAGCCACGCCCCCATGAACGACACCGCCGCCGCCCCGGCCCAGCCCGACGCGAGCGACCCGCTGCACCTCACCGAACTCTTCAAGGGAGGCGGTGAACCCTGGCTGCCGCTCCTGAAGCCCGTCATCGAGGCACAGCCGGACGCCGCCCGCTTCATCGGCCAGGGCCGCAGCCCGGAAGTCGTTCCGGTCCGCGAGCTGACCTTCCAGGCCCTCAAGCCCCATCCGCCGCACAAGTGGAAGGTCGTCGTCTTCGGCCAGAACCCCTACCCGCGGCCGGAGAGCGCCACCGGCATCGCCATGTTCGACAACACCTTCAACGACTGGAAGGACAGCCAGTTCGGCAGGGTGGTCAGCATCCGCTGCATCATCAAGGCGGCCGCGATGTGGAAGTACGGCATCGTGAAGAAGACACCGATCGCCGACGTCCGCGCCCTGCTGAAGGAGCACGACACGGTCCAGCCGCCGGAGTGGTTCCAGGCGATGCTCACCCAGGGCGTGCTGCTGCTGAACGCCGCGCTCACCGCCAGCGGTGACGGCGCCCTGGGCGCCGACCGGCACACCGCCTTCTGGCGGCCCGTCGCCGAACGGATCGTCGAGGAGATCCTCAAGGCCAAGCAGGACGCCGACGAGGAGGACCGCAGCGTCGTCTTCGCCTGGTGGGGGGCGCACGCCCGCAGCCTGAAGAAGGTCGTCCAGCGGCTCCAGGCGAAGTACCCGGACGTCGAGGTCCGCCACATCGACCACGCCAACCCGGCGGCCCAGGGCGACCTCTTCTGCGAGGGAGACCACTTCGCCACCGTCAACGACGCCCTCGCGTCGCTGGGTGCCGAGCAGATCGACTGGCTGCCGAGCAAGGGGTGGGACCGGGAGGCCGGGGAGACCGCCGCCGGCGCCGCGGACGGCGACGTCGCGGCACGGATGGGGGCCTTCATCGCCTCGACCATGGAACTGCACCAGCTCTATCTGGAGCGGCTCACCAGCGTCAAGGACGAGGGACTCGTCCTCCCGGCGATCACCGGTGTGTCCGACACCCCGCTGATGGACTTCCGGGCGGCCGTCGCACCCGTCGCCGAGGTGCTGTCCGGCCTGGGCCGCCACATCGACCGCTCCCTGGAGTTCGGCAAGCGCCGGGCGGACGAGACCGCCCGGGCCGGCCGGCTGTCCGCCGACGCCATCGCCGCGCTCCACCTCTACACCTGCGAGTCCGCCTTCTACCGCGAGATCAACGCCGTCCTGCGCTCCCCGGACCGCACCAGGGTGGTGCCCTACCTCGGCTACCTCCGGCTGCTGTTCTCGGCGGTCTCCGAGCTGCCCGCCCGCACCGCGCCGCTGTGGCGCGGCGTCTCGCTGGACCTGCGGGCGCAGTACCCGGTCGGGGGGACCGTGACCTGGTGGGGCGTGTCCTCGTGCACCTCCGAGCTGAGCGTGGCCCGTTCCTTCCTGGGCAGCCGCGGCAAGCGGACGCTCTTCGAGGTGACGCCCGCACGCGCGGTGGGGATCCGGAGGTTCTCGGCCTTCACCGGCGAGGAGGAGTACATCCTCGCGCCGGGCACCCAGCTGAAGGTGACGGAGGTCAGGAGCGAACGGGGCGGCCTGTGCACGGTCCGGCTGACCGAGGCGGAGGCCGGGCCCCTGGTCTCCTGACCCGGGGCGGCGCCCCCCCGAGCCCCGCGCCGGCCCGGGCGGCCGGCTCAGTACGGCCGGGCCCGCTGCGCGAAGGCCGGGGCCAGCTCGTTCTGCGCGGCGCGCGGGAAGGCCACGGTGGCGGGGTCCCCGTCCGAGACGTAGCGGTCCTTCCCGGCGGCGAGCTTGTCCAGCCAGCGCGAGGACCCGAACTCGGCGTCCTCGTCCTTCGGGCCCGCCGAGCGGATCCGGGGGATCGCACCCGGGGTGAAGGACTTCGCGTACGGGGAGACCGACGGGTTGGCCCCCACGAGGTACACCCCGTCGTAGCGGTAGTCCGCCCCCCGCGCCGCGACCCCGGCGGGCTCGGGCATGGCGCCGAAGGGCAGGGCGAGCGAGGTGACCCGCGTCCCCGGTGCGGCCTTCTCGATCGCCTGCTGGCCGGCCGAGATCGCCCGGGCGGCGCCCGCCTGGTCCAGGGACCGCAGGTTCTCGTGGCGGTCGGTGTGGTTGGCGACCTCGTACCCGTGGTCCTTCAGCCACGTCAGGGCCTTGGCGGCGCCCGTGGCCGAGAAGGCGTCCGCGTTGACGAAGAAGGTCGCCACCGGCTTGAACGCGGGGTACTTCCTCGCCGTCTCCGCCAGGATGGCGACGGCGGTCCCGGGCGCCGGGGCACCGTCCGGGCCCAGCCGCACCTGGCTGTTGGTCGAGTCGTCGAAGGTCAGGACCACCGGGTGCGCGCCGGCCGGGATGTCGATGTGCCCCGTCTGGAAGTCCCGCGCGGTCACCGGCACGTAGTCCTCCCGCGCGAGGCGTTCCAGCTCGGCGCGGAAGTCGGCCGGGGTGCGGTCGTAGACGCTCGCCGGCTTCTCGGTCAGCTGGTGGTACATCAGCACCGGGACCCGGCCCAGCTCGTTGGCGCCGACCACCGCCGGGTCCTTCGCCGCGACGGGGCTGGCCGCCGCCGGCGGGGCGGCCCCGCGGGGTTCCCCGGCGGCCGGTGACGTCCCCGTCGAACAGCCGGTGGCGAGCAGTGCGGCGGCGCCCGCGAGGACGCCGAGCGGGACGAACGGGTGGCGCATCAGAGGGCCTCTCCACGGTGCGGGTGTCGTGCCATACCTACCGGGGACGGCGGTGCGCATACCGCACTGTCCCCTGCTCGGCGTAGCCGCCGCGCCGGAGCCGTTCGCGGCCGTTCGTGTGAAATGTCGGCGGGGCGGGGCCGTCGGCCCGCGGGGCGGCAATGAATGGAAACAGCGCCCGGCCCGCACATCCGGCCCGCACCCCCCACGCCCACGGCACGAAGGACGGCGAGATGTCCCGCACCCGCATACCCCGCTCCGGTCCCTCCTCCCGCCCCCGCCGGCCGGCCCGCAAAGGCGCCCTCATAGCGACGGCCGGAGCGCTCGCGCTGGCCGGCGCGGGCGTCGGCGCCTGGACGTTCCTCGCACCGGGCCCGGGCATCGAGGGCGTGAGCGACGGCGCCGTCCTCAGCGGCCGCGCCGCCGCGCAGGTCAGCGCCTACCTCGCGGCCGGCGCGCCCGCCGGGGGCAAGGGCCTGCACGCCACCCTGGACGGCGCGGCGGTCCCCCTCACCGCCGACGGCGCCCGCCTGAAACTCGCCCTCCCTCAGCTCAAGGAGGGCCGGCACACGCTGGTCGTGGCGGGCGACAGCAGCCTCCCCTTCGCCTCGCACCGCCAGGTCGTCGGGTTCAGCGTGGACAGCACCCCGCCCGAGCTGAAGGTGGCCGCCCCCGAGATCAAGAACGCCTCCGCCCCCGTGACCATCAGCGGAACGGCCTCCACGGATGCGGAAGTGAGCGTCAACGGCAAGAAGGTGCCCCTCGACAAGGCCGGTGCCTTCAAGGCCACGGTGCCCAAGGGCACCCCCCTGGTCACGGTCACCGCGGTGGACCGCGCCGGGAACACCACGACCAAGGACGTGTCGGCCCGGGGGCGCCGCCCCATGATCCGGGCCGCGCACATCACGGCCATCGGCTGGGGCGACGACACGCTGCGCGGCGGCGTCCTCGCCCTGGTCCGCAGCGGCAAGCTCAACGCCGTCGAACTCGACGTCAAGGACGAGGACGGCGAGGTCGGGTACGCCTCCCAGGTGCCGCTGGCCCGCGAGATCGGCGCGGCCAAGGGCTACTACGACGCCCGCAAGGCGATCGACGAGCTGCACGCCGCCGGCGCCCAGGTCATCGGCCGCATCGTGGCCTTCCGCGACCCGAAGCTGGCCGCGGCCTCCTGGAAGGCCGGCAAGCAGGACCAGCTCGTGCTGACCCCGTCCGGACAGCCCTACGACGGGGGCCACTACGGGGCCCTGTCCTTCACCAACTTCGCGAACCCCGCGGTCCGCAAGTACAACCAGGACCTCGCCGTCGAGGCGGCCCGGCTCGGCTTCGACGACATCCTCTACGACTACGTGCGCCGGCCGGACGGCCCGCTGTCGCAGATGCGCTTCCCCGGCATCGGCACCGCGACGCCCGAGCAGTCCATCACCTCGTTCGTCGCCGACACCCGGACCGCGCTGCGCCCCCAGGCCAAGTACCTCGGCGTCTCCGTCTTCGGGATCGCCGCGACCCGGCCGACCGAGATCGCGCAGGACATCGGGGCCCTGGTCAAGGTCACGGACTACGTCGCCCCGATGGTCTACCCCTCCCACTGGGCGCCGGGGGAGTACGGCGTCGCACAGCCCGACACCTCCCCGTACGCCATCGTGCAGCGCTCGCTCGCCGACTTCGCCCGCCTGGCGAAGGGCACGCAGACCGAGATCGTCCCGTGGCTGCAGGACTTCTCGATGGGCAGCACCTACGGGCCGGCCGAGGTGGCCGCCCAGATCAAGGCCGCCGAGGCCAACAAGATGGAGTCCTTCATCCTCTGGAACGCCGGCGCCCGCTACCAGGGAGCGGCGCTCCAGCAGATCACGGCGCACTGACGGGGCCGGCCGCATCCCCTCGGGGCGGCGGCCGGCCGCGCAGCGGGCGGGTCCCCGGCGGCGGGGGCCCGCCCGCGCGCGTCAGGCCTTCAGGATCCGCCCCGACACCGCCAGGGTGACCCGGCGGGGCGTCAGGGAGGCGGCGAGCGCCGAGACGCGGTTGGCCAGGCCCGCGACGATGCTGGGCGGGGTCTTGCCCCGCTCCAGCGCCCGGCGGGTGGCGGTCACGACCTGCTCGGGGGTGGCCATGCGGCCGACGGCCGCGTCCCGGCTGCCGACGACGTCGAAGAACTCCGTGCTGACCGGACCCGGGGACACGGCGAGCACCCGCAGCGGGGAGCTGCGGGTCTCGTAGCCGACGGCCTCGGTGAAGCTCAGGACGAAGGCCTTGGTGGCGCCGTAGACCGCCATCGCGGGCGTCGGCTGGTAGGCCGCCGCGCTCGCGACGGTGACCAGCGCGCCCCGGCCGTCGGCCGCGAGGTCCGGCAGGAACGCCCGGGTCAGCTCGGCGACGGCCACCACGTTCAGCTGGATCATCTCGTTGATCTGCGCGACGTCCTGCCGCACGAAGGGGCCGTGGCTGCCGAACCCGGCGTTGTTGACGAGCGTGTGCACCACGATCCCGCGGGCGTCGAGCTCGGCCCGCAGCGCCGCCGCGGCGCCGGGCAGGGCGAGGTCGGCGGCGACCACGTGGGCCGTGACGCCGTAGCGCTTCTCCAGATCGGCCGCGAGCCCTTCGAGCCGGTCGAGGCGGCGGGCGACGAGGACGAGGTCCGCTCCGCGCTCGGCCCACTGGCGGGCGAACTCGACACCGAGGCCCGCGCTCGCCCCGGTGATCAGGGCCACGGTTCCCTGGTATGTCATAGGCATCGTCGGCTGCTCCGTTTCCACGTGTCGAATGGAAACGAATGTAGGCGGTGCCACCATTGTAGTCAATGACAACATGAGAGAGGGGGGTCCGCCTTGACCGAGGGGCCCTACCACCACGGCAACCTCAGGGCCGCTCTGCTGGAGCGCGCGGAGGCCGTCCTCGCGGAATCGGGCGCGGACGGCCTGTCCCTGCGCGCCCTGGCACGCGACCTCGGTGTGAGCCACGCCGCGCCGTCCCGCCACTTCCGCGACCGGCAGGCGCTGCTCGACGCCCTCGCCGTCAGCGGCTTCACCCGGCTGAACGAGCGCCTGCGGGCCGCCGCCGAAGCGCCCGGGCCGGTGCCGGCGCGCCTGGCCGGCCTGGGACGGGCCTACGTGGAGTTCGCCGTCTCCCACGCGCCCCTGCTGGACCTGATGTTCAGCGCCAAGCACGCGGACGACTCCAGCGCCGAACTCCGGGAGCTCGGCCACCTCAGCCTCGACACCACCGCCGGACTCATCGCCCGGGCCCAGGCGGAGGGCACCGTCCGCGCCGGCGACCCGGCCCGGCTCGCCCAGGTCGCCTTCTCCACGGTGCACGGCCTGGCCACCCTGGCCGTCGGCTCCCTCTTGGATGACACCCCGCTGGCGGAGGCCACCGACCTGGCCCTCGACGTCCTGCTCACCGGACTGGGCCACCCCGGCCGGTGACCCGCCGCCTCAGACGGCGCCCGCGAACCGGGTGTCCACCAGCAGGACGTGGCGCTCGTCCGGGGTGAGGCCGCCCCGGACCCCGTCCGGAACCCGTTCGGCCAGGGCCTGGCGGCGGCAGGGGAGCCGGACCGGGCAGCCCCCGCAGACCGCCTTGGCGGCCTCCTCGCGCTCCCGTGCGGCCGCGGCGTGCTCGCCCGGGCCCGGGGCGAAGACCGCACGGGCGACCGTGCGGCACGGCCCGTCGAGCGGCCCGGCGGACCGGGGGCGGTGCAGTACGTCCGTACGGGAGATGTCGGCCACGGGCTGTTCCTTCCGGAAGGGGCGGTCCTGCGTGACGGCCCTGTGACGGCGCGTATCACCCGAACGCGCGCGTTCATGCACCCGGACCCCGTCCGCCTCCTCCGCCCCGACCTCCCCTCCGCCGCGACGTTCCGCCCCGACGTCCCCTCCGTCCCGCCCGCCCGGGCCGTCCCGCGCGGAAGGAGGCGGACACAGGAGTCACCGGCCCCGGACCGGGGCAGGGTGGGGCCATGGTCCACGTACTCGGCAGCAGGATCCTGCTGCGCCCCACCGATCCCGAACGCTCCCGCGCCTTCTACGGAGACACCCTCGGCCTCGCCGTCCACCGCGAGTTCGGCACCGGCCCCGAACGCGGCACGGTCTACTTCCTCGGCGGCGGATTCCTCGAACTGTCGGGCCGCGCCGACGCGCCGCCCGCCCCCGGGCTGCGGCTGTGGCTCCAGGTGGAGGACGCCGAAGCGGCCCACCGCGAGCTCCGGGAGCGGGGCGCCGAGGTGCTGCGGCCACCGCTGCTGGAGCCCTGGGGGCTGATCGAGATGTGGATCGCGGACCCGGACGGCGTGCACATCGCCGTCGTGGAGGTGCCGGCCGACCACCCCCTGCGCTTCCGCCCCTGAACGCCCCCGCCGGCCCGGCCGCGCCCCCGGCTGCGCCCTCGGCTCAGCCGGTGTCCGCCCGGCCGCCGCCCGCGTCGACCGGCGCCCAGCGCTGGGACCGCGCCGTCTGGGCGCGGCGGTACTCCCGGCCCAGGTGGTGCTGGAGCCGGACGTGCCGGAACTGGTACACCGCCCCCGCCTGACGCAGGACCCCGCGCCGGTAGGCGTCGTCCAGGAAGGCGGCCGTGTCCCAGGGCAGCTTCCCCGTCGCCGGCAGCCACAGCCTTGCCAGCACCAGCCAGCGCCCCCACGCGGTGAACGACAGCGCGTACGACAGCCCGCCGCCGAGGCCCACCACACCGCCGATGTAGAGCCCGTCCCACGCGTCCCAGTGCAGCTCCCCGAGGAAACCGTCCAGCAGCGCCACGATCAGCTCGCCGCCGAACGCCACCGACAGCGCGAGCAGCGGCACCAGCGCCAGGAACTGCCGCCGGACGACGGCCCGGTTGGCGGCGAGCAGGCTGAGCGGGTCCGCCGCGGAGGCCACGTCGAGCGGGGCCTCGAAGGCCGCCAGCAGGCCGAAGACCAGTCCCGCTCCCGCACCGAAGATCAGCCCGAAGACGAGCATGTTCACGGCCGTGCCCTTCAGGACCGCCAGGTTCAGCACCAGGACCCCGTAGAACAGCTGCCGTTGCAGCGTCAGGGCGCAGGCGCACCCGAGCCCCATCACGGCCCCGCCCGCCATGACCGCCCCGAACCGCGCCGTGAACACCCGGAGCGGGCCGCGCCGCACCCCCGCGTCCCGCCCGGGTTCCGCCACCGGGCGGGCGCCCGGCAGGCGCAGCCGCAGCCGGACGTGGGCGGGCTCGAAGGTGCCGCCGCCCCGGACGATCATGACCGCGTACACCGACCCGAAGGCGAGCCCCGTGACGGGACCCATCAGCGCGCCCTGCACGAGCGTCACCCAGGCCGGGAGCCGGCCGATCAGGAAGCCGATCAGCCAGGTGCTCAGCGTGGCGCAGACCGTGGCCGTCAGCGCCACGCCCAGCACGCGCCGGCGGCGCGGCAGGAAGTCCCCGATCTCCCACCAGGCGAGGTCCTGCCGTTCCCGGTCGGGGTGGGCCAGGTGGTGGGCGAGGTAGCCGAGCCAGTGCGCCGCCCGCTCCGGGTTCCGGCCGCGCTTGCGGGCGTCCGGCCGGTAGACGGCGGGGACGAACCCCGCGAGCAGGTGCTCCTCGATGGAGCTCTCGTCGGGGAACTCCCGGGGGTCGAGCAGTTCGGCCGGGTCGGTGCCGGGCCGTTCGCTGTAGAGGGTCCGGGCCAGGGCGGTCATCAGCGGGGTGCGCAGGGCCGCGGCCAGGGCCGCCGCCCGGCCGCCGCCGTCGGACGGGTCGCGCTCCCTCAGCCGCTGCACCACCCCGTCCCACGGACCCCGTGCGCCGCCGCCGGTCCCGTCGCGGCCGCGACGGGCGGTGCGCGGCAGGTACGACGCGACGTCCTCGGGCGTGAGGTCGGCGAGCTCGATGACGGAGGCCCACACCAGCGGGGTACCGGCCGCCCCGACCGCCTCGGCGAACTCCTCGCGCCGGCTGGTCAGGACGAGCGGCGAAGAGAACTCGTTCAGCCGCTCCAGGGCGCGGCCCCGCAGCCCCTCCGCGATCTCGTCGAAACCGTCCAGGACGGGCAGGACGAGATCGGCCCCGATCAGCGCGTCGGCCATGGAGGTGCCCGCCACCCGGTCCGCCAGGTGCGGGTGGTCCCGTACGAGCCGTTCGGCCATCCACGTGCGCAGGGGCCGGACCGCGGGGTCCCAGGAGCCGATGCTGAAGATCACGGGGACCCGGTCCGGCGCGGTGGGGGACTCCAGGAAGTCCTGGACGAACCGGATGGTGAGCACCGACTTGCCCGAGCCCGCCCGGCCGAGGACCACCAGGCGCCCCGACGGCCTGCTCCGGTAGAACTCGGCCACGGCCGGCAGAGCCCCGCTCAGGTCGGCGGGGGGCCGGGGCGCCGCGGCCCCCGGCGCCAGCCGCTCGACGTTGTCCTCGTGGTCGCCGAGCGCGGCGTCGGTGCGCCGCCACCGCACCGGCAGCGGGAAGGGGTCGTGGACCCGGCGCTGCTCCTCCTCCAGCCGCCAGCGGCGCCGGACCTCCAGAGCCAGGTCACGGGCCGCGGCCAGGACCTCGTCCCGCACCAGCGTCCCGGAGGGGGCCGCCGGCGCCCGCAGCCGCCCGGGCAGGCCACCGCCGGAACCGGCCGCAGCCCCTGAGGCCCCGCCGGCCCCGGGCAGCCCGCCGGAACCCTCCGGCCCCCCGTCCGGACCGGCCGTCTCCACCGGGGCCCCGGGCCCGCTCGCGAGCAGCTCGGCCAGCCGCCCGCGTTCCTGCGGCCCGGCGCCGAGCGCGTCCTGGAGCTTCGCCAGCGAGAGCAGCGTCGGGTTCGGCGCCCGGGCACTCTCCAGCCGCCTGATGGTGCTCTCGCTCACCTCGGACTTCTCCGCCAACTGCTGCTGCGTCAGCCCCGACCGCCGCCGCAGGTCCCTCAACAGCTCGGCCAGCCGCACGAGTCGGTCGCTCGTCACCAGGCTCCCTCCCCCTCCCGGCCGGTCACCGACCCGGACCGCAGGTGAGCGTAGCGGCCGGCGACCGGTCATACGTGACCGGTGCCATGACCTGTACCCCGACCTGCGCGGACCCCAGTCTTCGAGGCGGAGAACGCGTCACCGGCGAGGCGCCGGGGAGTCGAGGAGGAGAGGAATGACCTACCGCTTCTGGTGCGGCGAATGCGGGTTCAAGACCCCCTGGGGGCCCGAATCCGTGGCCGAACGCCAGCACATGGACCACTACGCGGCCCGGCACCCCGGGCTGCGTCTGGGCGGACAGGTGGAGGCCGGCGCCACGGAGTCCGGGCGGAGCGGCGGCCTCGGCTGCGCTGGGACGGCCGTCCTCCTCGTCCTGCTCCTGATCCTCGCGGCCGCGTGCGGGCGCTGACCGGGGGAGGCAGGAGCCCGTGCCGGGCATCGCCGTACACCGTCTCCACGCCGACGACCCCGCCGTCAAGTCCCTGCTCGCGCGGGGCCCGGTGGGCCCGGTCGAGCGCGAGCGGTTCGCCCGGGAGGTGGACCCTCGCCGCCGGGTCGACGGGGCGTACACCGCCCGCGCCGTGGACGCCGACCCCGGCGCCCCGCGGCCCTGGATGGCCATCGGGTACGTAACCGGCGCCGGCCCGAGGTCCGCCGAAGCGCGCAACCGGGCCCACCGCGTCCGCCTCCCCGGCCCGCCCGACGCCCACCCGTCCGCCCCTGCCGTCCAGGACGCCGTCGGGGACGGTGGACCCTCCCGCCCGGCCCCCACCCCGCGATCGGGACGGGCACGGGCCCCGGCACGTCCGAAGGGCCCGCCCCTCCGTGACCCGGGACCACCGGGCCGAGGCCTTCCAGGCCGTCACGGGTCCGCCGACCCCCCCGCCCTCGGGCGACCGCACCGACTGCCGCTCCTGGACGGTGCTCGACGGCTCGGTGCCGCTCCGCACGGCCTTCCACCGCGACGGCCGGCGCCCGCCCCCGCGGCGGGACGCGATAATGGCCTCACCGCGGACCGCCCCGCGGCACGCACCGGGACGGGGGACGAAGGACCGATGACCTTGAGGGAAGGCCTGCGGGTGGAGCTCGCCGTGGACATCGGGCTGGGCGACGCGGTCACGGGGCCGGCCGGGGCACCCGCCGGCTTCCTGTCCCTGGCGTCGGGCACCGCAGGCACGGTGGAGCGGGTGGACGAGCGGCCCCCGGGCCACGCGGTCCTGGAGTACGAGCGGCTGCGGTCGCTGCTCGGCGACTACGGCCACACGATGCCCGCCGAGAGCAGGAAGCGGCTGGAGGAGGAGGTCGCGGCCCTCGAAGCCGAGTGGGCCGCCTTCCAGCGGGAGGGGAGCCGGGTGACGGTCCGGGTCCGCTTCGACAACGGGTTCGTCCTCGACGGCGCCCACGCGGACCTCCTCACCACCCCCTGACCCCGGCCGGCGGTGGACCTCAGGAACCGCCGGTGAGCCGGAGCACCGCGATGCCCGCCAGGACGGTGATGCCGGCGGCGATCCGCCGGTGGCCGAGGCGTTCGCGGAACACGACCGCGCCGATCAGGGTGCCGAAGAGGATCCCGGTCTCCCGCAGCGCCGCGATGGTCGGCAGGTCGCCGCGCGACTGCGCCCAGACGACGAGTCCGTACGCCAGCAGGGACAGCAGTCCGCCGGCCAGTCCGCGGCCCCACATCGGACGCAGCGCGCCGAGCAGGGCGGGCCCCCGCAGGGCCCAGGCGATGAGCGGGAGGACGAGCCCCTGGCAGAGGAACAGCCAGGCGATGTAGCCGGACACGCTGCCCGAGACGCGGACGCCGCTGCCGTCGACAAGGGTGTACAAGGCGATCATCACGCCGGTGCCGAGCGCCGCGGCCAGGGCGGGCAGCTGGGCCCGGCCGGGCATCCCGTCGGCGAGGGCGAGGGCGGCCAGCCCGCAGGAGATCACCGCGATGCCGACGGCCTGGCCGGCGGGGAGAGGTTGGCCGAGGAGGGTGACGGAGACCAGGGCCACCACGAGGGGCGAGGTCCCGCGGGCGGTGGGATACATCTGGCCGAAGTCGCCGAGCTGGTAGGCGCGCAGGAGCAGCAGCTGGTACGCGACCTGCAGCGCGGCGGAGGCGCCGAGGTAGGGCCAGGCCGCCGGCTCGGGCACCGGGGCGAGGCAGACGAGGACCGCTCCGCAGCCGGCGGAGGCGAGGCTGATCAGGGTGAAGCCGGCCAGTTTGTCGCGCAGGCCGTGGGCCAGGGCGTTCCAGACGGCGTGCAGCACCGCCGAGGCGAGGACGACGACGGGCACGGCGGCCGCGCCCGTCGGGAACGGCAGGTTGGCGGGCACGGGCGCTCCCCACGACAGGCTATGGAATGGAATTCCTTGTTACGATACTGCCATGGAAATTCATTCCACCGCCGGGGGCGGGCTCGCCGCCCGCATCCGGGCCCGCCTGCCCGAACTGCGCGACACCGAGGCCCGGGTGGCGCAGGTCGTCCTGGACAAGGGGGCGGAACTGCTGCACCTCAGCGTCAGCGACGTGGCGGCCCTGGCCGGCACCGCGCCGTCCTCCGTCGTACGGGCCTGCCAGCGGCTGGGGTTTCGGGGCTACCAGGAACTCAAGATCGCCGCCGCCCGGCAGGCGCCCGCCCCGGAACCCTCACAGGACCGGGACCCGGCCGCCCGGGCCCTCGCCGACACCCTCCGCGCCGCCCGCGAGGCGCTCGACGGGGTGACCGCGACGGTGACCCCGGACCGGCTGCGCACGGCGGCCTCGCTGATCGGCGCGGCCCCCCGGGCGCTGGTGGTCGGCGCGGGCCTGTCCGGCGCGGTCGCGCTCGACACCGCCTACCGGCTGCGCGCGCTGGGCATCGCCGTCGACGCGCCCGCCGACCCGCTGACCGCGCAGCTGGCGGCCTCGCAGCTGACGGCCGCCGACGCCTGCCTGGCCATCAGCCACACCGGCGCCACGCGCAGCACGGTGGACGCCGCCCGGCGCGCGCGGCGGGCCGGAGCCCGGGTCGTCGTCCTCACGAGCTACGCCCGCTCACCGCTGAGCGAGACCGGCGACTGCGTCCTCGTCGCGGGAGGCCAGGACCTGGTGTTCGGACTGGAGACCGTCGCGAGCCGGCTGGCCCACCTCGCCGTGGTCGACGCCCTCACCCTCACCCTGCTGGAACAGCGCGGCGCCCCGGCCGAAGCGGCCCTGCGCCTGTCGGCCGACGTCACGGTCGACCACTCCTACTGAGCGCCCGGGCCGCGGTCCGCACCGGAACGGCGGCGGTCGCCGGTCACCGCCGCCACCGGGTCAGCGGTCGCCGTCCGGGGCGAGAGCCGCGGCGACCGCGAAGAGGCGGGCGCAGCGGCGGGTCATGGCGTCCGGGGTCTGCTCCGGGTGCCCGACCCACCAGCGCACCAGGGTGGCGACGAGGTCCCGCCACACGTACCGAAGGGCGTCGGCGTCCAGCGGGTCGGTGGAACCCGCGCCCCGCAGCAGTTCGGCGGTGCCCGCGGCCGCGAGCCCGTCGATGGCCGACCAGTACTCCGCGGCCCGCCGGGCCGCCTCCCCGCCCGGCGGCAGCGTGGTGTCGTAGAGCACGAACCACGCCTCCCGCTGCCCCTCCAGCGCGGTGAAGACCGCGCGGAGCACCCGCAGCGGCGTCTCGGACGTGGTCCCGTCCGGCCCCATCGCCGTGCGCACGGCCCCCAGCAGGCGGTCGCCGACCGGGACCAGGCAGGCGACGTAGAGGTCCTCCTTCGTGCCGAAGTACTGGTGCAGCAGCGTCTTCGTGACCCCCACGCGCGCCGCGATCGCGGGCAGCGACGCCGCCGCGTAGCCGCGGGTGCCGAACTCGGCAGTGGCGGCGTCCAGGATCTGCCGCGCCCGGTGTTCGCGGGGGACTCCCTTGGTACCGGCTTTCGAAGGAGGGGTTGCCATGGAGCGATATTACCAGTACGTAATTTACCGCACGGTAAATTCCTGTCTCCAGACCTCCGGAGTCCCCCATGGACGGCACCACCGCTCGGCCGGCCCCCCGCTCCCGCTCCTGGTGGGGCTGGGGCTGGACGGACGCCCACCCCGACGACGCGGAATGCGTCGCGATGGGCGCCCTCCTCCCCGGCACCCTCGCCCGCCCGCTCCCCGTGCCCCGCGTCCGCGACCTCCGCATCGCGGCCCCCGCCGTCGAGCCGCCGCCGAGCCTCGCCCACCTGGTCACCGCCGACCCGGCGGACCGCGCCGCCCACGCCATGGGCAAGGCCTACCGCGACGTGGCCCGCGCCCTGCGGGGACGGCCCGGCCGCATCCCCGACCTCGTCGCCCGCCCCGCCGGCGAACGGGACGTCACCGCCCTCCTGGACTGGGCCGGCGACCAGGGCGTCGCCGTCATCCCCTACGGCGGCGGCTCCTCGGTCACCGGGGGAGTGGAGTACCGCGGCGACGCCCACCGGGCCGTCCTGTCCCTCGACCTCACCGCCATGGGCCGGATCCTGGAGGTCGACACCGCGGGCCGCGCCGCCCGCGTGCAGGCCGGCGCGTTCGGGCCGGATCTGGAGGACGGGCTGCGTCCGCACGGCCTCACCCTGCGGCACTTCCCGCAGAGCTTCGAGTTCTCCACCCTCGGAGGCTGGCTCGCCACCCGGGCCGGCGGCCACTACGCCACCGGCCGCACCCGCATCGACGACTTCGTCCAGTCGATGCGCGTGGTCACCCCGGCCGGGACGAGCGGCTCCTGGCGCCTGCCCGCCTCCGGCGCCGGCCCCTCGCCCGACCGCCTCTTCCTCGGGTCGGAAGGGGCGCTCGGCGTCATCACCGAGGCCTGGATGCGGCTGCAGGAAAGGCCCCGCCACAAAGCCTCCGCGGCCGTCTCCTTCACGGACTTCCACGCCGCCCTGCGCGCGGTGCGCGACCTGGCGCGGACCGACCTCCCGCCCGCCAACTGCCGTCTGCTCGACCCGGGCGAGGCCGCGCTGGCCGGCGCCGCCCGGGACGGCTCCTCCGTCCTCGTCCTGGGCTTCGAGTCGGCGCACGAACCGGTGGACGGCCGGCTCGCGCGCGCCGTCGAACTGGCCCGCTCCCACGGAGGCGGGCCGGCCGGCGGCGCCGGCCCGGACCGCACGGACGGGGACTCCGGGGGAGACGCCGCCGTACGCGCCTGGCGCGCGGCCTTCCTGCGGATGCCCTACCTCCGCGACGGGCTGGCCAGGATGGGCGCGGTGGCCGAGACCTTCGAGACCGCGGCCACCTGGGACCGCGTCCCCGGCCTGATCGACGCGGTGCGCACCGCGATCGGCGCGGCGGCGCTGAAGGCCACCGGACACCCCGCGACCGTCAACTGCCGCCTGACCCACGTCTACCCGGACGGCGCCGCCCCCTACTTCACCGTCCTCGCCGCCGGACGGCCCGGCGACGAAGCCGCCCTGTGGGACGACCTCAAGGCCGTCGCCGTCGACGTGCTGCACCGCCACCGCGCCACCATCACCCACCACCACGCCGTCGGACGGGACCACCGGCCCGGCTACGACCGCCAGCGCCCCGAACCCTTCGCGCTGGCCCTGACGGCGGCGAAGACCGCGCTCGATCCGATGGGCGTCCTCAACCCCGGCGTGCTCGTGGGCTGATGGCGACGGCCACACCCCCCTGCCCCGGTATCCGGTATCCGCTATTCGCCCGGACCCTCCGCTTGTGGGCGGGATGTGACTCCGCCCACCCTCCCTTGACCCGGCAAGGAAGGCATACCTAAGTTCTGCCCCATGTCCTCGAACCACTTCACGCCCCCGACCGGCCCGGGCGACGCGGAAACCATCGGCTTCTCCGTCGACCTCACCTCCCAGGAGATGCTCCGGCGCGCCCAGGTGATGGCCGCGCTCGGCCCCGACTGGGACCCGGTGGAGGTGCTGCGCGGAGAAGAGGCGGCGTACGACCTGCTCTACTCCGGGCTCGACGCGGAGCAGCAGCGCCTCTACGACGACCTGGTGGCGGCCGGTGTACTGCCCGTGCGCGGGGGCGGCCATGCTGCCCCTTGACCCGCAGGCCGACATCGGCCGCCGGGCCTGGGTGCCCTGCCCGCGCTGTGAGGACACCCGGGACTGCGGGCCGTGCGGGGAGCGCCGGACCTGCTCCCGGCACTGGCGCTACCTGCTCTCCAACAAGGGCAGCCTCCTGCACCTCCAGTGCCCCGGCTGCACCCACGTCTGGACGCACGAGAGCGGCTTCGGTGCCACGCGCTCGCTGTGGAGCCGGGTGACCGGCGGCCCCGCGCAGCCGTAGCAGCGGCTCGGAAAGCGGCGTTCGACGCGCCCGTTTCCTTCGATTCGCTGGCCGGAAGTGGCCCGGGACACGCACCGGACGGGGTATGAACCGGCACGCACGGTGACATAGGGGCCGCTCGGCGGTGAGGCGGCCCACAGGACCCACGTCACATCCGGCCTCGCCTAGTAGACCCGCCCGCACCCCCGCCCACCGTCTCCCACCAGCGGGATCCGCCCCTCCGCCCGGGCGGGGCCTGTCGCTCCGGTCCGAAGCCGGCTCGTAGGAGGGGGGCGTTGCCAGGGCGGCGGGGGCCTGGCTAACTGGTGATGTCGCCGGGGCGGCCGGGGCGCACAGCCCCCCGCCCGGACGGCCCCTCTCCCCCGTGTGAGTGGCTCCCGTGTGCTCCGGCATGCGCCGCGACCGCCCCTGTTCCCGTCGGAAGGTTCCTCCGTGTCCAACGCCGTCATCCGCCGCATCGCCGCTTCGAAGAAGACCCTCGCCGGTAC
>NZ_JBVILR010000011.1:41345-270723 GCF_055580265.1 Streptomyces sp. NPDC032091 | reverse complement strand
CGATCCTCACGTACAGTGCAGTCGCGAGGGTCTCCAGGTTTGTCGTCACAAACGAACCAACGAGACCCTCGCTTCATGCGCCCGAAGACTTCGGACTTACTCGTCTAGCCCTCCGGGGGCCGCGGCGCGAAGCCCCACCCGGCCCCGACTACGCGGGGGACTGTGACGTCCGCACGTCGTCCTGTCGGGACTGTCCACGCCCGTACGCCGCTGCGGCGAGCGCCCCGACGACAAGGGCTGCGCCGATGGCGGCCTTCTTGCGCGGGCTTGTGCCGGCGGACCGGGAAGGGGCCGCGGGGGCCGGCGGCCGGGTGATGATCCGGGGGTACGGCCGCACGGCGGCCGTATAGCGGCGTCGGCAGACCTGCGCGACCCGTGCACGCCGCGCGGGTGGCAGTGCGGAGAGGCGGTCCAGGAACATGGACTCGTACCGGTCGACCTCGCGGCGCAGCTCCGCCGCGGCCCCGTCGCCGAAGAGCTCCACGAACGCGGCGTAGACGTTCAAGGTTCCAGAGGCGACGTCCTGTTCGTAATGCCCGAGGTCGTTCGCGATGTCGGCGAGCACTTCCACCGGCCAGAGCAGGTCTCGGGTCGCGGCGTCCATCAACCGTCCGCGCAGGGCGAAGGTCATGGCACGCAGCAGGCGTACGTCGGTGGGACGCAGTTCGACCAGGGCCAGGGCGTCCTGACGGGTGACGGTGCCGCGCGACGTGGTGGCGTTCTCCAAGCGGATGAACCGCTCAGCCTCGTCGACCAGGAAAGCCACGTCCTCGTTCCATGCCCCCAGGGTTCGCAGCACCTTCTCGAAAGCCTTCTTGTACGTATGGAACGCCTCGTAGTCGCTGTTGCGCTCGGCGTCGAGATCCACCGACGTGTTGCGTTCGGCCAAGGAGTCGACGCGGTAGACCAGGTACTCGACGCCGAGCAGTACCGGCGTGAGACACAACCGCTGCCGGCGCGGCACCTCGTCCACGATGTAGTACATCCGCAGCACGTAGTCCCGGGTGATGCCCACCGCCTTCCCCAATGGGGTAGACGCCAGGCGTGCCAAACCGTTCACCATGTCTCCTTTCGGGAGGTGTCCAGGGAGCGGACGTCGATGCGCCAGGCGACCGCGAAGCCGACCACGAGCCCCAGCAGGGCGCCGCCCACGACGTCGGTGGCGTGGTGGGCGTCTGCCAGCACGCGGGAGAGCCCGACCGCCGCCACGAGGGTCGGGCCCAGGCCCACGCACAGCCACCACACTGGCGTGCCGGTGCGCAGCACGACCAGGAGCACCGTCAGGATCAGCGTCGCGGAAGCCATGTGCCCGGACGGGAAGCTGTACCCGGGAGCGGGGAGAGTGCCGTCGACCGGCGGCGGCAGCGGCCGTCCCACCCACGCTTCGAGCGCCGTCTCCGCGGCGAACTGGACGGTCAGGCCGGCGAGCACCCACAGTGCGGCGCCGGGGCGGCGACGGCGCAGCAGTACGCCGAGGACCGTGAGCATGCCCGCCCCCAACAGGGCAGACCCCACCGTGTCGGCCGGTCCGTCGGCGCCGAGCCAGGAGCCGGCCCACGTCCCGAAGGCGCGGTGCGCGCATGCACGGGCGTTGCCGTCGACCGTGCTGACGGCGTCGCTCCCGGATCCCACCAGCGCGGTCAGCGTGACGAGCGCCATCGTCGCGACTGCCGATCCGAGCAGATGCCGGGAGCCGGTCCCGGCGCCGGTCACGTGGGCAGCGGAGGTTCTCAGAGCCGGCGCCAAGGCGACATGCCGGCGGCCTTGATGGAGCGGTGGAGCAGGACGCAGTAGGCGACGTCGAGCAGGAACGTCCAGCCGTACATGACGTTGATCAGTGGCGTCAGCGGATACGAACGGCTGCCCAGGGACTTCCGCGTGAAGTCGGACCAGCTCGTGGGCCAGGTCTGCTTCGGTGACGTGGTGACGGTGAGGGCCGTGGCGATCCAGGCGCACAGCGTGCCCAGCCATTTACCGACGGCAATGTACATCGACTGGCCCGCGGGCGAGCCGCGGTCCTCCAGCATCTTGAGGTACAGGATGGACATCATGAGGTTGATGCCGAACCCGGTGTACTCCCCATCGGGGTCCGCCAGGTCGATAAACGCGTGGTAGTTGACCGACAGTGCGGCGGCCACGCACAGTCCGAAGAGCGGCCGGAAGTAGCGGCCGAGCGCGCTGTTCGGGAACTGGGCCGCACCGTACTTCCATACCTGCCAGGCGATCACCGCGTCGACCAGGAAGCCGAAGATGCTCGCGGTGTGGAAGTAGTCGCCCAACGGGTCAAGGAGGAAGCCGTAGGCGAACTCCCAGGTCAGGTTGGCGAAGAAGGCCGCGAGCGGCACACCGTACGTCTGGTCGGCGAATCCCCGGTAGACGATCGCCACGTAGGCCACCAGCCATCCGACCGCGCAGAGCATGCCGAAGAGGACGACGGCGCTCGATACCCCTTCCACCGCGCCCTCCTCCTCGTGCCGGTCGGCCGCCGGCTCCGGGAAGGCGTCTCGGAGCGGGGCGCAGTGGAGTGTGAAGGCACGCTTGAGCCGCTCCCGGTCCGCCGCGCCGATCGAACGTAATCCCGCCTCGAACTGTGCCTCGAAGTGGGCGACTTCCTCGCGGAGCCGCTCCGGGGCGGCGTCGCCGTAGGCGTCGACGAACGCAGCGTAGAGGTTGGTGCGTTTGATCGGACGGGTGGCGCCGGCGTACTGCTCCAGGTCCCACGCGAGGTAGGCCAGGGTCTCGGCGGGTCGCAGCGTCTCGCGGAGTTCCTCGTCACCGTCGCGGCCCCACGGCCGACCGAGGTCGCGGACCAGGCGCAGTTCGCTGGGAGCCAACTCCAGGAGCCTCCGGAGTCGTTCCGGTTTCACCACGCCATTGCGGACCTCGAATTCCACTTCGGCGAGTTCCGTGACGTCCCGACGGGCGCGCGCGCCGTCGGGGATACGCGCACAAAGCCGGGCCAGCGCCTTCTCGATGCCTGCGTCCCGAAGCCCTGCCAGATATCCGGACAGATCCCCCCCGACGGGGCTCGGGGCAAGTTCCGCGAGGCGGGCGCGTTTCACCGTGAAGGCGAGGTATCGCGCCATCAACCGGGTCGGCGCGGCTTTGAGTTGCTGCTTCAGGGGCGAACCGAGGACGGAGCCGTGCAAGCCCTCGCTGACGGCGGTCTCGATGCCCCGTCGAATCGGTGGGGCCACTTGGGTAACGGCCGAAGCCAACAACCGCTTGGCCCGTCGGGACGCCGCCGCCCTCAGGTTGCGCATCCTGCTCAATCCAGCCTCCTACAGCTGTTCCCCGTGCAGCCCCGGCCGATCCGTGGACGTCCAACTGGCTTAACGGAATGGGTTGTTCAGACGGCACCCACCTGACCGGGTGATGAACATGGTGTACCATCACCCTCACCCACACCGCCAGACGTACTCGCAAGACTTGATACAGAGGCTGCGTTTCACACGCCACGAATTCCGCCCACATGTGTTGCTTTTCGCGGTTCCGGTCACGTCCGACCACATCACGGGGGATTACATGGACGACGACTCAGGGCACTTTTCGTCAATTTTAGGGTACTCGCTGTCGGCCGAAGAGGCCGATGGCTTATGCACGGCAGCTCGGACTGCACTGGCCGCTCAAGGTTCTCCTGCGAAGTCCTTTTTCTATGAGGGCCTGGAAGAACATGTCCATCGAATACCGGAGTCGATTCGCTCGGTATTGAATGAATTCAAAGACTCGCCCTCGCTGGGCGCACTGCGCATTTCAGGGGTGCGCGTCGACCCCGACCGGTGCGGGCCCACGCCGGCCTCCTGGCAGGAAGCCGTCGACGACCGCCGCCAGGAGCTGGAGGAGGCGCAGCTGGCCCTGCTGGCCTCGGGTCTGGGCGAAGTCTTCGCGTGGCCGACCCTCCAACGCGGCAGGATGGTGCAGAACCTCCTCCCGGTCGAGAGCGACAGGGAGCAGCAGAGCGGCCATGGCTCGGTCGCCCTGGACTGGCACACCGAGGACGGCTTTCACGAGGACAGGTGCCGCCATCTGGCGCTCCTCGGCGTCAGGAACCCCGATCGGGTGCCGACCACGCTGGGCACGGTCGACGACCTGCGGCTGACCGGCGAACACCGGTCCGTACTCGGCGAGCGGCGCTTCCACATCCGGCCTGACCTGGAACACCTGCGTCAGCTGGCCAGGTTCGCCCCCGACAGCGAGATGCTCCGCCGTGCGCGCGAGATGTACGAGAACCCGGAGCCGGTCGCCCTCCTCTTCGGCGATGCCGAGGCCCCCTTCCTGCGGATCGACGCCCCGTACACGACCGCGGTGGCCGGTGACGACGAGGCCGCCGAGGCGCTGGCCGCGATCGTTGACGAGCTCACCCGCGTCCAGCGGGACGTGGTGGTCGGCGAGGGTGACGTGCTGATCGTGGACAACTACCGTGCCGTGCACGGCCGCCGCGCCTTCGAGCCGCGGTTCGACGGTACGGACCGCTGGCTGAAGCGCATGAGCGTGGCCGGCAGACCTCTGCCCGAGACGGCCGCAGGCCCGGACGCGCGCGTCCTGGCGATCTGAGCCGGCCGGCTGTCGCACCGCGATCCATCCGACCGTCAATCTCTGTTTCTCATCGCCGCTGATCTGCGCCGTCGCCCGTTCACCCGGCGGCCGGTTCGGCGTATCCACGGGGAGAGTGAGCGCTCGTGTCCTTCGCGATTGACAACGCAAAAATGGAAACTGACCTTCCGGTTGCGATGGAGGAATTCCGTCGCCAGGTCAACGAGAAGCTGCGCTCCTCTGTCGACTCGGTGGAGCCGCCTCGGCTGCGTGAGGCCATGGCCTATTCGCTGCTGGCCGACGGAAAGCGCATCCGGCCGACTCTGTGCCTGTTGACCTGCGGGATATTCGACACCGACGTCTCGATCGCACTTCCCACCGCCTGCGGCCTCGAAATGCTGCACACGGCTTCGCTCATCCATGACGACCTGCCGTCCATGGACGATGACGATTTCCGCCGCGGCAGCCCTTCCAATCACCGGGTGTTCGGTGAGGGTATGGCCCTGCTGGCGGGTGACGCTCTGCTCGCCTATGCGCTGGAGTTCATACTCCGGAACTCCGGCTCACTGCGTCCGGAGATTCTGCTGGCCGTCATGGCCAAACTGATCGAGGTGGTCGGCCCGTCGGGGCTGTCCGGTGGTCAGGCGATCGACCTCTACTGCCAGGGACGCGACGATGTCGACCCGTCGACCGTCGAGGAGATGCACCTCAAGAAGACCGGCGCACTCATCGAGGCGTCCGTGGTCACGGGGGCGATTCTGGGAGGTGCGACGCAGGACGACATTGCCCGGCTCACCACGTATGCGCGGAATCTCGGGCTCGCCTATCAGATCGTCGACGACATTCTTGACGAGACGTCCAATTTCGACGAGTTCGGCAAGGAGGTCGGCCAGGACCGGGCCGCGGGCAAGTGGACGTACCCCCGGCTGGTGGGGGTGGAAGAGGCGCGCGAACGGGTCCGCGGACTGCTCACGCGGGCGGTGGCGGAGCTCGACGGATTCGGTGAGCGCGCGTCGATGCTCCGCTGGGCCGCCGAGGTGGTCCGCGGCCGGGTGGCGGCGTGATCGGCGCGGACGGCTCCCGGGACGAGCTCCGGACCGTCTCGCCCCCGGCTGCTCCCCCGAACCCCGCCGGGGCGAACATCGCCGCTTCCTGGTACGCCGCGATCAAAAGCTCCCGCCTGGGCAAGGGGCCGCACCGGATGCGGCTGTTCGGGCGCGAGGTCGTGCTGTGGCGCGACCGGAAGGGGGTGGCCCGGTGCGTGGCCGCGCACTGCCCGCACCAGGGCGCCAACCTGGGCCTGGGGGACGTCGTCAAGGGCGAACTGCGCTGCCCTTTCCACCACTGGCGGTTCGACGGCAACGGAGTCTGCTCCGCGATCCCCGGTCTTTCGCGTCCCCCGACGACGGCGCGGATCCGCTCCTACCCCACCCGCGAGGCGTACGGGTTCGTCTGGGTCTGGTACGGCACCGCCGAACCCCTCTTCGAGCTGCCGGAGTTCCCGGCCCTGACCGAAAGGCCCCGCCGGTACCTCGGCTTCACCTATGACGACGCGACCACCGGTACGGTCCGCCAACTGCTGGAGAACGCCGTCGACCACCAGCACTTCAGCGCTCTGCACGGACTGGCGCTGGACGAAGTCGAGTTCCGCGTGCTGGCCGAGCAGTCCGAGGCGGCGGACAACGGCCCGCCGCTGACACGGGACGACGCCTGGTTCGGCGTGTGGTTCTCCGGCCGGCCGTGGCGGCCACCGCTGCGCCGCTCGCCTCTGGGCTGGATCACCGGTGTCGTCTCCACGTTCGCGATGGGGCGCCACATGCAATTGCTGGTCGACGGGTGGCCGGGCGGCCAGCGCTTCACGGCGTACGTCGACGGCACCGAGGTCTACAAAGTGATCATGGGCATCGTTCCCGAGGGGGACCGGGCCACCCGGCAGGTCGGCTGGGCCGGGGTGCGCCGCACCGGCCGCTGGCACCGCACCCTTTTCAACTACGTCCTGTTCTGGGTCCAGAACCGGGCGGGGACCTTCCAGGACGTACCCGTCTACGACTCGACCCGCAACGCCCAGCCCACCGTCTACGTGCGCTACGACAACGGGCTGCTCCGATTCCGCCGCTACTACCAGTCATGGGTCGACCGCGCCGCGGACGAGGGAAAGGCCGTCACATGAGTCCCGCGCCGGTACGGGGACGGCCGCCCCTCGATCTCGAACCTCCGCGTGACCTGGCGCGCGGCTGGTACGTGGCCGAGCGTTCCCTCCGGGTGGGACGACGGCCCCGGGCCGCCGTGGTGGCCGGGCAGGAGGTGGTGCTCTGGCGCGCGGGGGACGGCGCGGCGGTCGTCATGGACCGCTTCTGTCCTCATCAGGGAGCCGCTCTGGAACTGGGACGGGTGGTCGACGGAGCGCTGCGGTGCACGTTCCACCACTGGCGGTTCGACGGCAACGGGACCTGCGTGGCCGCCCCCGCGACCCGGCGGGTGCCGCGCGGTGCCTCGGCCCGGGTGCACCCCTCCTGGGAAGGGCTCGGCTACGTCTGGACCTGGGTGGGCTCGGCGGTCCCCGAATATCCGCCGCCGGACTTCCCGCACCTGGACCGTCGGTCCCCGGCCCACCGGCGCTACCGGTTCGCCTTCGACACCCCCGCGCCGGCACGCCGCGTGCTGGAGAACGGATTCGACGTACCCCACTTCCCGGTGGTCCACGGAATCTCCGACGATCTGCGGCTCACCTGGGACTCCGAGGTGGACCGGCACACGCTCGCGGCGCGCATCACCACGGAATCGATCAGCCTGCCGGCTCCGCTCGACCGGCGCCGGCGCGGGCTGGGGCGGCTCTGTCTGCACCTTCGCTCGACGCCCTCGTACCAGGTGCTGACGTTCGAGCTCAACGACCGCCCGGTGGCGCACGAGTTGCTCGCCGTAACGCCGGTGGCACAGGGCCGCTCCACGATGCACGGCTGGACCGTCATGCCGCGGGCCGGCGGTCTGCTCGGCTCGTCCCCGGTCTTCTGGGGCTACCGGCTCCAGCACTGGTGGGGGACGCGGGCTGATCTGCGTATCTACCGGGACGCCGGCGAGACCGACGGATCGATCAACACGGCCGACGACGAGGGTGTGTTGCGGTTCCGTCAGTTCCACCGCCGTTGGACGGGGGCGAGCCACATGAGGGAGCGGTCAAGGCCGTCGCGGGACGACGGCGGAGTGTTCGGGAGGGGACAGGATGAGGCACAGGACGTCTGAGCGGCTGGCCGCGTCGGCTCGGCCCGTCACGAACCTCGCCTCGGGCTGGTACGTCGCGCTGCCCTCCGCGGAGCTGCGTCGTCGGCCGCGCCGGATCACTCTCTTCGGCAACACCTACGTGGGCTGGCGCGGCAAGGACGGCCAGGCCCGCGTCCAGAGCTCCGTCTGCCCGCACGCGGGCGCCGCCCTGCACGGCGGCAAGGTGGTCGACGGCACGCTCGAATGCCCCTTCCACCGCTGGCGGTTCGACGGATCCGGTGCGTGCGTCTTCGTGCCGGGGCGCCGCCCGCCGGCGCGGGCCGCCGTCCTCACGCTGCCCACCCGCGAACGCTCGGGCTATGTGTGGGCGTGGTACGGCAGCGGGACGCCCCGTTTCGAGCCACCGGACCTGCCGGACCTCGAAGCGCGGCGGTTTCCCGGTGTACGCAGCTTCCGGCTGGCGGACCCGACCCGGGCGACCACCCGGCGGATCCTGGAGAACACCTACGACCCGGACCACCTGGTGGCCTTGCACGGGCTGACGGTGGCCGGGGAGGCCCGGATCGTGTTCCCGGACGTGCGCGAGGGGGCAGTGGGTGACGGAGCTCCGGACGGCGGGCCGTCGGAACGCTGCGACGCGACCCTGACCTGGCCGGCGTACCGGGGCGCACTGGGCGCCGTGTCGAACGCGTTCGGGCTCAACGCGCGCGAGTTCACCCTGCGGATGCGCGGCTGGCCGAGCTGCCAGGAGATCGAGTACTACGCGGACGGCCAACGCCTGTACCGGATGATCCTGGCCGTCACCCCGGTCGGGGAGCACCACAGCATCCAGCACGTCAACGCCGCCGTCGACCCCGACGGGGCGGGGGCCCTGGGGTGGCTGCGTGCGCTCGTGCACCGGGCGGAAGTGCAGGTGGCCGCCCGTCAGGACCTGCCGGTCTTCGACACCCTGCTCCCGGGGGACCGGCACGGCATCTACGTGCCCGGTGACGAGGGCGTGCGGCGTTTCCGGCGTTTCTATCAGCAGTGGGTGGAGGTGGCAGAGCATGACTGAGGGCGTGGTGAGCCTGACCGAGGCCGCGGACCTGCCCGTCGAACGGGTCGGGGGCAAGGCCAAGGGGCTGGGCCGGCTCATGGCGGCGGGCTTTCCGGTCCCCCCGGGGTTCTGTCTGCCGATGGACGTCTTCACCCCTGCGGCGGGCCTGGAGGAGGACGGGGAAAGCGCCGGCGGGTCGGGGCTGCGCGATGACGCGGTCGCTCGGCTACGGGACTGCTGGGAGGCCCTGCCCGCCCTGCACGGAGTCGCCGTACGTTCGTCGGCCACCAGCGAGGACGGTGCGGCGGGCAGTGCCGCCGGCCAGTACGAGAGCGTGCTCGGCGTCCGCACCTTCGAAGAACTACTGAGGGCCGTCGGCCGATGCCAACGCTCCCGGCACTCCGCCGCCGCCGGGGTCTACCGGGGCCGGATCGGCCTGGCCGAGCAGGTCCCGGCGATGGCCGTCGTGGTCCAGGCGATGGTGGTTCCCGACTGGGCCGGGGTCCTCTTCACCGCGGAGGCCCCGGTCGCCGACGGCGACCACCTGGTCCACGTGGAGGCGGTCGAGGGGCTGGGCGCGCGGCTCGTGGATGGGACGGTGGACCCGCACCGGGTGGCGTTCTCCCGGAGGGAGCCGCACGCGCCCGTGTTCAGCACCGCGTTCGCGCAGCGGATGGGCGAGAAGGACGGGAGCGGGGGCCCTCTGCGCTCGCTGGTCCGCACGGCTCTGGCGGTGGAGCGGGCGCTGGGCGCACCGCAGGACATCGAATGGGCGCTGGACGGCGCCGGGCTGCACCTGCTGCAGGCTCGCCCGATCACGGCCGCCGTCCCGCAGCCGAGGCAGTTCGGCGACTGGGCGAGCGAGGTCCCCGGTGCGCGGTGGGCCCGGATGAGCATCTGCGACTCGTGGCTGTCCGATCCGCTCTCCCCTCTCTTCGCCACCACCCTGTTCCCGGCGCTCATCGACCGGTGGGCGGCCAACTGGGGCGGTCCGCGCAGAACGCGTGCGCGCAGCCCGCTGATCCCGGAGCCGATGCACGGGACCGTGAACGGGTTCGCCTATCTGCGCTTCGACTTCCCCCTCTCCCGGTATCCGCTGCACACCCTGCGGCTCATCGCGCGGTGGCTGTCCTTCCACCTCTCGCCGGTGGAACGGCTCTGGCGGCACGAGGTACTGCCCGCGCTCCGGGCCGGCCTGGACCGGGCACGGGACACACCTCTGGAGGACCTGACACCGGCCGAGGTGCTGCGACGGGTCCGGACGGTCGAAGACCTCAGCGCCCGCTACTGGGCGGTGATCGGCGGCCTCGCCTGGCACTGGAACACCAGCGAATGGCTGCTGGGGGTGGTTTTGGCACGCGGCGGCCGACACACCGCCGGGCTCACGACCGGATCACTGCTCGTCGGCGACAACCGGCTCGCCCACCAGGCCGACCGCGCCCTGGACCGGGTCGCCGCGGCCACCCCGGAGGACGAGGAAGAACTGCTGCAGGAGTACCTGCGGCGCTTCGGGCACCTGGTGTACAGCCTCGACCCGGCCGAACCCACCGCGGTCGACGACCCTTCCATGCTCCGCTCGGTGGTCGCAGGCCGCCGCGACGGCGCCGACCCGAGCGCCCTGGCGCCGGCATCGGGCCCTGGCGGAGCCCCGGGGCTCCGGCTCGGTCGCGGTCCGGTCGGCCGGCTGAGGCGCGGGGTCCACCGGTGGGCGAACCACTGGAGCGGGGTACGGGACGAGGCCCTTCACTCCTTCACGCTCGGCTGGCCGTTCATGCGGGCCGGATATCTCGAACTCGGCCGCCGACTGGTCCTCGCCGGCCTGCTCGACGCCGACGACGACGTGTTCTACCTGACCGGTGAGGAGCTGAGCGGCTGGGTGAACGCCGGTGTGGGCGACCCGCGGTGGCGCGACCGGGTGCGTGAGCGCCGACTGCGGCGCCGGCGGCAGCGGCGGCTCGATCCGCCCGACGTGGTCCCCGCCGACGCCCGGATCACGCTCTTCGGGTCCGACATCACCTCCTTGGCACTGTTCGGGACCGAGCGGGGGGAGAACAGGGCGGACGCGCTGAGCGGATCGGCGGTGAGCCCGGGGAGCTACACGGGCCGGGCCCGGGTGATCCACGAGTTCGCGGACGCGGGCACGCTGGAGAAGGGGGAGGTCCTCGTCGTACGCCAGGTGACGCCGGCGTGGGCGCCGCTGCTGGCCCGGGCCGGCGCGGTGGTGGCCGATGTCGGGGGCGCGCTGTCCCACGGCTCGGTGGTGGCGCGCGAGTACGGCATCCCGGCGGTGATGGGCGTGCGGACCGCGACCTCGCGGATCGGGACCGGGGACATGCTGGCCGTGGACGGCGACGCAGGCACCGTGAGGTTGCGGAGCGAACCGTGACCCGGACCGAGCCCCTGCCGAAGAGCACCGGCACGCGCGCCCGGGTGATCCAGGCGCTGCTGTTCGTAGCGGTGGGCATCAGCCTCGTGATCACCCTGCGGGGTCTGGACACGGCCCGTCTGTGGTCGGCGCTGCAGGCCGCCGACTGGCGTTGGCTGGCCGTGGCCGTCCTGGCGAACACCGCCTCGCAGGTGACCCGGGCCGTCGGCTGGAACGCGATGTTCACCGAGGTCCGGATCCGGTTCCCCCTCCTGGTACGGATCGAGTTCGCCGTCCAGGCGGCGGCGGCCGTCAGCCCGGAGGGGGTGGGCGAGTTCCTCCGGGTCGGCTACCTGCTGCGGGAGGGAGTGGCCCGGTCGGTGACCGTCACGCTCATGATGGTCCGCAAGTTCTTCTCCAGCCTGGGCCTCGTGCCCTTCCTGGTGTTCGTCTGGTGGCCGGGGAGCCACGTGCCGGGCTGGGCGGTGGCCGTCCCCTGGGTGTACGCGGCCGCGCTGACGGTGCTGGCCGTGCTGATCGTGGGGGTCGCGCGCACCCCGTCCGCCCCTGCCCGGGAGGGCCGGCTGCGCAAGATCGTGTTCGACGTACGCACGGCACTCGGCCCGGTCCGCCGCCCGCGCGTCTTCGCGGAAGTGGGGACGGCCGCGCTCGTCACCAGGGCCCTGGACTTCCTGGCCGCGGTGACCATCGCGAAGGCTCTGGATCTACGGCTGCCGGTGGCCGTCCTCGTCCTCGTACTGCTGTCGATAGAAGTCTCCAATGTCCTGCCGACCCTGCCGGGCCAGCTGGGTACCTTCGAGGCGGCCGTGCTGGGCGCGACGGCGGGCACCCTTGGGCAGGCTGAAGGTTTGGCCTTCGCGCTGGTTCTGCATGCTCAACAAGTGCTTCCCCAGATCCCGCTGGGGACGATCGCCATGGCCGACAACTCGATCTTCCGGAACCGATCGAAAGGGATGCCTCATGACTGACCTGTGGAGCACCGACAACCCCAAGGTGGTCACGCTGCCCTCGGGGCGGATGATTCGCGGACGCGGGCTCCGATACGACCTACCGGAGGGGCAGACCCCGACGTTCGCCGTGCACTTGACGGACCACGAGCCGCCCAAGCCGCCGTGGGAGTCCCTGTGGATTCCCTGGCGGGATTTCTGGCTCCCCGCCGACCCTGTGGACGCGATGCGCAAACTCCGCATCGCCTACGACCGCGCCGCGGGCGAACGCGTGGAGATCTGCTGCGGGGGCGGCGTCGGTCGGACCGGCACGGGGCTCTCCGCGATCTGCGTCTTCGAGGGCATGAATCCGAAGGAGGCGGTCAAGTGGGTGCGGCAGAACTACCATTCCCGTGCGGTCGAAGTACCGTGGCAACGGCGTTTCATCCGCCAGGTCTACGCTGCCGACGCGTCCGGCTCGGGGCGATGAGCCCTTCGGCGATCCCGCTGATGTCGCCGGGTCGAGGCTGACCCTGCGGAGGCCGCCCGCTCGTTCGGCGACGCCATGGATGCCACGGCGCCACGAAACTCCCAGCGCCCCTGCGGCCCTCGCGCGAACCCATAAAAGGGCAGGTCAGCGGGCCTTTTCGATCGGCTCCAGGATCGCGACGCACTCCACGTGGTGGGTCATCGGAAAGAGGTACACAGACCTAGAAGCCGAGAAACCTGCAGGTCCGAGTGGACTCGGCAACCTGGCGGGTGGGGCCGTGCGTCCAAACGAGCGTCACTGGCCACCTCGACGTGAGGGGCAAGGCAACCGAGGTCGACGCAGGCACGGCGACGAAAGCGAAGTGAGTGCCCTGGTCCGCCGGACCTGATAGTGCTTGGCCTCTGCGCAGAACTGATCACCATGGTACGGAGCGCCTCGCATCGACCCGCCGAGGTCGAAGGAGAAGGTCCGGCCGTCCTCCGGCCAAGCGATCGTCAGTTTCCTTGTCCAGGCTTGCGAGTCCGTGTTCGCGAAGGCTCCACAGATCCGCATCGTGCCCTCAAGGTAGGGCTTGGCCCTCTTCGCTCCCGAGATCCCCTTGAAGTGGGCTTCCACTCCTACGACAGCAAGATTCCACGCACCACGGAAGGCACTCGCGCTCGCGTGCGACGAGGCGGCGGCGAGCAGGAACACGGACACCGCGAGGACCCGCTCACCGCCCAAGGCAGGGCCTGTGGCGGCGACCCACCGGCGCCGCTGGTGGCGTTCGACTCCGAACTCGCGCCAGGCCCGGAAGTCGCGTGCGGCGGCTAGGTGTTCCGTCCAGTCGCCCAAGGAGGCGTCGCTCTGCTGGCGGGCGATCTGCGCCTGGAAAAACTCACCCAGCGCCGAACGGTCCTCTGGTGTGCAGGCCCAGCGGACTGGCGCGGGCGTTCGCGGGCCCAGACCAGTCCGGGCCGAAGCCTTGGAGGAGGACCGCCAGATTTCGCAGTCTGGCAGACTGACCGCCTCGGCTTCGGCTGGCCACAGCCCCACGTACTACATTCCGCCGAAGAGACCGACCTGCGAACTCATGGCGGTGGTATCAGCCCTTCTCCTGAACGCCCAACCATGACTCGAAGGCCATCAGCTGCTCGCCCACGACTCCGAGCGAGTATGGATCCGACTCGTACTGCACCGACAGATTGGCCTCGTAGAGCTTGTATACCGCCGGGGCCGTCTCCCCCGCCAAGGACGCCTCCTTCAGGGCCCGCGCCACCCTTTCGAGGTCCGTCCTGCGGAGGCCATCCGTGACCTCCGGCCACACGGTCTCCGCGAGGTGATCGCAGAGCTCCATCAGCAAGCGGCCCGCCCGTACCGCACGCTCGGAGATCGCTTCCTGCCTCGCCTCGTGCATATGGTCGGCAAGGTGGTTTTCGCGCTCGTCCTCGCTCTCCCATGAGCCGTCGTCGTAGATCTCCCTCCAGATCCCCTCGGCCCGATCCATCGCGGCCTGGAACTCTTGGTCGAGTTCTTCTTGTGTGAGTGTGGGATGCGATGCATTGACGTCCTTCAGAGCGATGATGAGCGCGTCCACGGACGTGGCAGGGAGAGCACGTCCGTCTCGTACCGCAGTCAACAGCGCGACCGTGTCGACAGCACGCCGAGTCTGTTCGCTGTCCACCAGACCCCACAGCTCGTAGGCGTATCCTTCGACAGCGGCGTAATTGTGATCGGCGATCTCTCCGTCGAGTTCCCCCGAGAGATTGAGGAGCGCCTCGCACACGCTCTCGATCTCATCCATGGCGCTTTCGATCTCCTCGTCGATCTTCTCGACGACTCGCAACGCCTCTTGAGCGTCCGTGACCTCATGTTCCAACCGGGCCACGCGGTCGGCGAGCTCGCCCATCTCATCTCCTCGTCATGGTTGTCGTGACACCGCAAACTGCTGTTGCGGGCGAGCCGGTGCGTTGCCGTTCACATCCCGGCGGTGAGGAGGAAGGGACTGGGGTCCCCCGCCCAGGACACGTACAGGTCGTCGCGGGCCCGGGTGCAGGCGACGAAGAGCAGGCATCGTTCCGCCAGCAGATCGGCTTCGTGCTGGAGCCGGTCGACGTCCACGGGCGTCACCGCCTTGCGAAACGGCACGGCGCCGTCATGGACACCGACCACCGCGACGCACCGGTACTCCAGGCCTTTGAAGGAGTGCATGGTGCCGACGTTCACCGCGTCTGCCACCTCCGGCCGGTCCGCCCGCAGCCGCTGAGCGCGGATGCCGGCCGCCGACAGACGTTCCGTCACCTGGTCGCAGGTCCGGTTGAAGCGGGCGCTCACGCCGATGTCACCGGGGGCGATGCCATCCTCCAGCCAACCACGCACGCGCGTGACGAGCGCGGCCAGCTCCGCCTCGGGGGAGCTGGCCGCATGGGTCTCGGGGCCGCTCCCGTGGAGGGCCGAACGGTAGCCGAGCAGGGTTTCGTGCCGGGCGTCGTCCTCAAGCTCCGCGAAGGGGCGTCCGACGAGGAGCGCGGTGGACCAGCTCAGGATCTCGTGCGTGGAGCGGTAGTTCTTGCGCATCTTCGCCGACCGCCCCGCGACTTTGATCCCGACCGCCTTCAGGGAGACTTTGCTGTCGTAGATCCGCTGGTGCGGGTCGCCCGCGATGAACAGGTCGTCCGGGCGCACCGGGACGGCGGCGCGCAGGAGGCGCCACTGGGCGGGGTGCAGGTCCTGGGCCTCGTCGACGACGAGGTGCCGGTAGCGCGGCCCGGTCCGCTCCAGCAGGTCCGCGGCTTCCGCGCAGGTACCGAGGTAGGTCCGCAGCCCATCGGCGGCCAACCGGGCGGCGAACTCCTCGATGGCACCCCAGACCGGCGGCCGGGCCGCCACCGGCAGCGCGCCGCCACGCCCTTTGCGCTCGGCGGTTTCGTACTGCTCGTACGCGCGCAGGTTCTGGGCAAGAACGACGTGCCTGTACTCCTGGGCGAGGAACTGCAGGCTCCCAGTGAAGCCCGCGGCCCTGGCGGCCTGCTGCCAGCGGGCCGGCTCCTCGTCGGCGCGCAAGGGGCGACGCGACGTGGACAGCACCCGCCCGGCGAACGCGTCGACGGTCATGATGTCCACCCGGTCCCGGAGCGTCACGTCGTCGACGAGCTCGGCAAGACCCGCGCGCAGGGCGGCCACCAGTGCGTTGGTGTAGGTGGTGAGCAGGATGCGGTCGCCGTCGCGCAGGTGGCCGAGCAGGTGGCGTACGCGATGCAGGGCGACGACCGTCTTGCCCGTGCCGGGGCCCCCGGTGACCTGGGCCGGACCTGAGTAGGAGGGCCGGTAGGCCACCTTGTGCTGGGAGGGGTGCAGGAAGACCCGCCACGCGGCGAAGGGCTTGTCGAGGATCTCGCGGAGCTCCTCGGACCCGGTGACCAGCGCGATGCGGGTACGGGTGTGGCGGATGGCGGTCTCGTAGTCGGCCGGGTTCACGGGCTCCGAACTGTCGGCGGCGGCCAGGTTGACGGCCACCACGTCCCGCCACACGTCCTCCACCGTGAACCCGGCCGCGAGGTACTCCAGGACCTCGCGTTGGTCCTGTGGGAAGAAGGGCGCGAATGCCTCCAGCTGTTCGAGGGTGGTCAGGACCCGTGCCTGGCGCAGGGTGGTCTCGTCGATGCCCAGCGCGGCCAGGTCCCCGTCCGAGAACGCGGCGAAGAGGCGCCGCGCGGGTTCGGGCGCCACCCGCTCGTAGACCGGGGCGAGTTCCTCCAGGACGGCGATGTCCCGGATCTCGACGGCCCGGGTGACCGTGTTGATGCTCGCCTTCTGCTTGACCGCCCAGGCGTTGGCCTTGTCGTGCGGCAGGACCCGCAGCAGGACGTACGTGTCCCCGCTGTCGGGTGCGAGCACGACGCCACGGGTGCCCCGGTCGATCCGGATCGTCCGGATGTGCCGGTCGCGAGCCCCTTCGAGGGACTCCAGCTTCAGACCGGGGTCCTTGAACAGCTGGTCCAGGGTGAGCCGTTGGAACTTCTCCCAGGCATCGAACACGCCTTGCCGGACGGTCCCCTGGAGTTTGGGGAGCTGGGCGCAGAAGGCGATGTCGAAGGCGAGGTGGGGCATGGGTCGGTGGATCTCCTCACAGGATGCGAGAGGGCCGCGTGAGCGCCCCCCTTCGCCCGCATGGTCAGTCGTCTTCGGGACCCGGTCCCGGCTCTTCGAGCCCGTTGAGGACACGCCAGGCAAGGTCGGCAAGGGTCTCGCCGGTGGGAGCCACCCATCGGGCGGTGCCCTGGTTCGCCACTGGTTGTTCCGCCCATTCGGCGAGCTTCCACATGTGGGTGATCAGCCCGGAGGGCGAGTACCGCTTGCCGTCGGCCGCCCAGAGGACGGGCTTGGTCCGGTGCTTCACCCAGGTGGCACGAGAGCGCTTCTCGTCCTGGGCGAGCCAGTCCCGGAGCGCTTCTGCTTCCATCGGGTAGGCGGTGGTGAGGGTCAGCGGGTCACCTTCCTCAAGCACCCCTTGGTCGATGAGCACATGAACGGCGTTGGGGCGTCGGGGCTTGCGCTGTGCGGGGATGCGCCGGTACTTGTCCCGCGCGGCCGGGCTTCGCGGGTCTGCGGCAGCGTCGAGCACCCGGCCGGCGACTTCGCGGCAGCGGGCGACGTCCGCACACACGCCGCGGATCTGTGAGCGCTCGCCGTACAGCTCATCGATGACGGCGGCGACGGCGGGAAGCAGTTCCTTAATGAGGCCGGGCACGCGGACGAGGGCATCCGCCGCCCATTCCAGCTGGGGGTCGGGTTCGTCGATCGATTCGGTGTCCAACCGCTGGAAGACCAGGTGGGCGAGGAGGTACACGCCGTTGTCGATGAGGGCCGCGCCCCGTCCCTCGTAGCGCGGCCGCAGGGCGTGGAGGGCACTGCGTACGGCGCGCAGGACCCTCACGCTGTTCCATAGGAGGTAAGCGCCCGGCTGGGGCCGGAAGAGCACGTCGTAGATGCCCTGGGAGCCACGTTCCCACAGGACATCGAGGGTGGTGGCCATGCGGGCCGCGTACTGGCTGTCAGGGTGCGCGCACGCCAGGGCGCACGCGGCCTCGACCACCGAGCAGCCGGTGGCCTCCGGGGGTTCCAGCTCACCGCGCCGGACGCTGTAGTCGAGTCCGAGTTCGGCGCGCATCTCCTCCAGGATGGCGGCCTGGACAGGGTCGAGCGTGATGAAGTCGCGTGCTTCCACCCGGTTCTGCCGGTTGGTGGCCTGGGTGGTCCTCTTGGCGAAGTCGACGGCCTTGCCCGTCACGATGATCCGTACGGGAACCTGCGCGGAGGCCGCGTCTTCGTCCGCGGCGACCGCGTCCGCGACGGATCGGACCGTCTGGGCGCCGTTGACGACGCTTGCGTTGTGCAGCGTGAGTGTGAGCGGGGAGGCGTGAGGCGTCCGCATCGACTGGTACGTCTTGTCCACCGACTCGCACAGGACGGTGATGCCGTTGTTGAAGTACAGAAAGTGCGCCGGCTCCTCCGTGAGCGTCTCGATCAACTCGTTGTTGATCGAGGTCCGTCCCAGAGGGTTGCGGATGTTGAGGTTGAAGAGGTGGGAACCGTGTTCGGCCCATTCGGCGATCAGCTCCGCCGAAACGACGCCCTGGTACGAGTCGTAGGGGGTGTTGACCGCGAACCAGGGGAAGAGGACCGTGGTGAGCTCGACGGGCTTGGGAGCGAGGTCATCGCGCACCGAGGCCCACACATCCGGGGCCAGGATGATCCGGTGGTCGAGAAGTTCACCGAACCGGTTGAACTCCTTCTCACCGTTGACCAAAGCATGTCGGAAGCCTTCGATGACCTCATCCGTGCGCATGAGCACCACGACCTGGGTGACGGGTACGGGTCCCTTCGACATGACCGCCTTCGCCTGCTCGGCCAGCTGGCGCCCCCGCGGGTTGAACGGCGAGAAGTCCTCGTCGTCGATGAGCCGCAGGCCCGCCAGCAGTTCGAGGACGGCCTCCCGCTCGCTCTTGGCCTTCCCGTACTGGCTCCACTTCGCCTGGACGAGGTAGATGTGCGGATCGGGGCCGTCCACCACCGCGATCGCGTCGATTCCCTGGTCCGCGATGCCGTCTATGACGGTGTCCGCGGCCTCCTGCGGACTGAAGCCGGTCACCATCCGCACGGCCTGCGCCGTCAGCGCGCGCGACAGCAGTCGCGGGTCCCGTTCCTGAGATGGCTTGCCGTCCAGATCGCTGACGTGCAGAAGACCCGGGTCCACGTAGACGCTCCGGAGTGCCTTCTCCACCTGACGCACCTGGAGCGCGACGCTCTCGCCGCTGTCCGCGGCCCTCTTCCCGCTCATGGTCTTCCCTTCGTTCTGGACCCCTGCCAAAGCCCGATACGGCCGATGAAGCCCTGAGGTCGGTTCAAGACCTTCCGGTCCCGTCGAGGTCGAGGCGGATCAGCGCCAGCGCCTCGGCGATCTCCGTGGTCATTTCGTCCTGGGACCCGTAGACCAGGACGAGGTCGGCGTGGAGCGGTTCGAGGACGGCGTGGGCCTCGGCCGCCCGGCCCTGTGCAAGGAGCAGCATGCCGATGTCGCGGCGCAGTTCGAGGGCTTCCTCGCTGGCGTCGCTGTCGACGGACCGTACGACGCCCAGTACCGCTTGCAGCGCGGCGAGCGCCTCCGTCACCTGACCGAGTTCGGCACGGCAGCGGGCGGCCTGGGCCCGGCAGGCACGGGCCTGTTCGCTGCTGGGGCCGTTGATGCGGCCGTACGCGTCGGCCAGCGCGGCGAATTCGGGCAGCGCGGCCCGGTAGTCACCGCCGAGGAGCTGGATGGCGGCCCGCTGGGTGCGCAGCTCCAGCACCGACCGGCTCTCCGCGCCGAGCAGGCGGGCGGCCGGTTCGATGACCTCGCCGAGTACCTCGGCGGCCTGGGCGAACCGCTCCTCCTCCAGGAGGGCGTCGGAGTGCGCGTACGCCTCCTTGATCTCGGCCCGCATTACGGCCGGGACGGCGAGGGGTTCGGCGGCAGGGATTCCCGGAGCGGGGGCTCCCGCCGCGCCCCGCGCGCTCTGGGCCCGGGCACGGGGGGCGTACGGATGGCGGAACAGCCCGGTCGGGTCAGGCGCACCGGCCGGTCCGGCTTCGCCAGGCGCCGGTGCCTGGCCGGCCCCGGGCAGGAAGGGCCGCAGCCGCTCGTACACCTCCTGGATGTCGGCGGGCCGCGCTTCGGGGGCCTTGCGCAGCAGGTGGAGAACAAGCTCCTCCAGCGCGGTCGGCACCTCGGGACGCAGCTGCCGAAGCGGGGTGGGGGCTGCGCTGACGTGCTGATACATGAGCAGGAACTCACTGTCCGCCTGGAACAGCAACCGCCCGCTGAGCAGCTCGTGCAGCACGCACCCGAGGGCGTACAGGTCGGTCTGCGGGGTGATCCGGCCACCACGGACCTGCTCGGGCGCCATGTACTGCGAGGTCCCGATGGGCGTGCCGGTCGCGGTCAGCTTGGTCGCGTCGTTGCGCAGGATGGCCGCGATGCCGAAGTCGAGGACCTTCACCGTGCCGTCGCGGGCGACGAGGATGTTGCCCGGCTTGAGGTCCCGGTGGATGGCCGGCACCTCGTGGGCGTGCGACAGGACCGTGGCCACCTGGGCGGCGACGGCCGCGGCCCAGCTCACGGGCAGCGGCCGGGCCGGGTCCATGTAGCCGGACAGCTGGACGCCTTCGACCAGCTCCATGACGAGGAACAGCCGCTCGTACGTGTCGTCGAGGACCGCGTCGTACACCTGGGGGACGCCGGGGTGCTGGATCCGGGCGGTGATCCGGGCCTCACGCCGGAACCGTTTGGCGAACTCCTCGGCGAGCTGTGGTGAGGTGACGGACTGCTGCCGGATCAGCTTCACGGCGACGGGCCTGTCCAGCACGGCGTCATAGCCGCGCCAGACATCGCCCATGCCACCGTGGCTGATTTCCTCAAGGAGTTCGTACCTCCCGGCGATCACCTGCTGCGACACCTTGCTCCGCCCCCGTCGCGTCCGCGCGCCGGCGTGCGTACACAGGTGGTGTCGGCCGGCCCGACATGCCAGAACCAGTCTGCGGCGTGTGGCGATCTTCCGTCCAGTGAGGTTGGCCGGGTTCGTCGGCTATGGCCGAGAAGCGTCCATGACGTCGAGGTTTCGCCCCCTCCCCCGTCGGTCCGGTCCGGGCCCGGCGGGCAGGTAGCGGGCTCGGGGAGGCGTTCGCCGCGGGTGTCGGTCAACTCGATCCGTACGGTCGCGGGGTGCATGGCGGTGAGCCGCACGCGGAAGTCCCGGCTGGGGACACGGCCGTGACGGACGGCGTTCGTGGCGAGCTCGGCCACGAGCACGGTGAGGGTGTCCTGGGCCTCGGTGCCGTAGGAGAAGCCCCAAGCGTGCAGCCGCTCGCCCACAGGCGGCGCGCGTGCGGGGGTTGCGTGGTGGGGGTGGCACCGACGGGGTTGGTCGCCATGGTCCACGGTGAATCGTGGTGGCGTAGCGTGACCATGGGTGACGTACCGTCGCGTTCGGTGTGCGCGGGAGTCGGCGCGATGTACTTGCGTTGGAGGGTGACTGCGGTGCGGGACGATGACGAGGCCGAGGGGGAGCCGGTGGGGCAGCGCCCGGAGGACGAACCGGGTCGAGGTGTGTGACGGCGTTCGGGCGGCAACTGAAGTTGTTGCGGACCCGGGCCGGGCTGGGCTTCTCTGGCGGAAGAGCAGCTACAGCGGGGCAGAGGGCGGCGAGTGCGTCGAGGTGGCCACCGCATCCGGCACCGTGCACGTCCGGGGCTCCAAGCGGCTCACCGGCCCCGTGCTGACCGTGACCCCCGACGCCTGAGCCGGGTTCCTGGAGCTGACGGTCGGCCCCCGGGCACAGCCAAGCGTGGCCCGCGTACACCGCCACGGTGTACGCGGGCCGGCGCCGACTCCCTATGCCGCGTCGTCCACGCCCTCCTCGCGGCGGATCATCCGCCACGCGGCGCGGCGGGCGCTGCGGTCGAGGCTGGACTTGAAGTTCCGGTCGGCGCCGAAGTACTGGCGGCCAAGACCGGCGATGGTGTCGATGTGGTCGGCCATCTTGTCGGCGAAGATCTTGTCGAACACCTTCCCGAAGTTGTCCTCGTCGTTGACGACGGCAGCGGCCCGTACCTTCGCGTCGGCCTTGGCCTCCTCGAAGGGACGGATGACGTCCTGTTCGGTGAAGTCCGTGCCGAACTTGGCGTTGAACTTCTCGATCAGTTCCGACAGGAGCGACTTCTCCGCCTCCTTGGCACCGCCTTCGCCGTCGCCGAAGCCCGGCAGCGTCGCGGCCCCCTCGGGGCTGAGGGAGACGTCATGCTCGCCGGTCTTCTGCACCCGCAGGTGGCTGAGGTCCACCTCGCCGATGTCCACGCCGCCGTCGGTACGGCCCCGGAGCCGGGTGAGGAGGTAGCGGCCGTAGAGGTGCAGCCGTTCCAGGTCGGGGTCGTGGTAGGGCACGATCTGGGCGAGGAAGCCGTACTTGCGTACGTAGTCGTTGAGGTCGGCGCGGAAGTCCTCGGCCGTCTTGACGTCGTCCTCGTCCTCGTCGTTGTCGCGCAGGGCCTCGTAGCGGGTGACGGCAGGAGAGAGGAGCCGGTACAGCTCGGCGTGCAGCTTCTCCCACTTGGCCTGGGAGCCTGCGGCCTTCTCCTTCGCCTCGAAGTAGGCGGAGGCGAATTGGTCCATTTCCGGCTCGGAGATGATCGGCGCCGACATGACCCGGCTCTGGGCGGTGTAGAGCAGGTTGGGGTCCGAGGGGAGGGTTTCCGTCTCCTCGAAGTACGGGCGGAAGGCTTCCTTGATGTCCTCGGCGTCGTTGGCGAAGTCCAGGACGGCGAGGTCGGCCTGCGTCTTGCGTTCGGCGGTGCGGTTCAGCCGGGAGAGGGTCTGGACGGCCGAGATGCCGGTCAGCTTCTTGTTGACGTACATCGTCGTCAACAGGGGCTGGTCGAAGCCGGTCTGGTACTTCTCGGCGACCACCAGGATCTTGTACTCCTGCTGGCCCTTCGCTCCGGCCTTCACCGCCTTGTCGTCGGCGCGGGTGTAGCCGAACGCCTTGGGCAGTGCGCTCTCGGCGATGCCGCCGTTCTCCTTCGGCTCGGTGGTCTCCTCCCCGTCGATGGTGAGGGAGCCGGAGAAGGCGACGAGGACACCGAGATCCGGGTACCTGGTGTGGTAGTCGCGGTCCTCGATGTAGCTCTTGATGGCGCGCGCCATCTGGACGGCCGAGTGCCGGGAGGCGGTCACCACCATGGACTTGGCGCGGCCTCCGAGCCGGCCCCGGGTGTGGGCGACGAAGTGCTCGACGATCACCTGAGCGTGCTGGGAGACGGTCGAGTCGTGGGTGAGCGCGTACCGGGCGAGGAGGGAGTTCGCCTTGGCCGGGTCGACCTCCAGCTCGTCGCGGTTCTGGTTCACCAGCTTCCAGTACGTGCCGTACGTGACGTAGTTGCGCAGGGGGTCGAGGATGAACCCTTCCTCGATGGCCTGGCGCATGGAGTACGTGTGGAAGGGGCGGTAGGCCGCCTTGCCGTCGACTTCTCCTGGGGTACCGAAGAGTTCGAGGGTCTTGGCCTTGGGGGTGGCGGTGAAGGCGAAGTAGGAGAGGTTGGCGGCCTTCGACCGGTCCTCGGCCTTCTTCTTGAGCTGTTCCGTGACGGTGAGGGTGGTCGCACCGGCGTCCTCGGAGTCGGAGTCCAGGCCTAGGTCGCGCAGGGCGGCGCGTACGGAGGTGGCCGCGTCCCCCGACTGCGAGGAGTGGGCCTCGTCCACGATGATCGCGAAGGTGGTGCCCTTGATCTCGGTCGGGTTGCGCTGGATGTAGTCGAGCAGCGCGGGGAACGAGTGCAGGGTGACCGTGACGATCTTGCCAGTGTCGCGGGAGAGGGCGCGGGCGAGCTGTTCGCTCTTGGCACCGTGCTTCTCGTCGATCTTGACGACCAGGCCGTCCGTCTGGGAAAAGCTGCCGACCGTCTCGCGGAGCTGGGCGTCCAGGTTCCGGCGGTCGGTGATGACGATGACCTTGTCGAAGACGGGTTCGCCCGGCTTGATCAGACCGGCCGTCAGGGCCTCGGTGTTGAGGGTGCGGGGGTCGGTGTCGGCGTGCAGGTCGGAGAGGCGGTGGGCGAGCCATCCGATGGTGTTGGACTTGCCGGAACCGGCCGAGGCCATGATCAGGTAGTCCTGCCCGGCGCCGTGGGTGGCGGCGTGGGCGGTCAGCTTCTTGACGACGTCCCACTGGTGGTAGCGGGGGAAGATCGTGGTGCGGGTGGCGGCGCCACCGCCCGGGGTCTTGGACTTCGGCTTGGCCTGGTGGACGAAGCGCTGGAGGAGGTCCAGCCAGTTCTCCCGCGCCCAGACCTGCTCCCAGAGGTAGGAGGTCGCGTACTGGCCGAAGGCAGTGGGGGCGGGGTTGCCGGCGCCGCCGGGGCGGCCGGGGCCTTCGGAGCCGGTGTTGAAGGGGAGGAAGCGGGTGTTCTTGCCCTTGAGCGCGGTCGCGACGAAGACGAGGTCCGGGTCTACGGCGAAGTTGGCGATGACCCGGCGGGTGAAGATCAGCTCGGTGGGGTCGCGGTCGGTGCGGTACTGCTCCTTGGCGTGCTCGACGCCCTGGCCGGTGAGGGGGTTCTTGAGCTCGGCGGTGGCGACGGGGATGCCGTTCAGGAACAGGGTGAGGTCGAGCCGGTTGTGCCAATCGAGCTGCTTCGTGGCGTAGGGGAGCTCGCGGACGACGGTGAGGCGGTTGGCGCGGTAACCGTCGAGGCCGGAGTCGTCGGGGACCAGGTTTGGCTTGAAGTAGGCCACCCGGAGGAGTACGCCGCGGTCCTTGACGCCGTTGCGGAGGACGTGGAGCAACCCGTCGTTGGCGATGGCCTGGTCAAGGCGGCGTGCGAACCCGCGCTGAGCCTCGTTGGCGTCGCCGTAGACGGTCCGGAGCTCGTGCCACTCCTCGGCCTGGGTCTTGCCGATGAACTCGAACAGCTCCTGGGTGTCCAGCCCGAGGTCGGGCTGATACCCGGCGGGGCTGGCCGCGCGCCAGCCCCGCTCGGTCAGGACCGCGACTATGGCGGAGCCGAAGGCGGACTCGTCGTGGACGGGGCTCATACGGTGATTCCCTCCGTTACGTTGCGTCCGCTGGCGGTGGATACGTCGAACTGGCCGGTTACTGCGGCGGTGATTAGGGCCCGGCGGCGCTCGGCAAAGAGAGCCAACTGTCGCGCGATACGTGGGCGCAGCTCGTCCAGAGCAGCACGATCACGCGCAATCCGAGCCACGAAATCAGCTTGCGCATCGAGGCCTACATCAGGGATTGGCCATGCCTTAACTTCTTCGAACCGAATGTTCGCCATGGACTGAGAAGCCCCGTTCGATCCGGCCGAACAGAGCGCCCGAATTCGACCCCCTCGCGCAACGGCTTCCACGAATTCCGCCATGAGCCGCTGATCCAGACGCACACGGAAGATTTTGTCCGAAAGGAGCAACTTCTCCCGAATCCTTGGAACAACAGCGGCGGATCCTACAAGTTGGGGAGTGTTTGCCCGAACGATAAGCAGGTCCCCTTCACGCACTTCATTCTCCAGGTCAGGTACCACCTCGACCGGGAGCCTCTTATTTTCCTCGGAAATAAAGCGGCCAGGCCTCAGGCAGCTGACTTTGAGGACTCCCCATTCTCCATCAGCTGCCGGCACCGCCTCACACTGAGGACTGACTCCTTGGTCAACACCCATTAGAAAGCGGCGAAGCGGCACAGCACCGTTTCGATCGAAAAGCTCACCGATGGCCAAGTCGAGCTGAGCGGCTTCACGTTCGTCGAGCGTTCGCAAAACGTTTCGCTGAAGCGAGCTGAGGGTATCGATGCGGGCAGTCTCGGCGTCGAGGAAGTCAGCGATGCGGCACTGCTCGGCATGAGCGGGGACCCGGAGCTCGATATTCGCATACCGCTCCGCATTGAAGTTTTGGATTGTTGACGCCACTGATTCGGAGACGATCGTGTGCTGAAACGGTGCGCTACGGGCGGTGTAGGAGAGGAATCGGGCGTCAACCCCGGGTGCGGGGCGGAACCGGACGAGGTACCCGGCAAACGTGGAGCCTCGGTCACTCTCCCGCACTAGGTAGGACTGGCCAGGAGGCGTGCCACTGCGGGATAGAAGGAGGTCACCCGCCTGAAGCACAAAGCGGCCGTCAGGGCGTTCCGCCACGTAAACACCCTGGTCGGGTGGCGTCAGCGTGCCACTACTGATGTCCGTCGTCCGCAGGAGCCGTGTTCCCGACGGGGCGTAGCTCTCGCTGGAGATGTTCATTCCGTACTGGCCGGCATCGACACAGAGATTCTTGAGGCGGATGCTCTCCCAGTCGGTCATCCCGTCACCTCACCCAGGAGTGCCTGAATCTCCGCCTCCAGGGACCTCAGCTCCGCGTCGATCTCCGCCAGCGGCCTCGGCGGCTCGTACACGTAGAAGTGCCGCGTGAACGGGATCTCGTAGCCGATCTTCGTCTTCGTGTGGTCGATCCACGCGTCCGGGACGTGTGGGTGGACCTCGCGCTTCAGGTACTGCTCGACGTCCTCACCCAGCGGGACGTTCTCGTAATCCCGAAGGTCCGCGTCCGGTTCCGGCTCGCCCTTGATCTTCTGGACCTCGCCCTCGGGGTCGCGGACGCCGATCGTGTCGCGGACCGCCTTGGCGAAGGGGGCGCCCGTCGGCCAGAGGAGGCCGGCGCCGACGACCGCGTCCTTCAGGGCGACGAGCGCGTCGGACTTCTTGGACCACGACGAGCCCATCAGGGTGCGGACCGCAGCCATGAAGGAGTCGGCGTCCGCCAGTTTCTGGATCGGCTTGGCGGCGGCCAAGGCCGTCGCCGTCTCCTCCGTGACCTCGAAGCGGAGTTTCAGCGGGCGCTCGACCGTGATGCGCTGGTAGCCGAAGGCCTCGTTGTCGAAGACCTTGACCTTGGTGTGGAGGGGGTGGGCGGTGTCGGCCGCGATGTGGACGGCCTCCGCGGACAGCTTGGTCACGTCCGCGATGTGCTGCTTGCCCAGCTCCTTGCGCTTGTCGCCCAGCGACTTGCGCATCTTCTGCCACTGGTCGCGGGCGTCCAACAACACGACCTTGCCCTTGTGGTCCGGGGCCTTCCGGTTGGTGAGGATCCAGAAGTACGTGGAGATCCCGGTGTTGTAGAAGAGCTGGTCCGGCAAGGCGACGACCGCCTCCAGCCAGTCGTTCTCCAGGATCCAGCGGCGGATCTCCGACTCGCCCGAGCCAGCCGCGCCCGTGAACAGCGGGGAGCCGTTGAAGACGATGGCAATACGGGAGCCGCCGCCCCCCTTGACGTCCACCGGCTTCATCATCGAGATCATGTGCTGGAGGAAGAGCAGCGAGCCGTCGTTGATGCGCGGCAGGCCCGCGGCGAAGCGGCCGGCCTCGCCCAGGTTCTTGTGCTCGTACTCGACCTCGTCCTTGACCTTCTTCCACTCCACGCCGAACGGCGGGTTGGCCAGGAGGTAGTCGAACTTCTCGCGGCCGTGGCCAGGATCGCTGAAGGAGTTGCCGAAGGCGATGTGCTCCGGGTCCTGACCCTTGATCATCAGGTCGGACCGGCAGATGGCCCAGGACTCCGGGTTGAGCTCCTGGCCGTAGACCTCCACCGTGGCGTCCGGGTTCAGGGACCGGATGTACTCCTCGGCCGCCGACAGCATGCCGCCCGTGCCGCACGCCGGGTCCATCACCGTGCGGACCGCTCCCGGAACGGTGAGCGCGTCCCCGTCCGGTGCGATCAGCAGGTTGACCATCAACTTGATGACCTCACGCGGGGTGAAGTGCTCACCGGCCGTCTCGTTGGACTGCTCCGCGAAGCGGCGGATCAGTTCCTCGAAGATGTAGCCCATGTTGTGGTTGGGCACGACATCCGGGTGCAGGTCCAGGTCGGTGAACTTGCCGATGACCTTGTAGAGGAGGTCAGCGCCGTCCAGCCGCTTGATCTGCTGGGAGAACTCGTACTTGTCGAGGACCTCGCGGGCGTTCTCCGAGAAGGCAGCCACGTAGATCTGAAGGTTCTTCGCCGCGTTCAGCGGGTCCGCAGCGATCTTCTTCAGGGTCAGGTCGCTCCTGTTGTAGAAGGAGTGCCCCGAAGCTTTGCGCAGGAAGTGGGCTGCGTCGATGTCCTGATCCGCGAAGCGGGCCACGGTCTCCGTGACCTTCTCCCGGGTCGGCTCCAGGACGCACTCCAGGCGGCGCAGCACCGTGAACGGCAGGATGACCTTGCCGTAGTCGGACTGCTTGTAGTCGCCGCGCAGGAGGTCGGCGACGGACCAGACGTGGTTCGCCAGTTCCGTGTGCTTACTGCTGTTCAAGGGGGTTCCCCGGTTTCCTTCCGGACCGTCCCGCCCAATGGGAGCGGGTGCGGACAAGTTTGGTCGATGCGCGCGAAGTTCAGGTGCGGTTCAGGCCGGACCGATATCGGCAGGAGGCGGGGCCAGGGCCTCGGACGGGATCAGCGCGCCGCCCGTGAGGCCGCCGGTCAGCAGAGCGGCCGTCTCCTCCGCGAGCCGTGCCGCCCGACGGGCCCGCGCGCGCAGGTCGTGGACGTGCCGGAAGGCATCGCCGTAGCGGCGTTGGTCCTCCAACGGCAGGAGGGGGACGCGCAGCCGGCCCGGTACGACGTGCAGGACCGTGCTTCCCGTCGAGGCCCCCGCGATGTTGTCCGCCGCATCGATGAATCCGGCCAGGAACCAGGAATCGAGGCGGGCCGGGTCCGGCCGGAGCAGGTGGACGTGGGGGCCGAGGAGCGCGCCCGCGTCCGCCTCCTCGGCGACCCGGGCCATCGGGCCGGTGCCGCCCGCGATCCCCCGTACGAGGACATCGCCGACGGCGATCACCGGTGCGGCCTCGGAGCGGAGTTCCGCTGGCTCTCCGGTCGGCCCCGTGCCGCGCGCGATGTCCGCGCCCGTGAGGACCGGTGGCGCCGGGGCGGTGGGGGCACCGTCCACCTCCGTGCCGCCCTTCGGGTCCGGCACCGTACGGAGCAGGGTCAGGGCGCCGCCTCGGGCGAGGTCCGAGGCCGTGGCCGTACGCCACTGCCGGGCCGATGTGCCGGATTCGCTCCAGCCGGTGAGGTCCGCCGCGTGGAGGAGGGAGCGGGCGGCTTCGGTCAGTTCCCGGCGGCCGGTGTCCGTACGGGCGGACAGCTCGGCGGGGTCGACGTCCGCCCGGGCGGCGCGGACCTGGCGGGCGGGGGTGAGGTCGACGAGATCGTCGAGGAGGTCGACGACGGGGACCGCCTGCGCGGCGCCGGGCTCGGCAGTGAATCCGTCCGGGTCGGCGGTGAAGGCCTCCCAGTGGGCGAGCGTACGGGCCGTCAGGCCGGCCCAGTCGATCGGGGCACGAGAGGCACCCGTACGCGGCGAGCCCGCCGCCTGTTCCCCGGTGCCCGGCGAGGACGACCCGGCCGTATCGACGAACAGCACCGACTTGCGCTCCGGGCCGCCCGGCTCGGGCCGTTGCAGCACCCACAGCTGCAGGCCCACGTGCAGCGGCGGTGCAGCCCCGGCCGGGAGGGCCAGCACGGCCCGCACGGCGCCGCCGCGCACCAGCTCCGCCCGCACCCGGCGCCCGGAGGGGCGGGAGGCGGTGGCGGGCGGCAGGATCAGCACGGCCCAGCCGCCGGGGCCGAGGTGGGCGAGGCAGTGCTGCACCCAGGCGAGCTCGGATTCGGACCGGCCCGGTACGCCGTACGCCCAACGCGGGTCGTAGGCGAGCTCGTCGTGGCCCCAGTCGCGATCTCCGTACGGCGGGTTGCACACCACGGCATCCGCCGTCAGGTCGGCGAAGGCGTCCGCGCGCAGGCTGTCCCCGATGCGTACGGTGACCTCGGCCAGTGGCGCGGCGAGGCTCAGCCCGACCGTAGCGCGCTGGGCCTGAACGGGTACGGAGTCCTGGCCGAGGAGGGTGGTGGCGCCGCGCCCGGCGACGGCCGCCAGGAGCGCGCCGCTGCCGCAGGCTGGGTCCAGCACCCGCGCGACCCCGGCAGGGAGCAGTTCCGCGACCAGCTGCGCCAAGGGTTCGGGAGTTCCGTAGACGCCGGTCGCGGCGCTGTCCTCCAGTTCCCTTTCCGCGAGCACCGCAAGAGCGGCCGGACCGCCTTCCTCACGTACGCAGCGAAGGAGCGCGCGCAGGGTGGGGCCGTCGGACGCGGAGAACAAGGGACTGGCGGGCGTCGGGCCGGGGAGCGAGGCCAGGAGCTCGGCCACCTCTTCGGCGGCGCGAGCGACGAGCTCGGCGTCCGTGAGGTCGGCGAGCTCCGCCGTCTCTTCCGGGGAGCGGCGGGCGAGCGTGAGGACGAAGCCAATGCGGCCGGTCGTCCTGTCCGGGTCGGACGCCTGGAAGCGGACCTCGGTGCGCAGTGCCTCCCGGGGGTCGGCGACCTGCGTGTGACCGCGGGAGCCGAGCCATCCCTGGACCGCTCCGAGGTCGTAGAGCGGACTGGTCTCCGTGCCACCGGAGGGAGCGGGGAAGTCGGCGTGCCGTCGGCGCCAGTTGCTGACGGTTGCCCTGGTGACTCCGGCGATGCGGGAGATCTCCGCGGCTGTCACATGGGCTGTTGTCTCGGGCATGACCGGACGGCACCTCTCCTCTGGGCGAGCGGTTCACACTCTACACCACAACCGGAGCGGGAATTTATGTTTGACACTGCTTTCATGAGCTCATCTACTGAGTGTTGTCAGCACCACGGCCGCCTTCAACTCCCCGGGAGTCCTCATGCCGCTCGGCCCGACCCTCCGCCAAAGCCCTGCCACCGCCTCCAAGACCCGCCGCAGCACCCTTTACCTGCTCCGGGACACCGGCACCTCCCCCGCGGATCTGCGTGCCGCGCTCAACGCCAGGTACGAGCGCGACTACCCCTTCGCCGTCGAGGACGTACCGGTCGGGGACGCCCCCGCGCTCCTCTGCCACGGTGTGATCGGCCACCACCGGCCGCCCGACTGGACCTCCGCCGTGCACACCCTCACCGGGCGGAAGCCGCCCGTGGAGAACCGCACCTCGGCGTGCGTCCTGCTCCTCCCCGTCGCCGACGACGTCTTCGCTCTCACTTTCGGCATGGGGCACCTGCTGCTCGACCAGAGCCGGATCTCCCCCGGCTTCGGCTTCGATTTCGTCCTGCGCGCCGCGCAGCCCGACGCCATCCGCCAGGTCACGCACAGCCTGATGGACGCCAGAGGCCGCACGGACCGGAGCTCGGCCGCCCAGGGCCAGCACATCCGCGCGTTCCCCATCGAGGAGTACGGAGAGGTGGTGAGCCGGCTGGTCGGCACCCTGAGCTCGACGGAGCTCACGATCGGGAAGCACAGCCGGCGAACGGCTCAGGTGGCGGGTACGGACGCCCTGAAGATCCATCTCGGTGCGCAGCCCGAGGACCTGCTCCACGACCTCACGCAGATCCGGGCGATCCTCGCCCGCCGCTCTCCCGCGCCGGAATTCGAGGCCATCGCCCGTGTCCGGCCCCTCAAGAACGCAGACCCGCGGCGCAGCGTCCTGGAGGCACGCCTCGACGATCTGCTGGGCGCATCGGCGGATACCGGATCACTGGCCCTCGCCGTCCCCACGGCCTGCCTCGACCAGGAGGACGCCGCACTCTCCCACCAGGTGAAGGTCGGACCCGTCCGCCGCCTCATGCCTTCACTTCCGGAGATCGACGACATTCTGGAGCTGCTCGACGGGATCCCGCCCGGCAGGCGCCTGGAAGCCCTGACAGCGGGCTACATACAGATGCATCGGGACGAGGAGGGCACCGATCCGGTGAGCGCCCAGGTGAAGGCCCACAAGTGGATCGCGGCGGAGATCCCGCTCGGCTCCAGCCGCTACTTCCACCACGAGGGGCGTTGGTTCGAGATCGGGGACCAGTACCTGGAGGGCATCCGAAGCGAGGTCGACACCCTGCTCACCGCGCCGGCCGGCTGTCCGCTGCCGGACTGGTCGGCCGATCTCGCGACGGAGGAGGACTACAACCTGGAGGCGGCGAAGCGCGGTTACGTCTGCCTGGATCGTCAGCTGATCCGGACCGCCCAGCATCCGCACGGTTTCGAGGCCGCGGACCTGCTCGCCGAAGACGGGACCCTGGTCCACGTCAAGCGAGCAGCCTCCTCGGCACCGCTCAGCCACCTCTTCGCCCAGGGCAGGATCTCCGCCGACGCTCTGCGCTACGACGCGGAGGCGCGCGCCGAGTTCGTCCGGCGCGCGCGGGAACGGCGTCCGGGGCACCCCGTCGGCGAGGACTTCACTCCGAGGAAGGTCGTCTACGCCATCTCGCTCAAGAGCGGCAAGGCCCTGACGACGAAGAACCTGTTCACCTTCGCCCAGGTGTCCCTGCTGCAGGCGGCCCGTGCGCTGCGCGCCCAAGGCATCGACGTGTCCGTGGTCAGCATTCCGTCTGTGGACACCAGCGCCTGATCCGCGTCCGCGAAGGCTCGACCTTCACGCCGTGCAGGGACCTCTTCACACATCCTTCCGTCAGGCAGGTCGCCCGCAAAGGCGTCACGGATACTCCTGGTGGTGAACCTCCACGCAGCACCCGCCCTGCACCACGGTCACTCACGCCATCCGCCCCGTCAGGTAGGTCATGAGTCGAGGGCGAACCCTTGGAACGGCCGGTCAACGCATCGGAGCACAGGAGACTCCGGCCTTCGGACGAGAGCCAGCTCTCCTTCACAGCATCGTGCGACGTTCACGGAGCGGCTGCTGCTGCAAGAGCTCGCAGAGGCGGACGGCCGGATCGTCGAGAAGCGGAGGCGTTCCAGACGTGGAGAAGTGGCCTGCCCGCGTCGCCGCTGCACGCAGGTCCGGGAAGGATCCCCGAGACGAAGGAACTGTACGGGGGGTTGGTGCCGTGGCGGGTACGAGATCAAGCTCGTCGACATCCCCGCCCGGCGCCTTGCCGTCCCCGTACCGTCGCGCTCACGGCCGCACACCGTGGCCCGGGCCGTGCAGAACGAAACCCATCCACTGGACTTGGCCAAGTCCGTCCAAGGACGTGCCCTCCAACTCATCCAGACGCTGATCACCGCTGCTGAGACCGCAAGACATTCCGGTTCAGCAGGACAGGCGGCCGGCTCCGCCCCCGTCTCATCCCCGCCGCAGTTCGTCTCCCCACTTCACCATCACCGCACAGGGCCGGGCAGTGGGGTTCCTCGTCCTCCAGGAGCAGGACCGGACCAAGCACGTCGCCACCGGCAAGGAAATCGCCGAGGCTAAAGAGCACCCCTGGGGTCAGGATCTCCCGATTCGCTACACACCCGTCCGGACGCCTCCGTTTCGTCCCCGGCGGCGGCCGACAGCATCGGGCAAGTGAATGGACCGACACCCCGACCATCCCGTCGAAGGCGAACTCGCCGAGATCGCGCAGGAGGTCACCCCGCGCAGCGAAGCCACCGAACACAGACGTCTCAACGAGATCGAAGGGGCCCGCCAGTAGCGCATCCGCCGGGAAGCCCTCATGGAGAAAGCAAGTGTCCAGTACTCCGAGGCTTACCGCGTCAGGTCTTCGAGGGGCAGGAAGCGGGAAGGTGAGACGCCGTCCGACTGCCGGACTACGTGAGCGCCGTACGCACCCGGGTGGCAGTCATGCCCCAGGTCGAGCCAGGAAGTCACTACTCAGAAGCGGCGGCTGGGGAGGGGCCTGCCACTGGCTCGGCAGCCTGCCGCTGCCGCCTCTACTAGGTGCCGACGACCACAGCTGAGCGCCACACGACGGTCGCCAAGCTTGCATGCCGACTCATCAGAAATTTCGCGCCGTTCGGGCGTCAAACGTGCGTCGAATGTGCGTCGAATGTGCGTCGAGATATCGCACCTAACACACGTAACGCCCATAACGCACACTCGGAGAAACGCCAGGTCAGCGGCCCTTTTCGGTGGGCTCCAGGATTGCCACGCACTCCACGTGGTGGGTCATCGGGAAGAGGTCGAAGACGCGGAGGGTGCGGGGCTTGTAGCCGGCTTCGGCGAAGTAGGACAGGTCGCGGGCCAGGGCCGCCGGGTCGCAGGCCACGTAGGCGATGCGGCGGGCCGACAGGCTCGCGATGTGGCGGACCGTCTGCTTGCCCGCGCCCGCGCGCGGGGGGTCCAGGACGACGAGGTCGCACTCCGTGATGCCGGTGCGCGGGAGGGCGGTGTCGACCTTGCCCTGTTCGATGCGGACCCGGGGGAAGTCCGCCAGGTTGTGGCGGGCGTCCTCCACCGCGCGCTTGCCCGACTCGATGCCGAGCACCGCACCGGTCTCGCCGAGGCGCTCCGCGAGGGCGCCCGCGAAGATGCCGACGCCGCAGTAGAGGTCGAGGGCCATCTCGCCCTTGCGCGGCATCAGGCCCTGCATGACGGCCTTGATCAGGGTGTCGGCGGCCTGCGGGTGGACCTGCCAGAAGCCGCCCATGCCGACGCGGTAGGTGCGGCCGTCGGCGCGCTCGCGGACGAAGGGGCGGCCGTGGACGCGGTGCACCCCGCCGTCCTTCTCCTCGACCCGCAGGACGGAGACGGGCTTGTCGAGCTCGACGAGCGGGAGGCGGCCGCCCGGGCGGGGGGTGAGGACGACCTGGCGGTCGTTCGAGCCGGAGGCGGCGATCGCCTCGACCGAGGCCATCGCCGGCCAGGTGCGCTTCTCGATGCCGAGTTCCGTGACCCCGGCCGCCGCGATCATGCAGTGGTCGACGGGCTCGATGTCGTGCGAGCGGTGCTTGCGCAGGCCGACGCGGCCGTCCTCGTCGATGGCGTACTGGACGCGGGTGCGCCACTGCGGGACCTCGCCGGCCGGGAGCTTGTCGCCCTCGGCGGGGGCCACGGTGCCGTCCCAGCCGGCCTCCTCGGGGGTGAGGCCGGCGAGCCGCTTGAGCTGCTCGGCGACGACCTCGCCCTTGAGCCGGCGCTGGGCGCCCGGCTTGGCGTGCTGCCAGTCGCAGCCGCCGCACTTGCCGGGGCCCGCGAAGGCGCAGGGGGCCTCGACCCGGTCCTTGGAGGCGGTGAGGACCGTGACCGCGTCGGCGCGCAGGAAGCGGGAGTCCGCCTCGCCCTCCGTCACCCGCGCGACGACCTTCTCGCCCGGCAGGGCGTGGCGGACGAACAGGACGCGGCCGTCGGCCGTGCGGGCGATGCAGTGGCCGCCGTGCGCGACGGGGCCGATCTCGACCTCGTACTCCTCCCCGACCAGTGACTGCTTCTCGTTCTGCTCGGTCATGGTGGGGAGGCTCCAGGGAGATCAGGGGTGGAGATGAGGGAACGGCCGGGCGGCCGACCCACCAGTCTACGTGGGTCCCGCCCGGCCGTTCGCCACCCGGTGCCTACTTCCCCGCCGGGTCCTTCGGACGCGGCCGCGGGGTGTCGACGGGGCCGCGGCGCACCGCGCCGGGGGCGTTCCACTCCTGGCGCTTGCGGGCCCGCCGGCGGGCGAGCTCGGAGGACTCCAGCTGGTAGGGCACCGAGGTGACCATGACGCCGGGGGTGAAGAGCAGCCGGCCCTTGAGCCGCAGCGCGCTCTGGTTGTGCAGCAGGTGCTCGTACCAGCGGCCGACGACGTACTCGGGGATGTAGACGCTGACGGCGTCGCGCGGGTTCTCGCTGCGCAGCCCCTTGACGTACTCGACCACCGGGCGGGTGATCTCGCGGTACGGCGAGTCGAGGATCTTCAGCGGGACGTTGATCCCGCGCCGCTCCCACTCCGCCTTGAGCGCCTTGGTCTCGGCCGGGTCGACGCTGATGCTGAGCGCCTCCAGGGTGTCCGAGCGGGTCAGCTTGGCGAAGGCGAGGGCGCGCAGGGTGGGCTTGTGGACCTTGGAGACCAGGACGATGGAGTGGACCCGGGAGGGGCGCACGCTGTCGTCGCTGGGGCCCTCGTCCGCGGCGATCTCGGAGGCGACCCGGTCGTAGTGCTTCCGGATGGCGGTCATCGTGCCGTAGAAGATCAGCATGCCCAGCAGGGCGACCCAGGCGCCGTGCGTGAACTTGGTCGCCAGGACGACGACCAGGACCAGGCCGGTGAAGATCGCACCGAAGGTGTTGATGGCCCGGGAGCGGTGCATCCGGCGGCGGGCGGCCTGGTCGCGCTCGGTCGACAGGTGGCGGTTCCAGTGCCGGACCATGCCGATCTGGCTGAGCGTGAAGGAGACGAACACGCCGACGATGTAGAGCTGGATCAGCTTGGTGGAGTCGGCGTCGTAGATCCACACCAGCAGCATGGCGGCGCCCGCGAGGAGCACGATGCCGTTGGAGAAGGCGAGCCGGTCGCCGCGAGTGTGCAGCTGGCGCGGCAGGTAGCGGTCCTGGGCGAGGATCGAGCCGAGCAGCGGGAAGCCGTTGTAGGCGGTGTTGGCGGCCAGGAAGAGGACCAGGGCCGTCGCGGTCGCCAGGACGATGAACAGGATGCTGCCGTTGCCGAAGACGGCCTCGGCCACCTGGGAGATCACCGGGTGCTGGACGAAGCCGTCGCCGACGGGGACACCGTGGTCGAGCAGGTTGGTGGCGGGGGCCTCGGCCATGCGGACCTTGGTGGCCATGGCCAGGCCGATGATCCCGCAGAACATGGTGACGGCCAGGCCGCCCATCAGGGCGAGGGTGGTGGCGGCGTTCTTGCTCTTGGGCTTGCGGAAGGCCGGGACGCCGTTGCTGATGGCCTCGACGCCGGTCAGGGCGGCACAGCCGGAGGAGAAGGCGCGCAGCAGGAGGAAGACCAGCGCGAAGCCGGCCAGCCCCTGGTGTTCGGCCTTGATCTCCAGGTGGGCGGTGGGCGCCGTCATCGTGTCGCCCATCACCAGGCCGCGCCACGCGCCCCAGGCGATCATGACGAAGACCGCGCCGACGAACACGTACGTCGGGATCGCGAAGAGTTTCCCGGATTCCTTCACTCCGCGCAGGTTCATCAGCGTGAGGAGCAGAATCATGATGATCGCCGAGAGCACCTTGTGCTCGATGACGAAATCGACGGCGGAGCCGAGATTCTCGACGCCGGAGGAAATGGACACGGCGACGGTGAGGACGTAGTCGACGAGCAGGGCGCTCGCCACCGTCAGCCCGGCCTTGGGGCCGAGGTTGGTGTTGGCGACCTCGTAGTCGCCGCCGCCGCTGGGGTAGGCGTGGACGTTCTGCCGGTAGGAAGCCACGACGGTGAACATCAGCACGACGACCGCGACCGCGATCCAGGGGCTGAAGTGGTACGCCGACACACCCGCGATCGACAGGACCAGCAGTACCTCGCCGGGGGCATAGGCCACGGACGAGAGCGGGTCGGAGGCGAAGACGGGAAGGGCGATCCGCTTGGGGAGGAGCGTTTCCCCGAGCCGGTCGCTGCGCAGCGCCCGGCCGATCAGGATCCGTTTGGGCACGTCGGTCAGTTTGGACACGCAGAGGATCGTAAGCGTTCGATATCGGACTGACGAACCCCCGGTCCGTGATCCTCACCAATGCGCCGCCAATGAGGCACCCCGCGGACCCCAAATGGTCACACCGGTGACCGCCCGTGTGTAGCTTGGGCCATGGTCTGAGACCCTGTTTAGCCAGAGCATGCAATGAGGCTGGAAACCAGCGAGCCGCTGTCAGCCGGAAGGACGGCCGTGCACATCGTCATTATGGGCTGCGGAAGGGTGGGCTCCGCCCTCGCGCAGACCTTGGAGCAGCAGGGGCATACGGTCGCCGTGGTCGACCAGGACCCCACCGCATTCCGCCGGCTCGGGGCTTCGTTCGGCGGCCGCCGCGTCACCGGGGTCGGCTTCGACCAGGACACCCTGCGCGAGGCCGGGATCGAGGAGGCGGGAGCCTTCGCCGCGGTCAGCAGTGGTGACAATTCCAACATCATCGCCGCCCGCGTGGCCCGTGAGATGTTCGGCGTCGAGAACGTCGCGGCCCGCATCTACGACCCCAAGCGCGCCGAGGTCTACCAGCGCCTCGGCATCCCCACCGTCGCGACCGTACGGTGGACCGCCGACCAGATGCTGCGCCGCCTCCTGCCGTCGGGCGCCGAGCCCCTGTGGCGCGACCCGAGCGGCGGCGTCCAGCTCGCGGAGGTGCACACCTCCCCCGCCTGGATCGGCCACAAGGTCAGCAAGCTCCAGGAGGAGACGGGCGTGCGTGTCGCGTTCCTCACCCGCCTGGGCGAGGCGACGCTGCCGACTTCGCAGACCGTGCTCCAGGAGGGCGACCTCGTCCACGTGATGATGCGCACGGACGAGATCGACAAGGTCGAGGCGGCCTTCGCCGAGGGTCCCGAGGAGGCACACGCATGAGGGTCGCGATCGCCGGAGCCGGGGCCGTGGGCCGCTCCATCGCGGGCGAGCTGCTGGAGAACGGCCACGAGGTGCTCCTCGTGGACAAGGCGCCGACCGCCATCTCGGTGGAGCGGGTGCCGCAGGCGGAGTGGCTGCTGGCCGACGCCTGCGAGATCACCTCGCTCGACGAGGCGGCGCTCCAGCGCTGCAACGTGGTCATCGCCGCCACCGGTGACGACAAGGTCAACCTGGTCGTCTCGCTGCTCGCCAAGACCGAGTACGGGGTCCCCCGGGTCGTGGCGCGGGTGAACAACCCGAAGAACGAGTGGCTCTTCAACGAGTCCTGGGGCGTCGACGTCGCGGTCTCCACGCCGCGCCTGATGTCGGCCCTGGTCGAGGAGGCCGTCAGCGTCGGCGACCTGGTGCGCCTGCTGCGCTTCAGCCACGGCGACGCCAACCTCGTCGAGCTGACCCTGCCGGCCGACTCCTCGGTCGCCGGGACGCAGATCAGCGAGATCAACTGGCCCGAGGACACCTCGCTGGTGACGATCATCCGCGGCAACCGGGTGCTCACCCCGCACGGCGAGGAGACCCTGGAGCCGGGTGACGAGCTCCTCTTCGTGGCCGCCCAGGCCCGCGAGGGGCAGCTGGAGGACCTCCTCCAGGCCAAGCACTGAGAAACGCGGGAGGGGCGGGGTGACCGGAGTCACCCCGCCCCTCCCGCGTTCCGCGGCTCAGCCCCGCTTCTCGCGGGCGGCCTCCTCGGCCTCGTACTCGGCGATCACGTCGATCGGCGGCGGCGCCTTCGCCAGGAAGACCCAGGTGAAGTACACGGCCAGCACCATCGGCGGGAGCTTCAGCGCGATCAGCACCCAGCCCAGCTGGGTCTCGTCACCCCACCAGTACAGCGGGAAGAGGATCGCGTACTTCGCCAGGAAGACCAGGCCCCAGGCCAGGCTGGCCTTGGTGTACGCCTTCTTGCGCCCGGGGTTGCGGGTGCGCCAGGACAGGTTCTCCTTGAACACCGGCCCCAGGATCACGCCCAGCAGCGGGAAGCCGACCAGCGCCGAGAGCGTGAACGCCACGCCCAGGCCGACGCCGTAGATCATGCCGGGCAGGTAGAACCCCTTGGCGCTGCCCGTGAACAGGGCGAAGGCCACGCCCACGCCGACGCCGAAGACCCCGCTGAAGGCGTGCTTGACGGTGTCCTTGCGCAGCAGCCGCACGACGACCAGCAGCACCGCGACCACGCCCGCCGCGATGGCGGACATCGTCACGTCCTTGTTGATCGTGTAGATCATCACGAACAGCAGGCCGGGGAGCATCGTCTCCACGGTGCCCCGGATGCCGCCGAAGGCGTCGAACAGCGCCGCCTGCGTGACCTCCCTCTGGTCCGCGGAGGGGACGGAGGGGGCCGGGGTGGCGGAGGAGTCCGGGGAGGCGGACTCCGGCGGGGTCGGTCGGTCGAGTGACGTCACCGGTCAGTGCTCCTGTCCGACGGGGCGGAGTTCGTACTTCGGGTTGAAGAGGACCCGGCGCCCATGGCTCATCGCGATCCGCCCGGAGGCGATCATGCGCCGCCCGGGCTCGATTCCCACGATCGAGCGACGCCCGAGCCACACCACGTCCAGCGCGGCCGAGCCGTCGAAGAGCTCCGCCTCCAGGGCGGGTACGCCCGCTCGCGGCCGCAGGGTGACGGTGCGCAGGGTTCCGGTCACCTTGACTATCTGGCGGTCGTGGCAGTCGCAGATCCGCGTGCACCCCGCGGCTTCTGCGTCCTCCTGCAGTTCCGCCGAATGCAGCTCCTCCTGGGAGGTGGACAGCCGCTCTATCATCCGGCGGAACCGGCCCGCCGGCCTGGCCGGTTTCGCGGGCTTCTCGGGACGCGGTTCAGCACTCATACAGGAAGCGTACCGGCGCCCCCGCCCCCGCTCGAAGCCCCACCGCTCCCCGCCCGCTACTTCTCGAAGCGGTAGCCCATGCCGGGTTCCGTGATGAAGTGCCGCGGGTGCGAGGGGTCCGCCTCCAGCTTGCGGCGCAGCTGGGCCATGTAGACCCTCAGGTAGTTGGTCTCGGTGCCGTAGGAGGGCCCCCAGACCTCCTGGAGGAGCTGTTTCTGGCTGACCAGCTTCCCGCCGTTGCGCACGAGCACCTCCAGCAGGTGCCATTCGGTGGGGGTGAGCCGTACGTCGCGTCCCTCGCGGACCGCCTTCTTGGCCGCGAGGTCCACCGTGAACCCCTCGGTCTCCACGACCACCTCGTCCTCGCCCGCCCCCGCGGTCGGCTCGGCCCGGCGGACGGCGGCGCGCAGCCGGGCAAGCAGCTCGTCCATGCCGAAGGGCTTGGTGACGTAGTCGTCGGCGCCCGCGTCGAGGGCCTCGACCTTCTCGTCGGAGCTGTGCCGGGCGGAGAGGACGAGGATCGGGACGCGGGTCCAGCCGCGCAGCCCCCTGATCACCTCCACCCCGTCCATGTCGGGCAGGCCGAGGTCGAGGACGACCACGTCGGGGTGGCGGGCGGCCGCGAGTTCCAGGGCGCCCGCCCCGTCGGCCGCGGCGTCGACCTCGTACTTGCGCGCCTTGAGGTTGATCACGAGGGCTCGGACGATCTGCGGCTCGTCGTCCACCACGAGCACCCGGGTCATGGGGGTCCTGCTTTCTGTCGTTCGGGGGGTGTTCACGCGGTCGACGCCGTCCGGGCGGGATCCGGTTCCGGCGGCTGCGGCGGGCCGGCCGCCGCGCGGAGGGTGAGCACCATGGTCAGTCCGCCCCCGGGGGTGTCCTCGGCGGCGAGGGTGCCGTCCATGGCCTCGGCGAAGCCCCGCGCCACCGCCAGGCCGAGGCCCACGCCGGCCCCGCGCGGGGCGTCGCCGTGGCGCTGGAACGGGGCGAAGATGCGGTCCTTGGCCTCGTCGGGGACCCCGGGACCGCGGTCGACGACCCGGACCTCGACCCGGTCGCCGAGGGTGCTGGCCGCGACCAGCACCCGCTGGCCCCGGGGGCTGTACTTGACGGCGTTCTCCACCACGTTGGCCACCGTCCGCTCCAGCAGCCCGGGGTCCACCCGCACCATCGGCAGCGTCTCCGGCACGTCCAGCAGCACGCTGTCCTCCGGTACGCCGCCCAGCGCCATGGGGACCACCTCGTCGAGGTCGATCTCCCGGATCAGCGGGGTCACGGTGCCGGTCTGGAGCCGGGACATGTCGAGCAGGTTGCCCACCAGGTGGTCGAGCCGGTCGGCGCCGTCCTCGATGCCCTCCAGCAGCTCGGCCCGGTCCTCCTCGGACCATTCCACGTCGGCGGAACGCAGCGAGCTGACGGAGGCCTTGATGGAGGCAAGGGGCGTCCGCAGGTCATGGCTGACGGCGGCCAGCAGGGCGGTGCGGATCCGGTTGCCCTCCGCCAGCCTGCGGGCCTCCTCGGCCTCCCCGACCAGCCGCTGGCGGTCGAGCACGACGGCGGCCTGGGCGGCGAAGGCGCCGAGCACCCGGCGGTCCTCGGCGGGCAGCACCCGCCCGGACAGGGCCAGGGCCATGTGGTCGCCGATCGGCATGTCGACGTCCGCCTCCTCCGGCCGGGCCGCCACCGGGCCGGGCCCCGCACTGCCGGCCGGGGACCACGGCTCCCGCTCCCCGGCCCGTTCCAGCAGGGCCACCGAGCGCATCCCGAAGGTCTCGCGCACCCGCTCCAGCAGCGCGTCCAGGGCGGTCTCGCCGCGCAGGACGCTCCCGGCCAGCGTGGACAGGATCTCGGACTCGGCTCGCAGCCGGGCGGCCTGGTGCGTGCGCCGGGCGGCGAGGTCCACCACCGAGGCGACCGAGACGGCGACCCCGAAGAAGACCGAGATGGCCATGATGTTGCGGGGGTCGGAGACGGTGAACCGGTGCAGGGGCTCGACGAAGAAGTAGTTCAGCAGCAGGGAGCCGAAGGCCGCGGAGGCCAGGGCCGGCCAGAGCCCGCCCAGCAGGGCGGCCGCCACCGTCAGGCCCAGGAAGAGCAGCATGTCGTTGGCGAGGCCGGGGTCCGTGCTGATGTGGGTCAGCAGCAGGCACAGCAGGACCGGGAAGACGACGCCGACCAGCCAGCCGGCCACGATCCTGGGCCGTCCCAGCCGGGCGGCGGAGCGGGCCACGGGCAGCCCGCGCCCCCGGGCCACCTCCTCGTGCGTGACGATGTGCACGTCGAGGTCGGGCCCCGAGTCGCGGGCGACGGTGGCGCCCACCCCGGGGCCCAGCACGTACTGCCAGGCCTTGCGGCGGCTGGAGCCGAGGACGATCTGGGTGGCGTTGACCCCGCGGGCGAAGGCGAGGAGCGCCTCGGGGACGTTGTCGCCGATCACATGGTGAAACGTTCCGCCAAGGTCTTCGACCAGGGTCCGCTGGACCGCGAGCTCCTTGGGGGAGGCGGAGGTCAGTCCGTCGCTGCGGGCGATGTAGACGGCGAGGATCTCGCTGCCGGAGCCCTTGGCGGCCATCCGGGAGGCCCGGCGGATCAGCGTGCGCCCCTCGGGCCCGCCGGTGAGGCCGACGACGATGCGCTCGCGGGCCTGCCAGGTGGAGCGGATGCCGTGCTCGCCCCGGTACTGCTGGAGGTACTCGTCGGCCCGGTCGGCCACCCACAGCAGCGCCAGCTCGCGCAGGGCGGTGAGGTTGCCGGGCCGGAAGTAGTTGGACAGGGCCGCGTCGACCTTGTCGGGCTGGTAGATGTTGCCGTGGGCCATCCGCCGGCGCAGCGCCTGGGGGGACATGTCGACCAGCTCGACCTGGTCGGCCCGGCGGACCACCTCGTCGGGGACGGTCTCGCGCTGGCGCACCCCGGTGATCGTCTCGACCACGTCGCCGAGGGACTCCAGGTGCTGGATGTTGACGGTGGTGACCACGTCGATCCCGGCGCCGAGCAGTTCCTCGACGTCCTGCCAGCGCTTGGCGTTGCGCGAGCCGGGGACGTTGGTGTGCGCGAGCTCGTCGACGAGGGCCACGGCGGGGCGGCGGGCCAGGACCGCGTCCACGTCCATCTCGGTGAAGGAGGCGCCCCGGTGGACCAGCTCGCGCCGGGATACCTGTTCGAGGCCGTGCAGCATCACCTCGGTGCGCGGCCGCCCGTGGTGCTCGACGAAGCCGACGGCGACGTCGCCGCCCCGCTCCACCCGCCGGTGACCCTCGGCGAGCATCGCGTACGTCTTGCCCACACCGGGTGCCGCGCCCAGATAGATCCTCAGCCTGCCGCGTCCCATGCGCTCATTCTCGGGGACGTTCCCGCTGTTCACGCACCGATCGGGGGCCGGCCCGAGATCCCTGACGCATCCCTGACGCCCAGGCGGGTACGACGGCGGGCCGTATTCCCGGAGGAGTACGGCCCGCGGTGGGGAACGGGTGTCGCCGGGGTCCGCCGGGTCAGCGGATCTCGGTGATCATCGGGCCCTGCTCCAGCTGGCCCATGCCGCCGGAGAAACGGGAGCTCTCCTGGTCCTCGGCCGTCTGCACGCCGTCCGGCACCATCTGGGCGTCGTTCGGCAGCTTCAGGACGATGGGGTCGCGCGGGGCCATCGGCCCCTCGCCGCGGACGACGACGGTGTCCCGGAAGATCTGCTCCAGCACGCCGGCCGACTCGGGGCGCACCGCGCCCTGGCCGGAGATGACGCCGCGCAGGAACCAGCGCGGGCCGTCGACGCCGACGAAGCGCACCAGCTGGGCGCCGGTCTGGCCGTCGGGCAGCGGTACGGGGACCTGCGCGCGCAGCTCCCAGCCCAGCGGGCCGTCGACCTCGTCGATGAGACCGCCCTGCTGGGTGATGCCCGAGGCGATCTCCTCGCGGACCTCGCCCCAGATGCCCTCCTTCTTGGGGGCGGCGAAGGCCTGGAGCTGGACGGCGCTGTCCCGCAGGACCACGGTGGCGGCGACGATCGCGTCACCGGCGACCTCGACGCGCAGTTCCATGCCCTCGACACCGGGTACGAGGATGCCGCCCAGGTCGACCCGCCCGTCGGCGGGGTTGCCGGGCACCTCGGAGACGTCCCAGGGGCCGTCGGGCCGCGGGGCCGGCGGCAGGTTCACCCGCCGGGGCTCCCCGGCTTCGGCCGCCTCGTCGGCGCGCACGCCGTCGACCTGCTCGGCCGCGCCGCCGTCGTCAGCGGAGTCGTTCTTCTTGCGACGTCCGAACACGTCACTGTCCTTCCCGGTCGGTAACGACCGAAGCGTAGCCATTCCCACCCTGCTGACCAGCGCCGGATCCGGCCACGGCCGCATGACCGCCGGTGGAGCCGAACCCCCCGTCGGCCCGGGCCGAGCCGGGAAGTTCCGCCACCTCGTGGAAGCGCACCTTCTCGACCCGCTGGACAACCAGCTGGGCAATGCGGTCGAAGCGCTCGAACCGGACGCTCTCGCGCGGGTCGAGATTGACCACGATCACCTTGATCTCCCCACGGTACCCGGCATCCACCGTCCCCGGGGCATTCACGAGCGCGAGCCCGCAGCGGGCGGCCAGGCCCGAGCGCGGGTGCACGAAGGCGGCGTACCCGTCGGGCAGCGCGATGGAGACGCCGGTGGGCAGGACGGCCCGCTCCCCGGGCTCCAGCTCGGCGGCCACGGTGGTCACCAGGTCGCAGCCGGCGTCGCCGGGATGGCCGTAGGAGGGGAGCGGCACCTCGGGGTCGACGCGGCGGATCAGCACGTCGACGGGCGTGTGGTTGTCGTGGGGCATCAGGGGTTCACCTCGAAGGCGCGTGCGCGCCTGACCTGGTCCGGGTCGGACATCGCCGCCCGGATCTCCTCGGGACGGCCGTTGTCGATGAAGTGGTCGACCTTCACCTCGATGAAGAGCGCGTCGGCGCGGACGGCGACGGGGCCTTCGGGGCCGCCGATCCGGCCCACCGCCGTGGAGTAGATCTTCCGGCCCGCGACGGCCGTGACCTCGGCCTCCAGGTGCAGCACGGTGTCCACGGGGACGGGCCGCACGAAGTCGGTCTCCAGCCGGCCGGTCACCGCGATGACGCGCAGCAGCCAGTTCAGGGAGCCCAGGGTCTCGTCGAGCGCGGTGGCCAGCACCCCGCCGTGGGCGAGGCCGGGCGCGCCCTGGTGGGCGGGACGGACGGTGAACTCGGCGGTGACGCGCACGCCCTCGCCCGCGCGGGCCTCCAGGTGGAGCCCGTGGGGCTGGCCCCCGCCGCACCCGAAACAGTGTTCGTAGTGCGCGCCGAGGAGCTCTCCGGGTGCCGGCGCATCGGGATGCCGGACCGGAGCGACGGCATCGGCCGGGGGCGTCAACGCTGTGTTTCGTCCACTCACAGCCGCAGACCTTACCCGCGCGGCTACCCACCGGTCGCCTCGTGGGAGGCTTGAGGGCATGCAGCTCTCCCCCGCGCACCACGACGAACGCCTGTCCGCCCCCCGCTCCTGGTGGGGCATCGCCGCGCTGACCGGTGTGGCCGGCGCGCTGATCACGCTTCCGCTGGGCACCCTGCCGCTGCTGGCGGGGTTCGTCGGCGGCGGCGCGCTGGCGGGGATGCTGGTGAGCTCGATCGGTTCCGCGCGGGTGCGCGTGGTGAACGGGGTGCTGGCGGCGGGCGAGTCCCGGATCCCGGTGTCGGCGCTGGGCGAGCCCGAGGTGCTGGAGGGCGAGGAGGCCCGGGCCTGGCGCACGTACAAGGCCGACATGCGGGCCTTCATGCTGATGCGCAGCTACATCCCGACGGCGGTCCGGATCGAGGTCACGGATCCGGCCGACCCGACGCCGTACGTGTACGTCTCCACGCGCGAGCCGCGGGCCCTGGCGGCGGCGGTCCGCGCCGCGCAGGAGGCCTCCGCCCCGCAGGCCTGAGGGCCAGGGGCGGTCAGCGGCCGAAGCCGTCGGGGTCCGGGGGCTCCAGTGCGGCCGGAGTGGCCCCGGGAAGGGGCTGGGCGGGGCGCTGTGCGGGTCCGGCGGCGGGGAGGGCCGCCCAGGGCACGGCCCGGCGGCGCAGGTCCGTACGGACCTTCTCGGCGAGTTTCCTGGTGTCCCGGCGGTTCATGACCGCGCCGACGGCGGCGCCGACCATGAACGGCATCAGGCTGGGCAGGTTGCGGAACATCCGCTTCATGATCTGCTGGCGCAGTTCGCGCTTCATCTGGCCGCCGAGCGCCGCGTTGAGCGTGGTCGGCTTGGTCAGGTCGATCCCGCGCTCCTCGGTCCAGGCCGTGAGGTAGGCGAGGCTGCGGTCCTTCAGGGTGCCGGGCGGTCGCTGCCCGTAGACCTCGTGCAGTTCGGCGAGGAGTTTGAGTTCGATGGCGGCCACGCCGGTGATCTCGGCGGCCAGCTCCGCCGCCAGGGCGGGCGGGACCGGCATCATGGCGGCCGCGCCGACGCCCGCGCCCACGGACGACGTGGCGTTCGCGGCGCCGGCGATCAGTTTGTCGGCCAGCTGCTCGGGGCCGAGGCCGGGGAACTGCGCGCGCAGTGTCGCGAGGTCCCTGACCGGAACGCGCGGGGCGTTCTCGATGATGCGGTCGGCGATGTACAGGGCGACGTTCCGCGCGCTCTCGCCGCCCCTGCGCACACCGTTCTTGACGGCTTGCATCCGACGCGCCCCGGGTCTGCCCCGGGACTCCTCGTCCGCCGCCGTACCAGACGGCACCGCCGCGGCGGTGTCGGACGGCACGACGGCCGCCCCGGAGGCCGGGTCGCCGACGGCCCCGGGGCCCGTTTCCGGGCCCGCGGCTTCCGCCTGCGCTCCTGCCGCCGGATCGCCGGTCTTCCGAAGGCGGAGCTTCCGGAAAGGCGTCGAGCCGGTCACGGCCGAGACCTAGTCGCAGTCACGGCAGATGGGCTGGCCGTCCTTCTCGCGGGCCAGCTGGCTGCGGTGGTGCACCAGGAAGCAGCTCATGCAGGTGAACTCGTCGGCCTGCTTGGGCAGCACCCGGACGGCCAGCTCCTCGTTGGAGAGGTCCGCACCCGGGAGCTCCAGGCTCTCGGCGCCGTCGAAGTCCTCGATGTCGACGCTGGAAGTGACCTTGTCACTGCGTCGCGCCTTCAGCTCTTCGATGCTGTCGTTGTCGACGTCGTCGTCGGTCTTGCGTGGGGTGTCGTAGTCCGTTGCCATTTTTTCGCTCTCCCCCTCTGGGATTTAGCGGTGTCTCAGCGCACGTAACGCGCGAGAGGCCGGACTTGTGCCCGACCTGAGGCGGAGATTTTGCCTCACATCAAGGTCTGTTACTCAATCGACACCCAGCCCCGCGCCCACAGGGGCCCGCAGCTGGGATGACGACCGGGACCGTACACGGTCCGGGGGTCGTCTTGCACGACCGCCACCCCGTGTATTTCCCGCCATTCGAGGGGCCGGAAACCCGGACTTCCCGGGCTTTCCGGCCCTCCTGGGGTCACGGAACGCGCACGCCCGGACACTCGACAATGTGATCGATCACACAGCCGAGGGCCTCCGTCCCGCCGGGCCGTTCCGCTGACAGCGAACAGCCCAGGGGTGGATCAAAGGGGCAGCGTGACACGCATCACCAGGCCTCCGCCCTCGCGCGGGGTCGCCAGGATGCGGCCGCCGTGTGCGCGCGCCACAGAGCGCGCGATGGACAGGCCGAGGCCCACACCCTTGTCACTGCCCGTTCGCTCCGTACGCAGCCGTCTGAAGGGCTCGAAGAGGTTGTCCACCTCGTACGCGGGAACCACGGGACCCGTGTTCGAGACGAGCAGCACCGCCTGGCCGTGCTGGACCTCGGTCGTGACCTCGACCCAGCCGTCCTCCGGCACGTTGTACCGGACGGCGTTCTGCACCAGGTTCAGGGCGATCCGCTCCAGGAGCACGCCGTTGCCCTGGACCACGGCCAGCGCGCGCTCGCCGCGGATCTCCACGCCCTTGGCCAGCGCCTCCCCGCGCGCCTGGTCGATGGCGCGCGAGGCGACCTCCGCCAGGTCCACGGGCTTGCGCTCCACGATCTGGTTCTCGCTGCGGGCCAGCAGCAGCAGGCCCTCGACCAGCTGCTCGCTGCGCTCGTTGGTGGCCAGCAGGGTCTTGCCCAGCTGCTGGAGCTCCACCGGCGCGCCGGGATCCGACAGGTGCACCTCCAGCAGGGTCCGGTTGATGGCCAGCGGGGTCCGCAGCTCGTGCGAGGCGTTGGCCACGAAGCGCTGCTGGGCGGTGAAGGCCCGTTCCAGGCGGTCGAGCATCTCGTCGAAGGTGTCGGCGAGCTCCTTCAGCTCGTCGTCCGGCCCGTCCAGCTCGATCCGCCGGGTCAGGTCGGAGCCGACCACCCGGCGGGCGGTCCGGGTGATCTTGCCCAGCGGCGAGAGCACCCGGCCGGCCATCGCGTAGCCGAAGGCGAAGGCGATCACGCTGAGGCCCAGGAGGGCCATCAGCGAGCGGCTCAGCAGGTCGTCCAGGGCGTGCTTGCGCTGGTCGAGGATGCACTGCCCGATCGCGGCGTTGAACTGCTCGATCGACTGGTCGATGCCGACGCCCGGGCAGGTGCTGCTGGAGACCTCGACCTTCTGGCCGCCCACGATCTTGAACGGGAGCGCGTTGCCCTCCCGCAGGGCCTGCGCGGCCAGCAGGTAGATGATCGACAGCAGCAGGATCCCGGCGATCAGGAACATGCCGCCGTAGAGCAGCGTGAGCCGTATGCGGATGGTCGGCCGCAGCCAAGGGAAGGGACCCTCGGGCTGGCCGGGGTCCCAGGTGGGTTTCGGTGGCGCCGGTGGCGGCGAGGGGGTCGCGGCCATCGGATCAGATCCGGTAGCCGGAACCGGGCACGGTCACGATGACGGGCGGCTCGCCCAGCTTGCGGCGCAGCGTCATCACGGTCACGCGGACCACGTTGGTGAACGGGTCGGTGTTCTCGTCCCAGGCCTTCTCCAGCAGCTGCTCGGCGGAGACCACGGTCCCCTCGCTGCGCATGAGCACCTCCAGCACCGCGAACTCCTTGGGCGCCAGCTGGACCTCCCGGCCCTCGCGGAAGACCTCGCGCCGGTTGGGGTCGAGTTTGATCCCGGCCCGCTCCAGCACCGGCGGCAGCGCCACGGTCGTCCGCCGCCCCAGGGCGCGGACGCGGGCGGTCAGCTCGCTGAAGGCGAAGGGCTTGGGCAGGTAGTCGTCGGCCCCCAGCTCCAGGCCCTCCACGCGGTCGCTGACGTCGCCGGAGGCGGTGAGCATGAGGACGCGGGTGGCCATGCCGAGTTCGATGATCTTCCGGCAGACGTCGTCGCCGTGCACCAGCGGAAGGTCCCGGTCGAGCACGACCACGTCGTAGTCGTTCACCCCGACGCGCTCCAGGGCCGCGGCGCCGTCGTACACGACGTCCACGGCCATGGCCTCCCGGCGCAGGCCGGTGGCCACCGCATCGGCGAGCAGCTGCTCGTCCTCGACGACGAGTACGCGCACGTCGTTTCCTTCCTTCGAGCCCTGAGGGCACTCCTGAGGGCACACCTGTATTGCGCCTCCATCCTGCCGGTTTCGGCCGTAAACCGGCTGTAAGGCGCCCCTGAGCCCCTTCTCGGGGCCCCTGAGGGCTCGGAAGTGAGGATTCCCTCGCCTTGCGAGGTTTCTGGGCCCAGCGTGCCGGGGAGGACGACTGCACACCCCATCCACTCCTGACGGCGGACTGCCCCGCGCAGGCACGCCGCGACCCACGAAGAGGGGGCGCACCCAGCATGGACGCATTCACCGCGGGTCTCCTGCAGCGCATCAGCGCCACGCAGTCGGACCTGAGCAAGGCCCGCGAGACGGGCGACGACTACCTCGCGGACGTGGAACAGGCCGCGTTGGAAGACCTCCAGCGGCTCGCCGCGGAGCACGGCGTGGCGGTCACGGCGGCCTGACCGGGGCACCGCCCCGGTCTGCCACCGGCCGCCTCGGCCCGAGCGACGGCGCCGCCGGAGCCCCCGCTCCGGTACGGCGCCCCGAACGGCGACGGACCCCCTGCCGCACCCGCGGCGGGGGGTCCGTTCGCGTCCGGGCCCGGCCCTCAGTCGTGCCAGGCCCCGGCTTCCTCCAGGAGCGGCTGGAGCGAGGCGAACACCGCCGGGGTGGCCGCGACCGTCAGCTCGCCCGAGGCCGGCTCGGAGGGCCGGCCCCCGGTCAGGGCGCCCGCCTCGCGGGCGATCAGCTCGCCCGCCGCGTAGTCCCAGGGGTTGAGCCCGCGCTCGTAGTAGCCGTCGAGGCGGCCGGCCGCGACGTCGCACAGGTCGAGCGCCGCCGAGCCGGCGCGCCGGATGTCCCGGACGCGGGGGATGATCCGCCGGGCCACCTCGGCCTGGTGCTCCCGCCGCGCCTGGAGGTACCCGAACCCGGTGGCGACCAGCGCCTGGTCCAGCGGGGCCGCGGCGCGGCAGGCCAGCCGGGCGGTGCCCGACCAGGCCCCGCCGCCGAGCACCGCGTGGTACGTCTCCCCGCGCATCGGTGCCTCCACCACGCCGACCACGGTCTCGCCCCGGTACTCGGCGGCGATGGACACGCCCCAGCCGGGGAGCCCGTAGAGGTAGTTCACGGTGCCGTCGAGCGGGTCGACGACCCATCGGATCCCGCTGCTGCCGGGCACGTCCGCGCCCTCCTCGCCGAGCATCCCGTCCTCGGGCCGGCGCTCCGCGAGGATGCCGGTGATCAGCTTCTCCGCCGCGAGGTCCATCTCGGTGACGACGTCGATCGGGCTGGACTTGGTGGCGGCCACCGCCAGGTCGGCCGGACGGCCGTCGCGCAGCAGCTCCCCGGCCCGGCGGGCGGCCTCCAGGCCCACCGCCAGCAGTCCGGCCTTCAGCTCTTCGGAGATCACGCTTTCCCCCTACGCGTACGGGCTGTCCGCGCCGGCGGCCGCCGGGCGGGGCGCGCGCGACGGGCAGCAGCCCACCGCGCACAGGTCGTGGCTCTGGCCGAGGGTGCCGACCCAGCACTCGGCGGGCCGCTCGCCGCGCTCGCGGGCGGCGCGTTCCAGGACCAACTCCCGGACGGCGGCGGCGAAGCGCGGGTCGGCGCCGACGGTCGCGGAGCGCACGACGGGCAGGCCCAGTGCGGCGGCCTTGGCCGTGGCCTCGGTGTCGAGGTCGTAGAGGACCTCCATGTGGTCGGAGACGAAGCCGATGGGGACCATGACGACGGCCGGCGCGCCCTCCTCGTGCAGGGCCTCCAGGTGGTCGCAGATGTCCGGCTCCAGCCACGGGACGTGCGGGGCGCCGCTGCGCGACTGGTAGACGAGCTTCCACGGGCGGGCGGTGCCGGTCTCGGCCGCGACGGCGTCGGCGATCACCCGGGCCACGTCGAGGTGCTGGCGGACGTAGGCCCCGCCCTCGCCGCCCGTCGTGTGGCCCTCGACCGGGCCGGAGGCGTCGGCCGCGGCGGTCGGGATGGAGTGCGTGGTGAAGGCGAGGTGGGCGCCGTCCCGTACGTCCTCGGGGAGGGCGGCGAGCGAGGCCAGCACCCCGTCCGTCATGGGCCGCACGAAGCCGGGGTGGTTGAAGTAGTGCCGCAGCTTGTCCACCCGGGGGAGCTCCAGGCCCTCCCCGGCCAGGGTGGCCAGCGCGTCGGCGAGGTTCTCGCGGTACTGGCGGCAGCCCGAGTACGAGGCGTACGCGCTGGTGGCGAGGACGGCGATGCGGCGGCGCCCGTCGCGGACCATCTCGCGCATCACGTCGGTCAGGTACGGGGCCCAGTTCCGGTTGCCCCAGTAGACGGGCAGGTCCAGCCCGGCGTCGGCGAGGTCCTTGCGCAGGGCGGCCAGCAGCTCGCGGTTCTGTCCGTTGATCGGGCTGACCCCGCCGAAGCCGAAGTAGTGCTGCCCGACCTCCTTGAGGCGCTCGCGCGGGATCCCTCGGCCGCGGGTGACGTTCTCCAGGAACGGCACGACGTCGTCGGGTCCCTCGGGGCCGCCGAAGGACAGCAGCAGGAGGGCGTCGTAGGGGGCCGCGAGGCCTTCGGCCGCGGGCGCGTCGGGGGCACGGAGCTGGTCTGACATGCCTCGAATCCTGCCACCCGGGGTGCGCGCCGGAGAACCGGCCGGTCCGCATGACGGGACACATCCCAGGTAAGGTGACCCTAAGTTCCACCGCCTGAAATGTCGGTGTCGCCATATTCCCCGTGCGGGTGCCCCCTCGGCGGCCGTAACCTGTGTGGGCCGAAGACGTCCCTTACGGAGAGACCTTGCCCAGTCCCTACCGCGCGATATTCGCGGCTCCCGGCACCAAGGCCTTCAGCGCCGCCGGGCTCATAGGCCGCCTGCCCATCTCGATGGTCGGCGTCGGCATCCTCACGATGATCTCGGAGATCACCGGCCGCTACGCGATGGCGAGCGCCCTCACCGGGACCCTGGCCCTGGCGGCCGCGGTGATGGGCCCCCAGGTCTCGCGGCTGGTGGACCAGTACGGGCAGCGGCGGGTGCTGCGGCCCGCGACCCTGGTCTCCGTCGCCTCCGTCACCGCCCTGGTGGTGGCCGCCGCCAACGGGCTGCCCGACTGGACCCTGTTCGTCTTCGCGGCGGTCGCGGGCTGCGTGCCGAGCGTCGGCTCGATGGTCCGCGCCCGCTGGACCGAGCTCTACCGGGACGCGCCCCGCGATCTGCACACGGCGTACTCCTTCGAGTCCGTGATCGACGAGGTCTGCTTCATCTTCGGCCCGATCCTGGCCATCGGCCTGTCCACCACCTGGTTCCCGGAGGCCGGTCCGGTGATCGCCGCCGGCTGCCTGCTGGTCGGCGTCTGGCTGCTCACCGCGCAGCGCGCGACCGAGCCGCCGCCCCATCCGCGCAGCCTGGACGGCGACCGCTCCTCCGCCCTGCGCTCCCCCGGCCTCCAGGTGCTGACGGCCACCTTCGTGGCGACCGGCGCCATCTTCGGCTCCATCGACGTCTCCACCCTCGCCTTCGCCGAGGAGCAGGGCCACAAGTCCGCCGCCAGCTTCATCCTGGCCATCTGGGCGGCCGGATCCTGTCTGGCGGGCATCGTCTTCGGCCTGCTCCATCTCAAGGGCCGGATGGAACGCCGTTGGGTACTGGGCATCTGTGCGATGGCCGTGAGTATGATCCCCCTCCTACTGGCCGGGAACCTTCCGTTTCTGGCCGTGGCGCTCTTCGTCTCGGGCCTCGCCATCGCTCCCACGATGATCACCACGATGGCCCTGATCGAAGCGCACGTACCACGCGCGAAGCTCACCGAGGGCATGACGTGGATCAGCACCGGCCTGGCGGTCGGTGTCGCGATCGGTTCCTCCGTGACCGGTCTGGTCATCGACGCGGCCGGGGCCCAGCGCGGGTACGTCGTCTCGATCTCGTCGGGGGCCGCCGCGGCGGCGGTGGCGTTCGCGGGTTACCGCCGGCTGACGAGGCCGGCGCAAGGGGAGGAGCCCTCGCGTGACGGCGACATCGGGGAAAGCAGCGGCGAGCGGGCGGACCGCGTGGCGTAACTGGGCGGGCAACGTCCGCGCCACGCCCGCACGGGTGGTGACGCCGGGCTCGGTCGACGAGCTCCGGGAGGAGGTCCGCCGGGCGGCCGCGCAGGGCCTGCGGGTGAAGGCGGTCGGCACCGGCCACTCCTTCACCGCGGCCGCCGCCACCGACGGGGTGCTCGTCCGCCCGCAGGCGCTCACCGGGATCCTGTCGGTGGACCGGACCGCCGGCACGGTCACCGTGGCGGCCGGCACGGCCCTGAAGGACCTCAACCGCGCCTTGGCCGCCCAGGGCCTGTCGCTCACCAACATGGGCGACATCATGGAGCAGACGGTTTCCGGCGCCACCAGCACGGGCACCCACGGCACCGGCCGCGACTCGGCCTCCATCGCCGCGCAGATCCGCGCGCTGGAGCTGGTCACCGCGGACGGACGGCTGCTCGCCTGCTCCGAGAAGGAGAACCCGGAGGTCTTCGCGGCCGCCCGGCTCGGGATCGGGGCGCTGGGCGTCGTCACCTCGCTCACCTTCGCGGTGGAGCCGCTGTTCCTCCTGACCGCCCGTGAGGAGCCCATGCGCTTCGACCGGGTGACCGCCGAGTTCGACCGGCACGTCGCGGAGAACGAGCACTTCGAGTTCTACTGGTTCCCGCACACCGGCAACTGCAACACCAAGCGCAACAACCGCAGCCAGGGCCCGGCCGCCCCGCCCGGCGCGGTCGGCGCATGGATCGAGGACGAGTTGCTGTCCAACGGCCTCTTCCAGGCCGTCAACTCGCTGGGCCGCGCGGTCCCGGCGGCCATCCCCTCCATCGCCCGGATCGCCAGCCGCGCCCTGTCGGCGCGCACCTACACGGACATCCCGTACAAGGTGTTCACCAGTCCGCGCCGGGTGCGGTTCGTGGAGATGGAGTACGCCCTCCCGCGCGAGCGGGCCGTCGAGGCCCTGCGGGAGCTCAAGGCCATGGTCGACCGTTCCGACCTGCGGATCAGCTTCCCGGTGGAGGTGCGGACGGCCCCGGCGGACGACATCCCCCTGTCGACGGCCTCGGGCCGGGACACCGCCTACATCGCGGTGCACATGTACCGGGGCACCCCCTACCAGGCCTACTTCACGGCGGCCGAGCGCATCTTCACCGCCCACGGCGGACGCCCCCACTGGGGCAAGGTGCACACCCGGGACGCCGAGTACCTGGCCGCGGCCTACCCGCGCTTCGGGGAGTTCACGGCGCTGCGCGACCGGCTGGACCCGGACCGGGTGTTCGGCAACGACTACCTGCGGCGGGTGCTCGGGGACTGACGCCCGCTCACTCCCGGCCGGAGGCACCGCTCCCGCCCGGCGCGCCGCCGCCGGGGCCCGGGGTGGGGTCCGGGCCGGGGGTCTGCCGGGAGGGCGTCGGGGACGGGTCCGGGCGGGCCGAGCCGGAGGGGGTGGGCGCGGGCGTCGGGTCCGGGCCGCGCCCGCCGTGCGGGGCGGAGGGGCTCGGGGTGCCGCCCGGGCCGGTGCCGCGCCCGTCCGTCCCGTTCTTCGCCCCCTCCCCTGTCCCGTCCTTGCCGTCCTTGCCGTTCTTCCCGCCCTGTTCGCCCCGCCGGCTCCGGTCCCCGGAGTCCTGCCCGTCCTCCTGCCCGGAGGAACGGTGGTCGGGGGCCGTGCGGAAGCCGCCCGACAGGAGGGTGCCGCCGCCGCTGCTGACCGAGGTGCCCGCGAAGGCCTCGTACGTCCCGAGGCCGCCGACGGCGAGCACGAAGGCCGCTCCGGAGGCCACCGCCGTGCGTTTCCGGCCCCGCATGCGGGTGCCGTGCACCGTGGCCTCGCCGAACTCGCCCGGCGGCGGGCCCGCGGGCCCCTCCCGCCCGGCGGACGCGGGGACCTGACGGCCCCTGGGGCGGGCGCCCTCGCGCAGCCGGTCGCCGGTGCGGCGGAAGGCGTGCTGGATGACCGGCCCGCCGGCGGTGGCCACCACGCTGACCACGCCGGCGCCCAGGATGGTCCCGTAGACACCGAGCCGGGAGGCGAGCAGGGCGGCCGCGACCGTGGCGAGCGAACTGCCCGCGACCTGGGCCACGCTCAGGTCGAGCTTCTTGTGCTCCGGGCCCTGCGCCTCGTCCTCACGGCCGCCCGGCACGCCTTCCCCCACCGTCTTCCGACCCATCGTCACCCCTTGTGCGTCCTGCCCCTTGCGCTTCTCCTCTTCCAGCAGTTACCGACACCTGAGCGAAACGAGAAGTTCCGTTTCTGCGGATTCTGTGAAGCAGGACACCCCGAAACGGCCGCGTACGCAGGTGGACCGCCATCCGGACCCGATTCCGGGCAGGCCAACTCCCGCCGCCCGGGACAACTTCGGCGGCGCGGCGGTCCACCCAGGTGGCCCGAATGGAGTACTGTGGCGAGCCCTGGGGCCGTCCTTCCTTTCGGATGTCCGGACCCGGGAGAGGGGGCCGGCTGACGGAGAAGCGGCACTCAAGACCGGTGATGCCGCGGTATCGCACGGGCTCCTGCTGCGCACAGTAACCACTCGGTCACTGTGCGTGCCCAACAGGTAACCGTGCCATAACGTCGATCAAGGGCGCATGCCCGACACGCCGGTTTAACTCGGCAAGGTTGTGGCAGGCTGCACCCGGGCAGGCCACACTCGACTAGCGGAAGCAGCGACGCACGTGACGTCGGCAGGCACCACCCGGGAGGTCCCCATGCCCGAACTGCGTGTCGTGGCCGTCTCGAATGACGGAACACGACTGGTGCTCAAGGCTGCGGACAGCACGGAGTACACGCTTCCGATCGATGAGCGGCTGCGGGCTGCCGTGCGCAATGACCGCGCGCGCCTGAACCAGATCGAGATCGAGGTGGAGAGCCACCTCCGCCCCCGTGACATCCAGGCCCGCATACGGGCCGGTGCCTCCGCTGAGGAGGTCGCGCAGCTCGCCGGCATCCCGGTCGACCGGGTCCGCCGCTTCGAGGGTCCCGTCCTGGCCGAGCGCGCCTTCATGGCCGAGCGGGCCCGCAAGACCCCCGTGCGCCGCCCCGGGGAGAACACCGGGCCGCAGCTCGGCGAGGCCGTGCAGGAGCGGCTCACGCTGCGCGGGGCCGACAAGGACTCGGTGCAGTGGGACTCCTGGCGCCGTGACGACGGCACGTGGGAGGTGCTGCTGGTCTACCGGGTGGTGGGCGAGCCGCACTCGGCGAGCTGGACGTACGACCCGCCGCGCCGGCTGGTCGTCGCCGTGGACGACGAGGCCCGCTCCCTGATCGGCGAGTCGGACGACCTGCCCTCCACCCCGGAGCCGAGCTTCCCGTTCGTGCCGAGGATCGCCCGGCTGCCACGCGACCGGCCGCTGGACCGCACCCTCGACCGGCCGATCGAGCGCCCGGCCCCGCCGCCGCCCGCGCCGGAGCCCGAGGAGGAACGGGACACGCTGACCAGTCTGCTGGAGGCCGTTCCCAGCTTCCGGGGCGACCTCGTGGTCCCGGAGCGCACCGACGTGGCCGACGAGGAGGCCGCGACGGAGGAACCCCCGGCCGCGGCGGCCTCGGCCGGCGCCGGAGCGGCGTACGCCGACGTACTGATGCCCCGCACGGTCGCGGGACACCGCGAGCGGCTGACCGGAACGACGGACCGGCAGGCCGAGGCCGACGGGGTCCGGCCCGGGCGCCGCGCGGCGGTGCCCAGCTGGGACGAGATCGTCTTCGGGACCCGGCGCAAGAAGCAGGAGTAGCCCGGTCCGGCGGTGCCCCGCGGGGCACCGCCGGACGGACGGGTCAGGGGTTGGGGCCGGTGGCCACCGGGCGCGCCGGATCCGAGGACCAGTGCGACCAGCTGCCCGCGTAGAGGGCGGCCGGGATGCCCGCCACCTCCAGCGCGAGGACCTCGTGCGCCCCGGAGACCCCGGAACCGCAGTACACGCCCACCTCGGTGTCCGGCGTGGCGCCCAGCGCCGTGAACCGGGCCCGCAGGGTCTCCGCCGGCAGGAACAGCCCGTCGGGGCCCACGTTCTCGGTGGTCGGGGCCGACACCGCGCCCGGGATGTGGCCGCCGACCGGGTCGATGGGCTCGACCTCGCCCCGGTAGCGCTCCCCCGCCCGGGCGTCCAGGAGCAGTCCCGTACGGGCCAGGGCGGCCGCGTCGTCGGCTTCCAGCAGGCCGAACCGCCCCGGGTTTGGCTTGAAATCGCCCTCGGCCGGAGTCGGCGCGTCGGCGGTCACCGGGCCGCCCGCCGCCGTCCACGCGGTCAGGCCCCCGTCCAGGACTCGCACGTTCGGGTGACCCGTCCAGCGCAGCAGCCACCAGGCGCGGGCGGCCGCCCACCCCTGGCCGCCGTCGTACACGACCACCGGTTCGTCCGCCCGCACGCCGGCGCGGCGCATCACGGCGCCGAAGGCCTCCGGGTCGGGCAGCGGGTGGCGGCCGCCGGACCCGGGCGGACCTGCCAGTTCGCGGTCGAGGTCGACGTACACGGCGCCGGGCAGGTGTGCCGCCTCGTAGGCGGGGCGCTGGTCGGGGCCGCCCAGCTGCCAGCGGACGTCCAGGAGCACCGGCGGGCGGCCGGAGGCCAGCTCGTCCGCCAGCGCGGAGGCCGAGAGAATCGCAGTCATGGGCCCATCTTCCTCCCCCCACTCGGGGCCCGTAACAAGCCGGACATCGACGGGCCGCAGTGATTCGGTCATCTCCGTCAGCCGCCGCACCGTCCGGCCCGGTCTGGGCGCGCGGCGCCCCGCGGAGTGGAAGCATCAGCGGCGTCATTCGGGACACGACGGAGGAGACTGCTGACATGACCGATGCAGCGGGGGCTTCGCGGCGGCCGTCCGGCACACCGTGCTGGGTGAGCCTGATGGTGCACGGCCTCGGGAGGACCGAGGACTTCTACGCCGACCTGTTCGGCTGGGAGTACGAGCCGGGACCCGCGCAGCTCGGCCCGGGCGTCCGGGCCGTCCTCGACGGGGAGGAGGTGGCGGGGATCGGCGAGATGCCGCCGGACCGGCACCTCCCCGTCGCCTGGACCACGTACTTCGCCACGGACGACGCCGACTGCGCGGCCGAGGCGATCCGCTCCTGCGGCGGCACGGTGGCGGTGGGCCCGATGGACGCCGGGGCCGAGGGGCGGGTGGCGATCTGCTCCGACCCGCTGGGGGCGATCTTCGGCATCTGGCAGGACTCGGGGCACGGGCAGCGCTACGGAGTGCCGGGGACCCCGGTCTGGAACGAGCTGGTCACCCAGGACACCTCGACGGTCGGCAAGTTCTACGAGCACGTCTTCGGCCACGAGGCCGAGCGGCACCCGGCGGCCTCGGCCGACTTCGACTACCTGACCCTGCGGCTGGCCGGCCGGCCGGTGGCGGCGGTCCACGGGGTGGGACGGTCGCTGCCGCACGACCGGGGGCCGCACTGGATGACCTACTTCGAGGTCCGCGACACCGACGCAGCGGCGGCCCGGGTCGCCGCACTGGGCGGCCGGGTGCTGAACCCGCCCCGGGACCGCATCCGGGGCCGGCTGGCCCTGGTGGCGGACCCGGAGGGGGCGGTGTTCGCCCTGGTGCGGTCCGGCAAAGAGGCCTAGACGAACGGCAGCGGCTGGGGGCGCTTGGCGGTGCGGCCGTCGCCGGAGGAGGTGCCGCGCAGCCGCCGGCCGAGCCAGGGGCCGAGGAAGCCGGCCGCCCAGCCCACCTCCGCCGCCACCGCCCGGGCGGCGGGGCGGGGCGGCCGGGGCGGCAGGGGGCGCCGCCAGGCGTCGTCGGAGCCCGGCAGGGCGAGGGCCTCGGCCAGGGCGGCGGCGATCCGGGCGTGGCCGAGGGGGCTCGCGTGGAGCCGGTCGGTGCTCCACAGGCGCGGGTCGGTCGCGACGGGCGCCCCGGCCGTCTCGGCGACCACGACGCCGTGGCGTGCGGCGGCGGCGCGGACGCGGGCGTTGAGCTCCTCCACGCGGGGGCGCAGCGGCCGGGCCATCGGCGCTATCCGGGCCACGTCGGGGAAGGTCGCGGTGGCCACCCGGGCCCCGGCGGCGGTGAGCGCGGCGAACATCGCCTCCAGTTCCCCGGCCACCTCGGCGGCGTCGAACCGCGGCCGGAGCACGTCGTTGACGCCGGCCACGACGGTGGCCACGTCGGGCCGCAGCTCCAGCGCCGGCCCCAGCTGCCCGGCGCGGACCTGAGCGGCGAGGCGGCCGCGGACGGCGAGGTTGGCGTAGAGCAGGCCGGGGTGGGCGGCCGCGAGGTGCTCGGCGAGCCGGTCGGCGAAGCCGCGCAGGCCCACCGTGTCGTCGCCGTCCCCGACCCCCTCGGTCTGGCTGTCGCCCAGGGCGACGTAGCGCAGGGGTTCAGCGTTCCTCATCCGTCTGCTGCCTTTCGCGTAGTACGGCCGCGGCCCGCAGGCACCAGTCCCGGTGCTCCCGTTCGAAGGCGAGGCCGCGCAGGCAGGTCAGGTAGCGCCCGACCCGTTCGCCGCGCAGGAGGTACTCGGCCTCGTCCAGGTCGCCGCGCATGTTCACCAGGAGTTTTCCGAGGAGTTCGAGCTTGGCCTCGGCCGCGGCCGCCCGCCGCTCCAGCTGTTCGACGACCGGGCCGGCGCCGATGCGGTCGGCGGTCTGGACCTTGACGAGGAGGTCGTCGCGGATGGAGGACGGCTTGGACGCGGCCTCGGCGAACCGCTCCAGCTCGGCGCGGCCGGCGTCGGTGACCCGGAAGAGGCGCTTGTTGGGCCGGCTCTCCTGGACCACCTCGCGGCCCGCGACCAGCCCGTCCGCCTCCAGGCGGGCCAGCTCGGCGTACAGCTGCTGGGGCAGCGCGTGCCAGAAGTTGGCGACGCTGATGTCGAAGGCCTTGGCCAGCTGGTAGCCGCTGTACTCGTCGTCGAGCAGCGCCGCCAGGACCGCGTGGCGCAGTGCCATGTCCGGTCCCCTTCCCTTTCCTCGTACGCCTCGGCATCATACTCAAAAAAGTGACTAGTCACATTGTTGAGTAGTCGCGTACCCGAGGAATTCCAGGAGGGGTCATGGAGACCGCCGAACGCTTCCGCACCGCCGTGGAGAAGCGCGATCTCGCCGCGCTGGACGAGCTGTTCACCGACGACGTCCGCCTCTACAGCCCGGTGAAGTTCGTCCCGTTCGAGGGCAAGGCGATGGTCATGGGCCTCTTCGGGGTGCTGCTGCGCACCTTCGAGGACCTGCGCTACCTGGGACGACTGGAGGGGGAGGCCGAGACCACCGCCGACGGGGAGGCCGCCCCGACGGTGGTCCTGCCCTTCCGGGCGCTGGTGGCGGGCCGGCAGATCCACGGGATCGACCAGCTGCAGTTCGACGCGGAGGGCCGGATCAAGGAGTTCACCGTGATGGTCCGGCCCCAGTCGGCCGTGCACGCCCTGGGTCAGGCGGTGCTGGCCGGCCTGGTCGAGGACGGGCTCGCCCCCGGGCCCGCCTGAGCGCGCGTCAGGCGCCCCTGACCGGGCGGTACTCCGCCCAGGTCTTCGGGGTCTCGGAGATCCTGACGGCCGTCAGCTCGGGGATCCGCTCCGTCCACTGGTCGTAGATCCACACGGCCAGGTTCTCCGCGGACGGTGAGATACCCCCCCCAGCGCCTCGTTGAGGTGCCGGTGGTCGAAGGTCTCGTCCATCCACTGCTTGAAGGCGTCCAGGTCCCGGTAGTCCCGGACGAACCCGGCCTCGGTGAGGTCCTCGCGGCGGCCGGAGAGCTCGATGACCACGGCGTAGTTGTGGCCGTGCATCCGGGCGCACGGGTGCCAGGACGGCAGCCGGTCCAGGACGTGGCTGGCCGAGAAGTGGAACTCCTTGGTGATCGTCAGCACGTTCCCTCCCCGCCGTCCGCGAGGAGGGAGCGGTTGAGCGGCACCCCGGTCAGGAACCGCTCGCGCAGCGCCGCGTCCCCGATCAGCCCGGCCTTGCGCAGGACCTCCCGCCGGGCCCGGTCCCGCAGCACCCGGGCCTCCTCCCCGGCACCGCACGCCGCGAGGGCCCGCGCCACGTCGTGGAGGACCTCCTCCGTCCGCAGCGCGGGCATGTCCCCCACCTCGTCCAGCATCCTGAGGGCCTCCCGGGCCTGTTCCCCGGCCTCGGCCGGCTCGCCGCGGCGCAGCCGGATCCGGCTGCGCAGGCAGTGGGCGGCGATCTCGCTGCGGACCATGCCGCTGCGCCGCGTCTCGACGCAGGTGGCGACCGCCAGCCGCTCCGCCTCGTCGAGGGCCGCCGCCGTGCCGGGGGCGCAAGGGTCCCCGTCCGCGCCGGTGAGGAGGACTTCGGCGTAGAGGTTGCGGACGATGGGGACCAGGTTGGCCAGCCAGGTCCGCTCGGTCTCCGCCCAGGCGTCCGCGATCAGCCGCCGGCTCTCCGCCCGCGTCTCGGGGCGCCCGGCGAGGACACGGGCCAGCAGCGCGGCGTTGTAGGCGTGCCAGGCGCTGTCACCGCCCCGCTCCGCCTCGAAGCCGAGGGCCTCGCGCAGCGCGTCGACCGCGCCCGGTCCGTCGCCGAGGCCGAGGCGGACCTGGGCGAGGTAGTTGAGCGCCATGGGCAGTTCGGCGTTGAGCGGTTCCTCGCGCAGGCGTGCCGTGCAGCGCTCCAGCCGGGTGAGCGCCTCGGACAGGTGCCCGCTGTCGAAGAGGGTGATGCCGAGCTGCATCTCGCCCAGGTTGCGGGCGTGCTGGAGGACCGGGGTGGCGCCGCCGCCGAGGCGCGGGTCCGAGGCGTACAGGCGCTCGGCCTCGCGCAGCTGGGCCAGGCCGTCGGCGAGCCTGCGCTTGGAGACCTGGCGGCCGTACTCGACGCGGGCCACGAACAGGGCCGCCGGGTCGCCGTGTTCCTCGGCCAATTCGACGGCGGCCCTCAGCTTCTCCAGGGAGGGGACGAGGCCGCGGGTGGCCAGCAGGGTCTTGCCCCGCAGCAGGGTGGCCCGGATGACGAGGTCGGGGTCGGCGCAGCGGGCGGCGGCCGCCTCGGCCTCGGCGGCCAGGGCGTCGATGTCCGGGCCGCCGGCGGGGGTGCTCTGGCCGCGCCAGCGGACCTCGGTCAGGGAGAGCAGCAGTTCGACGACGCGGACGAGGCGCTGGTCGCGGCCCTCGGTGCCGGCGGGCAGCTCCCGTACGGCCCGGATGACCTCCTCGCAGTGCCGCTCGGCCTCGGCGAAGGAGAGCCCCTGGGTGGCCGCGTCGCGGGCCAGCGCGAAGTGGGCGTCGGCGGAGGCGAGGAGGCAGGAGGGACCGCCGAGCCGGAGGTGGCGGGCGATCTCCAGGCGGCGCTCCAGCGACATGGTCTCCGGCGGGCCCTGGCCGAGCGCCCGCGCGATACGGGCGTGGCGCGAGCGCATCTGCTCGGCGCTCTGTTCCGTGTAGACCACGCTCCACAGGGCACGGTGCTCGAAGCGGTAGCAGTCCGCGGCCTCCCAGCGGGCCCACGCCGGGGGTGTCCCGGGGAGGAGCAGCCGGTGGTCGCGGGCGATCAGGCGCAGCCGTTCCATGACCAGGTCGTGGGGCAGGCCCGTCGCGGCGGCGACGGTGTGCGACAGGAACACGTCGCCCTGGGTCGCGGCGGTGGCCAGCAGGAGGCGGTCCTCCCCGGTCAGGGCGCGCAGCCGCTCCTCGACGACCCGGGAGAGGCTGGCCGGCAGGCGGACCTCGGCGCCGTCCTGCGGGGTCCACTCGTCGAGGCAGAGGGAGACGAAGACGGCGTGCCCGCCGGTCAGTTCGGCGAGGCGGTGGGAGAAGGCCGGCGGAGCGGCGGGATGGCGCTGCGCGACGAGTTCGGCGATGGCGTCCTGCGGCAGCCCGCGCATCGTCCGGCGCCGCAGCAGCCCTTCGCCGGCCCAGCTGTGCAGCAGCGCCTCCACCTTGGACTCCTTGCCGTCGGCGTACGCGGAGTCGCTGGTGTGGGTGAGGACGACGGCCAGCTGTTCGCGGGCGAGGCCGCGCAGCAGCTGGTCCAGGACGAACTGGCTGCTCTCGTCGACGTGCTGGAGGTCGTCTATGACGAGGACGGTGGGCGGGCCCTGCCGCACCAGGTCGAGCAGCCCCTCCACGATGCGCAGGGCCGCCGCGTGCCGGAAGGGCAGGAGGCTGTCGAAGGGCATGGAGCCGGAGTCGAGGGAGGCCTCGGTGATCTCCCGGCCCAGGGTGAACACGGCTCCGAGGCCCGGGACGATCGCCGAGAGCACCTCGGGGGCGGAGCGGACCACCCCGTGGCCGGTGGCGCCGAGCATCCGCCGCAGGCGCCCGCGCCGCCGGGGCTCGGCCTCTCCCAGTTTCAGCAGCAGGTCGAGGACCGGGCCGTACATCAGGTCGGGTCCGATGCCGGGCCGGCACCGGGTGGACACGACGCGGCAGGCGGCGGGGGCCTCGGCCTCGAACGCCCGCAGCAGCGCCGACTTGCCCATGCCCGACACGCCGTCGACCGCGATGGCCTGTCCGCCCCGCCCGTCACCGAGCGCGGCGACGACCGAGCGCAGTTCCTCCATGTGTTCCACGCGGTCGACAAATCCGATCGGCACGCCCATGCCCCCGTCTCACGCCACACCAGCAGGTGCCGCCCACGGTAGATCATGCCGCTCCGGAGCACCCGCGACCCGGCGCGTTCCGGCCACCACCCGGCCGGGGCCGCCGCCCGCGCCCGTCGAAACGGCGGCCGGGTCGCCTCTCGCGGATCAGGCCGGGGCGCGGTCCGCGAGGTGGAGGAGGGAGCGGGCGGCCAGGCGGTAGCCGTAGGAGCCGAGGCCCGCGATCACGCCGGCGGCCAGGGGGGCGATCACCGATTCGTGGCGGAAGCGTTCGCGGGCCCAGACGTTGCTGAGGTGGACCTCGATCCAGGGCGGGGTGTAGCTCGCCAGGGCGTCGCGCAGGCTCCAGCCGGCGATCATCAGGGCGCCCGGGTTCACGATGGCGCCGACGGTGGTGTCGCAGTGCCGGTGGACCGCGCGGACGAGCTCGCCCTCGCAGTCGCTCTGGACGGAGCGCACCTCCCAGCCGCGGGCGGCCACCTCGTCGGCGACGGCCGCCTCGATGTCGGCCAGCGTGTCGGTGCCGTAGATCTCCGGCTCGCGGCGGCCCAGAACGCCCAGGTTCGGACCGTTCAGGAGAAGCACGACGCTCACGGGACAACACCTCGCTGTGGGCTGGGGGACCGGGTCGTCCCCATGCTGTCGGGGGGGCCGGGCCGCGCGCCATCATCAGGGCTGATAGTCCCGGCGGCTCCGGGCGTCCGGGTGCCGTCTCGACCGGCACTCGAAGCTGGGCTGAAATCTCGTTCGCCGACCGGACCCGTACTGAATCATGAGCCGGGCGTCCATCCCCCCTTCGTACGAACGTGGACGCGGCGCGACCGTTGATCCGATGACAGGAGACGTAATGCCCGATTCCGTGACTCGCTTCCTGCCACCGGTCCTCTCCGTCCTGCGCACCTGCGAGAGCGGTTCCTGCGAGACGGTGAGGCTGGCCGAACTGTCGTTCTCGGCCTGGTCGCGCGGGGATCTGGAAGAGGCCGTACGGCTGGCCGCCGCGGCCGGCCGCAGGCGGTCCTCCTGCTCCGGCGAATGTGTGGGGCCGGCCATGGTGTGGCATTCCGCGCTGCTGGTCAGGATCCGCGAACTCGCCTCCGGCGCACGGGTGCTCGCCGGCATAGAAGGGCTGGCGGCCACCGCCGCCCACCCCGACGGGCTGGTGGCGGCCGCGCTGACCTGCACGGCGGACCTCGCGTTCACCCGGGGCGACGTCGGCTCGGCCGCCGACCTGGCGGGCAGGGGCGTCCTCAAGGCCCAGGAGGCGGACCTCGCCTGCCTGCTCCCCGAGGCGCACGCCGTGCTGGCGCTGAGCGCGCTGCGGCGGGGCGACATGAGCACCAGCCTGGACTTCGTCAACCAGCTGCGGGAGGACGCCCTCCTCGGCCGGATGGCCGACCGGCCGAGCCAATGTGCCTGGGCCGCGGCCCAGTACCTGGAGGTGCAGGGCGGCGCGAAGTCCGCCGAGCACCTCGTCGTCGGCCTCATCACGGACGACCAGCTCCTCCTGGACCTGCTGTCCTCGCAGCCCGCGGCCGCCTCCTGGCTCGTACGGGCCGCGCGGAACCTGGGCGACGAGGCCCTCGCCCGGCGGGCGGGCGCCGAGGCGGCCCGGCTGGCCGAGCGCAACGGCGGGCTCCGGTCGGTCGAGGCGGCGGGGATGCACGCCGACGGGCTGCTGGAGGAGGACCCCGAACGGCTCATCGCCGCCGCGCGGTCGCACCTGGACCTGTGGGCCGGCGCCTCCGCCTACGAGGACGCCGGGAGCCTGCTCTCCGAGGTGGACCGGGAGCGGGACCGGGCCGTCGAGGTGCTGGAACGGGCGGTGGACGGGTACGCGAACTCGGCCGCCCCGCGCGATGCGCGCAGGGTCGTCAGCAAGCTCCGCTCCCTCGGGGTGCGGCGCGGCCGCTATCCGCAGTACGGCGGCCCGGACGGGGCGGGCACCGGCTCCCTCACGGTCACGGAGGCCGCCGTGGCCGAACTGGTCAGCCAGGGGTTCACCAACTCCCAGGTGGGCGAGCACCTGTTCATCTCGGGGCACACGGTGGCCTTCCACCTGAAGAAGATCTTCCGCAAGATGAACGTGGCGTCCCGGGTGGAGCTGACGCGCACGTGGAGCCGTGTCCCGAACGCGGCGCCCGAGCTGGCCAACGCCGGCTGACGCCCGGGGTGACACCGGGTGACGCCGTCCCGCCGGAGCGGTTCCCGCGGGGACGGCGTCACGCCCCTCAGACCCTGGCGGCCGGCGAGGGCGCCGGAGCGCGTTCCCCTCCGCCCAGGACCATCCGGCTCTCCGCCGTCTCCTCGACCCGCGCCATGGCGGCACGGAGGATGGGCGGCGCCATGAGGGAGGTCACGATGGCGACGAGGATGACGACGGTGTACGTCTCGGCGCCGAGGATGCCCAGCCGCAGGCCCACCATCGCCACGATCACCTCGATCACTCCGCGGGAGTTCATGCCGGCGCCGAGGGCGAGGGCCTCCCACCGGTTGAGTCCGCTCAGCTTCGCGCCGACGTACGCGCCGACGAACTTGCCGAGGATGGCCACGGCCAGCACGGCGACGGCCGTCAGCAGCACGGCGGGCCGGGCCAGTGCGGTCAGGTCCATCCGCAGCCCGGCGGTGGCGAAGTAGACCGGCGCGAGGAAGGCCAGCACCGTGGTGCGCAGCGGGGCCAGCTTCTCCGGGTCCAGCTCGCCGCTGGTGCTGATCAGCACGCCGGCGACGAAGGCGCCGAAGACGGCCTCCAGCCCCAGCGCGTGGGTGCCGGCCGACCCGAGCAGGACGCACAGGGCCGCCACGGCGACGGTCGGACCGGCCTGCGGCGACCGGTTGGCCGCGCGCAGGGCGAGCCGCACCAGGGGCCGGCCCACGAGGAAGGCGACGAGCACCACGCCCACCGGGTAGAGCAGGGAGGTGGCGATCTTGCCGGTGGTCAGTCCGGCCGTGGCCATCGCCGAGACGATGGACAGCAGGAACCAGCCGATGACGTCGTCGATCACGCCCGAGGCGAGGGTCAGCTGACCGACCTCGCGGTGCAGCAGGTTCATGTCCATCAGCGTCTTCGCGATCACGGGGATCGCGCTGACGCACAGGGCCACGCCGAGGAACAGGGCGAACACCGTCTGGTCGGTGCCGCCGGGCAGGAGCGAGGCGGGCAGCAGGAAGCCCGTGGCGATGCCGAGGCCCAGGGGCAGCAGCAGGCCGGCGAGGCTGACCCGGACCGCGGTGGCCCCCCTTCGCCTGACGAGGTCGAACTTCAGCTCCATGCCGGTGACGCCGACGAGCAGCAGGACGCCCAACTGGCCCACGGCGTCCAGGAGGTGCATCTGCTCGGGCTGCCGGGGCAGCAGCCAGTCGGAGAACGCGGGCAGCAGGTGGCCGAGGACCGAGGGGCCGACGAGGACCCCCGCGAACAGCTCGCCGACGATCGCGGGCATCTTGAAGCGCGCCGCCAACTGCCCGAGGGCCAGGGCCAGGAGGAGGAGCAGGGCCAGCTGGAGCAGGAGCACCAGCAGGGAGTGCTGGGCGATGGTGGGGACGGGTGCCGCGCTCAGGACCATGTCACCCCACCGCCGCTCGGGCCCGGGGCGGTGCGCCGGCGCCCTGACCTGCCAGCAGCTCCCGCAGGAGTTCGATCACCCGTACGCTCTCGCGGGGCTCGGCGAGGTAGAAGTGGCCCCCGGGGTAGACGCGGAGGTCGGTCGGGCCGGAGGTGTGGTGTTCCCAGGCCGCCGCTTCGTCGACCGTGACGCGGGGGTCGTCGTCCCCGGTGAGCACGGTCACCGGGCAGTCGAGCTTCCGGCCCGGGTCGTGGACGTAGGTCTCGACGGCACGGTAGTCACTGCGGATGGCAGGCATGATCATTTCCAGCAGTTCGGGATCCGTCAGCATGGTGCTGTCGGTGCCGCTGAGCTTACGGAGTTCGGCGACGAGCTGTTCGTCCGACTCCGCGTGGATCCGCTCGTCCCGCAGGCAGGAGGGGGCGCGCCGGCCGGAGGTGAAGACCCGGGCGGGCGCGGGGAGTCCGGCGTCCTGCATGCGCAGCGCCACCTCGTAGGCGAGGACGGCGCCCATGCTGTGTCCGAACAGCGCCAGGGGCTTGTCGTCGAGGTGCCGGACCGCGTCGAGGATCCGGTCCGCCATGACGTGCAGGTCGGGGATGTTGGGTTCGTGGCGCCGGTCCTGCCGGCCGGGGTACTGGACGGCCAGTACCTCCACCGCGGGCGCGAGCGCCCGGGACACCGGGAAGTAGAAGCTCGCCGAGCCGCCGGCGTGCGGCAGGCACACCAGGCGGGTCTTCGCCTGCGGTGCCGGATGGGATCTGCGGACCCATTTCGTGAATTGTTCCGCTGGTTGGGGCACGACCGGGAATTCCTTTCGGGAATGGCCTTGCATTGTCCCTCGAAAGCGTAGGACGGGCGTCTGCGCCCGGACATCCCCCGATCTGATAGGCCGCCCCCTTCCCGCCGGGATGCGAAACAGGCCGCCGGCACCGGCAGGTGAGTCTCCGGCGACTGGTTCGACGAGCGTAGGACAGGCGTTGCCGGAAGGGCATCCCCCGGTCTGATAGGCCTCGTACTTGCGCAGGTCGATGCTGCCGGACACGAGCAGCGGGACGGGACTTCGGGGAGCGGCGCGCCCTTGTCCGGGTCCGCATCCCTCGACCTGATAGTCCTTTGCGGATCCTTTGACACGCCTGTGGCGGCGAAATACTCTTCTGGCGATTTTTCACGGGCGGAATTTCGAGCGGGGGCCGAGGCCGACATGCGCACGCACGACACGTACTCGAATGCGACGGACACGGACGTCGTCATCGTGGGCAACGGCCCCGTCGGCGCCACCCTTTCGGTGCTGCTGGCCCGGCGGGGCTGGCGGGTGACGGTCCTCGAACGCCGGCCCAGGCCCTACCGGCTGCCGCGGGCGACCAGCTTCGACGGGGAGACCGCCCGGCTCCTGGCCGCCACCGGCATCGGCCCGCGGCTCGGCCGGGTGACGGAACCGGCCAACGGCTACCAGTGGCAGACCGCCGCCGGCGCGGTGCTGCTGGACATCGGGTTCAGCGACGCCGGCCCGTACGGCTGGCCCGACGCCAACACGATGCACCAGCCGGCGCTGGAGGAGCTGATCGCCGCCGAGGCGGAGGCGCTCGACGGGATCACGGTGCTGCGCGGCCACGAGGTCGTGGGGATCGCCGACGGCGAGGAGCGGGTGGAGGTGACGGCCACCACCGACGACGACGAGGCGCGGGTGTTCTCCGCGCGGTGGGTGGTCGGGTGCGACGGCGCCAACAGCTTCGTCCGCGAGCACCTGGACGTCTCCGTCACCGACCTCGGGTTCTCGTACGAGTGGCTGCTCTGCGACGTGGAGCTGCACGAGCCCCGCGCGTTCACCCCGACGAACGTGCAGGTCTGCGACCCGGCGCGGCCCACGACCGTGGTGGCGAGCGGACCGGGGCGGCGGCGCTGGGAGTTCATGCGGCTGCCCGGGGAGAGCGCCGCCGAGCTGGGCCGGGAGGAGACGGCCTGGCGGCTGCTGGCTCCCTTCGGCGTCACTCCCGGGACGGCCACGCTGCTGCGCAGCACCACCTACATCTTCCAGGCCCGCTGGGCCGACGAGTGGCGGGTGGGGCACGTCCTGCTGGCCGGCGACGCGGCGCACCTCATGCCGCCGTTCGCCGGTCAGGGCATGTGCTCGGGCGTCCGGGACGTCGTCAACCTGGCCTGGAAACTGGACCTCGCGCTGCGCGGCCTGGCCCCCGAGTCCCTGCTGGACACCTATACGCAGGAGCGGCGGGCGCAGGCCAGGGAGGCGATCCTGGCGTCGGTGCAGCTGGGCCGGGTGATCTGCGTGACGGACCCGGCGGCCGCCGCGGAACGGGACGCCACCGTCCTGGCCAACCGGCGCGGCCGGCCGGCGGCCCGGCCCGAACCGGCGAAGCCGCTGACGGGCGGGCTGCTGCGGCGGCCGTCCGGGGCCCAGGAGGCCGAGGCGCCCGCGGGCGCCGTCGTACCGCAGGGGCGGGTGGCGCGGCCGGGCGGGCCGGGCGGGCTGTTCGACGAGGTGGTCGGCCGCGGTTTCGTCCTGCTGACCACGGACGACGCGCACGAGGGGCTCGACGGGGAGCGGCTCGCCTTCCTGGAGGAGCTGGACGCCCGGGTGGTGCGGCTGCTGCCGCCCGGGCGGGAGGCGCACGGGGACGACGGGGCCGGGGTGATCGGCGTCGCGGACCTGGACGGGGTCTACGGGCCGTACCTGGCGCGGTTCGGCGCCACTTCGCTGCTGGTCCGCCCGGACTACCACGTCTTCGGCGCCGCGGCCGGCCCGGAGGGCGCCGCGTCCCTGGTCGACGACCTCCGCACCGCCCTGCGCGCCGCGGTCCCGGCGGGCACCCCCCGCTGACGGCTCCCCCGGGCCCGGCCGGGCCCGGGGTCAGGGGGACGTGAGGTGGGCCAGGGCGAGGGCGCCGCGCAGGGAGGAGAGGCCGCCGAGGGCGGCCGTCCGTACCGGCAGCGGTGCCTGGCCCGGGCGGGCCAGCGCGGCGAGGTGGGCGCCGACCCCGGTGACGATCCCGGGGACCCCGGCCGCGAAACCGCCGCCGATCACGACGAGCCGGGGGTGGAGCAGCTCCTGGACCCCCGACACCGCGGCGGCCAGGGCCCCGCAGGTCCGGTCGACGGCGGTGACCGCCCAGGGCTCCTCGTCGGCCAGCGCCCGCACCAGCTCCTCGAAGGCGACGGGCGCCCCGCGCAGCAGGGCCGCACGGTCGAGGGTGGCCGGCCCGGAGGCGAGGGCCTGGAGGCAGCCGCGCCGGCCGCAGAGGCAGCGGGCGCCGTCGAGGTCGACGATCACGTGCCCGAGTTCGAAGGAGCCGCGGTCCGGGCCGGGGCAGAGCCGGCCCCGCAGGACGAACCCCCCGCCGACGCCGGTGCCCACCCCGAGGTAGAGCAGGTCCTCGCAGCCGGACTCCCGGGCCTCGGCGAGGGCACCGAGGTCACCGTCGTCGGCCCAGGCGGTGGCCGCTCCGGGGAACAGCGCGCGCAGCGCCCCGGCCAGGTCGAGGCCGTTCCACTCGGGCCGGCTGGGCCAGGCGGTGACCCGGCCGTCCGGCCCGACCGTCCCGGGCATCGCGACGCCGACCGCGGTCAGCGGCCCGGCGAGCCTGCCGCGCAGCTCGCCCACGTGGCGGGCGAGCCGCTCCAGGTCCCGGGCGGCGCTGTGCCGCGGGTCCCAGCGGAAGGAGGACTCGTCGACGCACCGCCCGTCCGCCTCCGCCCGGAAGGCGACCTTGGTGCCCCCGATGTCGACCCCGAGGTGATGTGCCTGCCGCATGCCGTCGTGTCCCTCAGACGCGGGGCACGGCCGGGCACAGGGCCAGCAGTTCGGCGGGGCGGTGCAGGACGGTGCCCGGTCCGGAGGCCAGCAGGGCGTCCTCGTCGTCCACCTCCGCCCACAGCGCGGCGGCCGAGGCCACGCCGGCGCCGTGCGCGCTGGCGATGTCGGTCGGGGCGTCGCCGACCATGACGGCCTCCTGCGGGGACAGCCCCAGCAGGGCGAGGGCGTGCTCCACTATGTCGGGGGCGGGCTTGGGGCGGGCGACCTCGTCCGAGCCGATGACGTGGTCGAAGAAGGACAGCAGGCCCAGCTCGTCGAGCAGCGAGCGGGCGCGCTCGCCCGCCTTGCCGGTGGCCACCGCCAGCTTGAGCCCGCGGGCCCGCAGGGCCAGCAGGAGCTCGCTGATGCCGTCGAAGACCGGCACCTGGGGGGCGAGCCGGTAGCTCTCGCGGACGAAGGGCTCCTCCATCTCCAGGGGCAGCCCCATGATCCGCATGATGTCCGGGAAGTAGCGGCCCTGGTGGCGCCGGTACTCCTCGAAGGGCGCCTCGCCCTCGCCGACGACCTCCCGGTAGGCGATGGCGAACGCCTCCTCCATCACCGCGAAGCTGTCGACGATGACCCCGTCGAGGTCGAAGATCACGGCGCGCCGGACCGCCGGGAGCGTGCCCGTCGCCGCTGTTCCTACCGTTGCAAGTGTCACGTGATGCCATCCCGTGGGTGTACTGGTCCTGTGGGACCGGTGGTGCGGCCGGGTCGGCCGCCGGTCGCGCCGTCGCCTACCGGTAGGCGGGGACGGCGTCGCGGGTGCGTGCGGACAGGGCCGACGCGTAGAAGTCCTCGATGACGCCGACCGTCGTCCGGGCCTCGCCGATGGCCCGGCCCCGGTTGCGGGGGTCGGCGAGGACGGCGGCCAGGCCGTCGAGCTGGCGCCGGTACTCGTTGCCGATCGGCTCGTCCGGTACCGGCAGCGAGGTGGTGGTGCCCTCGCGGGTGAGGGTCAGCTCCGAGGGCCGGCGGTTGGGGCTGAAGCCGAAGGTGCACCGGAGCTCGGCGGTGCCCTCGCCGCCCACCACCTGGATGCGGGTCACGTCCCGTGCCTCGTGCGAGGCCCAGCTGGCGTGCAGCGAGACGGAGACCCCGTCGTCGCGTACGAGGAAACCGCGGGCGGTGTCCTCGACGTCGCCGGCCGGCGCCGCGGCGGGCCGGTCGTGGCGCCATGCCGCGCTCCAGGAGCCGGCGTTGACGAAGTCGTTGGCCGTGACGCCGACCACCTGCGCGAAGCGGGCCGGGCCGAGCAGGGCGGCGAGGGTGTCGAGCAGGTGCCAGCCCAGGTCGAGCAGGACACCTCCGCCGGCCTTGCTGCGCTGGGTGAACCAGCCGCCGGCCTGCGGGATCCCGCGGGCCCGTACCCAGGCCAGGTCGACGTGCCGGATGGGGCCGAGGCCGCGCAGCTCGTCGGCGAGGGCGCCGACGTCCGCCCGGTACGGGGCCGCGCTGCCGGCCAGCAGCGTGGCACCGCCCCGGCGTTCGGCGGCGGCCAGGGCGTCGGCCTCGGCGGAGGTCAGGCAGACCGGCTTCTCCAGGAAGACGCAGACGCCCCGGCCGAGCAGGGTCGCGGCCACCTCGGCGTGCAGGAAGTTGGGTACGGCCACGACGGCGAGGTCGACCGAGCGGGGGCTCAGCGCCTCGACCGTCGAGTACACGGGCAGGCCGGCCACCCCGCCGAAGGCCTCGCGGGCCTCCGGCCGGGTGTCGACGACCGCCACCACCTCGAAGTCGGCGTGCTCGCTCAGCAGGGGCAGCCACAGCTCGCGGCCCGCCCAGCCGAGGCCGACGACGGCGACCCGGACGCTCATGCGGCGCCCACGACGTCGGCGATGATCTCGGCCGTGCGCTGGATGTCCCCTTCGCTCGCGAGCAGCACCCGGTGGTGCAGCCAGATGCAGTCCTGGCTCAGGGCGTCGGAGTGGGGGCAGCGCCGGGCGAGTTCCTCGGGGGTGGTGTCGGGCGCGCCGATCTCCCAGAAGGCGTCGGTGCGGTAGATCGCGCGGAAGCCCGCGAACGCCGGGACGCCGATCTCCACGAGGCGGTCCACGACGGCGTTGCGCTTCTCCTCGGTGATGCCGGGCACCCGGAACATCGCCATGTAGTGCGAGGGGACGTCGGTGCGCTCGTCGCCGCGCTGCGGGACCACGCCGTCGATGGAGTCGAGCAGGCCGGAGAGCTGGGCCCAGCGCGCGTGACGGGTGGCGATCTGCCCGTCGAGGCGGCGCAGCTGGGCGCGCAGCACCGACGCCGAGAACTCGTTGAGGCGCAGGTTGGAGCCGGCGATGGAGTGGAGGTAGCGGCGGTCGGTCCTGGGCCGTCCGCAGCTGTGGCGCAGGAAGGCGTTCTCGTACATCTCCGCGTCGGGGAACAGGACGGCGCCGCCCTCGCCGGCGGTCATCAGCTTGCCGTTCTGGAAGCTGAACGCGGCGACGGAGCCGAGCTCGCCGACGCGCTTGCCCTGCCAGCGGGCGCCGTGGGCGTGCGCGGCGTCCTGGACGAGGGGGACGCCGGTGTCGGCGGAGAGCTTGTCGAGGGCGTCCATGTCGGCGAGGAAGCCGGCCATGTGCACCGGCATGATCGCCCGGGTGCGCGGGGTCACGGCGTCGGCGGCCCGGGCCACGTCGATGTTGAAGGTGTGCTCGTCGACGTCGACCGGGACGGCGACGGCGCCGAGGCGCTGCGCGGCCTGGGAGGACGAGATGAACGTGAAGGCGGGGACGATGACCTCGGAGCCCGGGCCGACGCCGAGGACCTGGAGGGCCAGTTCGAGGGCGTGGGTGCCGTTGGTGACGGCGAGGGCGTGGGGGGCGCCGTGGTGCTCGGCGAACTCCCGCTCGAAGGAGTCGACCTCGCTGCCTCCCATGCGCCACCACTGGCCCTGTTCCAGGGCGCGGATGAGGCCTTCCCGCTCGTCGTCGTCGTACTGGGGCCACTGGGGGAATTCCGGTGCCTGTCGCGCGTTCATGTTTCTCCAGAGGAAATGGATGTGGCTCGACGCGAGATGCGGAGCGGGGCGTCGAAATAGGCTGGATTACCGGTCCAACGTAGGTCTCGGAATGCTTCTCCGCATCCCTCGGTCCGGTAGTTCTCGGGGGATTTCACTTCAAATCGAAGAATGCTCGATATGAATTCAGTTGGCCCTCTAGCATGTGAATCCCGTGATGGACGGGGTGGCCCAGCGCGGCCGCTTCGCGCAGGAGCCGCGTCTCGTGGGGCTTCATGACGATGTCCGCCACGAGCGCGTCCGCGGGCAGGGCGTCCAGGGGGAAGGGCAGGGGGTCGTCGGGGCGCATGCCCAGGGGGGTGGCGTTGACGGCGATGTCGGTGTCGCCCGGGTGCGGTCCGGGCAGGACGCGGACGCGTCCGGGCCAGTGCGCGTCGAGGCGGGCGGCGAGGGCGCCCGCTGTGGCGGTGTCCGCGTCGTACAGGGAGAGCCGGGCCGCGCCGGCCGTCAGCAGGGCGGCGGCGACGGCGCTGCCGGCACCGCCCGTCCCGACGAGCGCGACCCTCCTGCCCCGGGGGTCGTGTCCGGCGCCGACCAGGCCGGACACGAAGCCCGAGCCGTCGAAGTTCTCGGCCAGCCAGCCGCCGTCGGGCTCCCGGCGCAGCACGTTGGCGCTGCCGACGACGTCCACGGTCGGGCCGCGGCGGTCGGCGAGCCGGCACACGGCCGCCTTGTGCGGCACCGTGACGAACATCCCGTCGAGGTTCTCGACGCGCTGCAGGCCGCGGACGACCCGTTCGAGGTGTTCCGGCCGGACGTGCACCGGGACGAGGACGGCGTCCATGCCGAGCTCCGCGAAGACCGGGTTCATCAGGGCCGGGGCCTGGACCTGGGCGACGGGATCGCCGAGGACGGCGTACAGCCGGGTGGTGCCGGTGACGGGAATGCCGGCGCCGGCGGGGTGGCCGGTCATCGCGGCACCGCCCCGGAGCCGGTGACCGCGGCCGCCGCCAGGTCCGCGGTCAGGGAGGCGATTTCCCTCGCCTGTTCCGCGTTGAGGCGGGGGTCGCAGGCCGTGCGGTACCGGGCGGGGAGATCGGCTTCGGTGATTCCGCGGGAGCCGCCGACGCATTCCGTGACGTCCTCGCCCGTCATTTCGACGTGAATTCCGCCGGGATGGGTTCCCAGACTCCGGTGGACCTCGAAGAATCCGGTGATCTCGTCGGCTATGTGCCGGACGTCGCGGGTCTTGTATCCATTGGCCGAGGTGTGGGTGTTGCCGTGCATGGGGTCGCACTGCCACACCACCCGATGGCCGGTCGCGGTGACCTCCTCGACGATCGCCGGCAGGACCTCGCGGACCCGGTCGTGGCCCATACGGCTGACCAGGGTGAGCCGTCCGGGTTCGCGGTGCGGGTCGAGCCGGCGTACGTACGCGGCGGCCGCCTCCGGGGTGGTGCCCGGTCCGATCTTGAGGCCGATCGGGTTGGAGAGGAGTTCCGCGAAGGCGATGTGGGCGCCGTCGAGGCGGCGGGTGCGCTCGCCGATCCACAGGAAGTGGCCCAGTCCGCTGGACAGCCGGGGTTCGGGCCCGCTGGTGTCGGCCCGCAGCTGGGAGCGCTCGTAGTCGAGGAGGAGCGCCTCGTGACCGACGTGGATCTCGCCGCCGTACGCGTCCTCGGCCCCGTCCGGGCCGGCGCCCGGGGCGGCCTCCGCGGAGAACGCGCGGACGAGGTCCATCGCGGCCGCCGCGTGGGCGTGGGCCCGCAGCATCCGGCGGGGGTCGGGAGTGCGGGCGGCGAGGGTGGGCTCCACCGAGTTGACCATGTCGCCGCGGTAGACGGGCAGGCCCTGTCCGTCCACGTCCTGGGAGCGCGGTTTGGCGTACTGGCCGGCCAGCCTGGCGACCTTGACGACGGGCAGTCCGGTGCGGCGGCCGAGGAGCGCGGCCATGTCCACGAGCGTCCGCAGGTTGCCCCGTACATGCGCTTCGGTGTTCTCGGCGAAGGTTTCGGCGCAGTCACCGCCCTGGACGAGGAAGGCCTCGCCGCGGGCGACCGCCGCGAGCCGGCCGCTCAGCCGTGCCGTCTCGGCCGGCGTCACGATCGGCTCGGCCAGGGACAGCCGTTCCCGTACCTCCCGGGCCAGCCGCGGATCCGGCCAGACCGGCTGCTGTGCGGCCGGTCTGGCCAGCGCCGCCGCCAGACGGGCGGCCGGCGCCGGACCCGGCGCCGGGTCCGGGGGCGGGGCGGTGCCGGCCGGAGCGTGGGGGGCGGCCGGCCAGTGCATCGTGCGCGTCATGTGAGAGCCGCATCGTTCGAGGAGGCTCCCGGCGCGGGTTCGCCGACCAGATCGGCCAGGCCCGCCCGGGGCATCCGGTCCAGGACGTCCGCGACCAGCCCGTGCGGTACGTCGTCCACCAGTTCCGCGCCGTTCGGCCCGTCCAGCACGAACGTCAGGCCGGTGAGCGCCTTCTTGTCGTGCCGCATCAGCCGTACGAGCGTCTCGGTGGCGGGCCCCTCGGGCAGGGACGTGGGGAGGCCGTAGGACCCGACGACCTCCTGGTGCTCGCGCACCCGCTCCTCGCCGATGCGGCCGAGGGCCCCGGCGAGGCGGCCCGCGAAGACCGTGCCGATCGCGACGGCCTCGCCGTGGCGCAGCGCGAAGTCCGTGGCCCGCTCCAGGGCGTGGCCCAGCGTGTGGCCGTAGTTGAGCAGGTGCCGTGGTCCGGCGTCCCGCTCGTCCCGCTCCACGATGCCGGCCTTGAGGGTGACGCTGGCGGTGATCTGCTCCGGCAGCGACAGGCCCCGCAGGTCGCCCGCGCCGATGAAGTGGCAGCGGGCTATCTCGCCGAGGCCGTTGAGCACCTCCCGGATGGGCAGGGTCGAGAGGTAGTCGGTGTCGCACAGCACGGCGCTGGGCTGCCAGTAGGCGCCCACCAGGTTCTTGCCGGCCGGCAGGTTCACCGCTGTCTTCCCGCCGACGCTGGCGTCGACCTGGGCGAGCAGCGTGGTGGGCAGGTGGACCACGGGGACGCCCCGGTGGTAGAGCGCCGCCGCGAGTCCGACCACGTCGGTGGTGGTTCCGCCGCCGCAGGAGACGACGACGTCGGACCGGGTGAGCCCGAAGCGCACGAACTCACCGCACAGCGCCTCCACCGTGCTGAGGGTCTTGTCCCGCTCGCCGTCCCGGGCCGGCAGCAGCAGGGTCTCCACCCCGGTGTCGGGCACCCATTCCTCCGGGCGGGCCGACACGACGACGGCCCGTCTGGCGCCCAGTCGTTGGACGGTCTCGGCGAGCGACGCGCGCACGCCCGGGCCGATGAGTACCTCGTAAGAATGGTCTCTGAGGCGCAGAGGAATGGAAGCCATGGTCCGCCTACTTGCCCGCCGTCGCCCTGCGGACGCGGGACTCGGCCCGCTCCTTGCGGTCGGCCTCGTCCAGGTGCGGGTAGGCGGGGCAGCCGAAGACCCGCTTGAACGGCGCGAACGTGTCCCACTCGGTGCGCTTGCGCATCTCCTGGGCGACCGGGTTGTGCTCGCTCCAGAAGTCGCCGCCGATGAGGCGGACCAGGTACTTCTCCAGGGTGTCGCGGTCCGTGGAGCGGGCGGCGTCGGCGGCCACGGCGACCAGTTCGCCGTCGTAGTAGGCGTGGATGAGCCGGATGTAGGTGTCGTAGCCGGTCTTGAAGAAGCTCGCGTACCGGTCGATCAGGTGGTCCTCGGCGGCCGGGTCGTCGAGGGCGGCGCCGATGGTCTCGGCGGCGCGGACGGCGGTGGCCGTGGCCACCAGGACGCCGCCGGAGAACATCGGGTCGCCGAAGCAGCCGGCGTCGCCGACCATGACCCAGCCGGGGCCGGTGACCGTGTCCGAGTGGTAGCAGTAGTCGGTCTCGACGCGCAGGTCGCTGGTGGGGTGGGTGCCGGTGAGGCGGGCGGTGATCCGCGGGATGCGGCTCACGTGCTCCTCGAACGCCTTCTCGGGGGTCGAGCCGCGCAGGACGTCGCGGGGCATGACCGTGCCGACGCTGATGGCGTCCTTGGAGAGCGGGATCGCCCACACCCAGCCGTCGTCGTGGGCGCCGACCTGGATGTCGCCCTCGACGCCCAGGTTGTGGCTCTCGTCGAGCCCGGCGTAGTGCCGGAACACGGCGACCATGCGGAGCTTCTCCAGGGTCTTGCGCAGGCCGAAGCGGTTGGCGATCCGGCCGGCGCGGCCGCTGGCGTCGATGACGTACTTCGAGCGGACCTCGTGCTGCTCGCCCTCGCGCTCGTAGCGGACGCCGACCATGCGGTCGCCCTCCATGAGCAGTTCGTTGACGTTCGCCCCGAAGAGGACGCGCGCGCCGGCGGCGGCGGCCTGCTCGGTGAGCATCTTGTCGAAGCGGGCGCGCTCGACCTGGAAGGCGCTGGAGTAGCGGCCGTCGCCCTGCTTGGTGAAGTCGGCGCGGAAGACGCCCTCGAAGAACTTCTTCTCGGTCGGGTCGATGAACTCGCCGCCGAACTTGGGGACGTAGCCCTGGGCCTCGACGGCCTGGCGCAGGCCGATCTGGTCGAACATGCCCATCATGTAGGGCAGCAGGGACTCGCCTATGTGGAAGCGGGGGAACTCGTCGCGTTCGAGCAGGACGACGTTGTGCCCCTGCTGGGCGAGGACGGTGGCGCTGACGGCGCCGGCCGGTCCTCCGCCGATCACGATCACATCGGTCGTGTCGTTTGCCATCACATTTCCCTTCGGATTCTTTTGCTGACGCGCTCGCGGGGCCCATGCCCGCGGCCGGTGTACGGAAGTCGGCGAACGGGGCGGATCAGCCGGGTCCACCGGAGAGGATGCTGTCGATCAGCGCCCGGTGCTCGTTGTCGTCCGTGATGGTGTGGGCCTGCTCGCGGCCGTCACGGATCGTCAGATAGCGGCGCCCCTTGAGTACGGCCTGGCCGTTCTCGAAACTCCGGCCGCACAGGATTTCGCGGCCGTCCCCCGGCCTTTCCTCCGCGAGGATCTCCCGGAGGAGGTCCTCTATTTCCTTCCAGTCGCTCCACTGACGGGATTCCATCGTGAAGGTGTAGACGAGGCTCCACCGGGTGACGGCTCCGCGGCGCTGGAGGGCGATCTCGTTCCCGCGGTCGACCAGCCGGTACTGGCACCGGTGCTGGGTCTGCACCGCGTCGGTGACCAGCAGCGGCTCGATGTAGGAAGGCCCAGGATATCCAACGTCCACGAGCCATTCCTGCCCGTCCAGCGCGACGCGACTGAACATGTGCTCGACATCGAGCGCGAATGCCTCGGCCCCTTCCGCGGTCCGGGCCGCCATCAGCGTAACCTCGTATCCGAGTTCGCGCAGGAGACGGAAGAAAAGGCGGTTCAACTGGAAACAGGTGCCGCCCTGACCGTTCATGACGGTCGTTTCGAAGAGGGCGTCCTCGTCGATGTCGACGAGGTTCACGCCGTCGTCGTAGTTCCCGGTGACGCCGTTGTACGGAATCGCCATGAGGTGGTGCTTGTGGAGTTTGCGCAGGGTGGCGATGTCCACTCCGGTTTCTCCTGCGCAGCCGATCCGCCGCAGGTACCTGCCCACGTCGAACATGTCGTTGACCTTCTTTCGGACGTTCGGGCCTCAGACGGCCAGGGGAACGGCGGCCTGTGCGCCGCACAGCAGCTCGTGCAGGTATCCGGCGAGCAGTCCGGGCGTCGGGTGGTCGAACACCAGGTTGGGAGAGAGCTTCCGTTCCGCGAGGGTGCGGAGCCGGTTGCGGAGCTCGATGGCGGTGAGGGAGTCGAAGCCGATCTCGAACAGCCCCTGGTCGGCGTCGAAGTGGTGGTTCGCGCTGTATCCCAGGACGGCGGCCACCTGCGCCCGCACCAGGTCGAGCAGCGCCTTCCGCTGCTCGGCGGCGGGCAGTGCGGCCAGCCGCTCGGGCAGTCGCCGGCCCTCCTCGGCGCCCGCCGCGGCGTGTGCCTGCCGGCGGCCGGCCTTGACCAGCCCGCGCAGCATGTGCGGTACGCCGCCGCCCGCCGCGGCCCCGCCGCGGAGCCCCCGCAGGTCCAGCTTGGCGGGCACCAGCTGTGCCTGACCGGAGGCGAGGGCGGCGTCGAAGAGTTCCATGCCCTCCGCCGGGGTCAGCGCCGTCAGGCCGCCGCGCCGGTTGAGCCGGGCCTTGACGACGTCGTCGGTGCCGGCCGCCATGCCCGCGCCGGTCTGGTCCCACAGGCCCCAGGCCAGGGAGAGGCCCGGCAGGCCGGCGGCCCGGCGCTGGTCCATCAGACCGTCGAGGAAGGCGTTGGCGGCGGCGTAGCTGCCGCTGCCGGCGCCCATGAAGACGGCGGAGACCGAGGAGTAGACGACGAACGCGTCCAGGTCCAGGCCCCGCGTCAGCTCGTCCAGGTGCCGTACCGCGTCCACCTTCGGCGCGAACACCCGGGCCAGCCGCTCGGGGGTCAGCATGCCGATCACCCCGTCGTCCGTGACGCCCGCGGTGTGCACGACCCCGGTGAGCGGGTGCCCGGCGGGCACGGACGCCAGCAGGTCCGCGACCTGCGCGCGGTCGGAGAGGTCGCAGGCCGCCACGGTGACGTCGGCGCCCTCGGCCGTCAGCTCGGCGACGAGCTCCCGGACCCCTTCGGCCTGCGGGCCCCGGCGGCTGGCCAGCAGCAGGTGCCGTACCCCGTGCCGGGCGACCAGGTGCCGGGCCGCGAGCGCGCCCAGCGAACCGGCGCCCGAGACCAGGACGGTGCCCTCCGGGGCGAAGACCGCGGGAGCCTGCGCCACCGGCCCGGCGGCGCGGGCCAGGCGCGGCACCAGCAGGGCCGCCCCGCGGACCGCGACCTGCGGCTCGCCGCAGGCCAGTACGGACTCCAGCACCGCTTCCGTACCGCCGTCGGCGCCGGGGTCGGTGTCCAGCAGGACGATCCGGTCCGGGTTCTCCGCCTGCGCGGCCCGCACCAGGCCCCACACCGCCGAGCCGGCCGGGTCGGTCACGGTCGCCTCGCCGGCGGCGGGCACCGCGCCCCGGGTCACGACCAGCAGCCGCGACTCCTCCAGCCCGGCCCCGGCCAGCCAGCACTGGACCACCTCCAGCACCCGGTCGGCCAGGTGCAGCACCGGGTCCTCACCCGCGGGGAGCGGGGCGGCGCCGGTGACGGCCTCCAGGACGGCCAGCGCCGGGGCGGGCGTGCGGCCTTCGATCACGTCGTCGGCCAGGGTCGCCACCTCCTCCGCGGTGGCCACCGGCACCCACGAGGGGGCGGGCCCGCCGGCCGGCGTCCGGGGCAGCCCGGTCCACTCGACCCGGAACAGCGGGTTGGCGGGGAGGGCCGTACCCGCGGCCGTCTCCAGCTGCTCGGTGGACACCACCCGGGAGACGAGGGAGTCCAGGGTCACCACGAGCCGGCCGGTCCGGTCCGCCGCCTCCAGGGCCAGTGCCTGGGGCTCCGGCTGGAAGAGACGGACGCGCAGCGCCGGTGCCCCGGCGGCGTGCAGGGCCAGCCCGTTCCACGCGAACGGCAGCCGCAGCTCCTGGTCCTCGCCCCCGGCCGACGGGGGCTGCGCCGCGCCGTTCAGCAGGGGCGAGTGCAGGGCGGCGTCCAGCAGCGCCGGGTGGATGCCGTACCGGCCGGCTTCCGCGCGGTGCTCCTCGGGGAGGGCGACCTCGGCGAAGAGCTCCTCGCCGCGCCGCCACACCGCCCGTACGGCCCGGAACGCCGGCCCGTACCCGTATCCGACGCCGGCGATGGCCTCGTAGCCGCCGCTGATGTCGACGGGTTCCGCGCCGGCCGGCGGCCAGGCGGCGAAGTCGAACCCGCTGCCGCGGCGGCCGCCCGGTGCGGCGGCGGCCGACAGCGTGCCGGAGGCGTGGCGCGTCCAGCCGTCACCGTCGGTGCCGCCCTCGCGGCGGGAGTAGATCTCCACGGTGCGCGCACCGGCGTCGCCGGGGCCGCCGACGGCGACCTGCACCTGGACCCCGCCCTGGGCGGGCACCACGAGCGGCGCCTCGATCACGAGCTCCTCCAGCAGCTCGCAGCCGGCCTCGTCGCCCGCCCGTACGGCCAGTTCGACCAGGCCGGTGCCGGGGACGATGACGACTCCGTCGACCGCGTGGTCGGCGAGCCAGGCGTGCGTGCGCAGGGACAGCCGCGAGGTGCAGAGCAGCCCGTCGTTCTGCGGCAGCTGGACCACCGCGCCGAGCAGCGGGTGTTCGACCCCGGCGAGGCCCAGGGAGGCCGCGTCGGTGGCCGGTTCGGCGGCCTGGATCCAGAAGTGCCGGTGGTCGAAGGCGTACGTCGGGAGGTCCGGGCGCACGGAGTCCGGCGTCGCGGGCAGGACCTCGGCCCATTCCACGGCCACTCCCCCGGCGAACAGCTCGGCCATGGAGGTCAGCAGGCGGCGGAGGCCGCCGTCCTCACGGCGCAGGGAGCCGGTCACGACCAGGTCGGTGTCGAGGCCGTCGACGGTCTCCGCGATCGGCTGCATGAGCACCGGATGGGCGCTGACCTCCAGGAACACCCCGTGTCCTTGCGAGGCCAGTTCGGCCACGGCCGGGCCGAAGTCGACCTGTCCGCGCAGGTTGCGGTACCAGTAGCCGCCGTCCAGGACATCGGCCTCCGTCACCCAACTCCCGGTGACGGTGGAGTAGAACGGCACCTCGGGCGCCTTCGCCGCGACCCCGGCGAGGGCCTCGGCGAGCGTGCCCTCGATGGCCTCGACATGCCGGCTGTGGGACGCGTAGTCCACGGCGACCCGGCGGACCCGGACGCCTTCGAAGGCCAGCGCATCCAACGCCTCGTCCAGCGCTTCGGCGTCACCGGCGATCACCACGGACGACGGGCTGTTGACCGCGGCCACCTCGACCCGGTCCGCCCACCGCTCCAACTTCGCGACCGCTTCGTCCGCGCTCAGCGCCACCGAGGCCATTCCGCCCCGGCCGGCGAGCTTCTCGGCGATGGCCCGGCTGCGCAGGGCCACCACCCGGGCCGCGTCCTCCAGCGACAGGGCGCCGGAGACGCACGCGGCGGCGATCTCGCCCTGGGAGTGCCCGACGACCGCGTCGGGGCGGACCCCGACCGAGGACCAGACGGCCGCGAGACCCACCATCAGCGCGAAGCTCGCCGGCTGGATCACGTCCACCCGCTCCAGCACCTCCGGCGCGGCCTCACCCCGCAGCACGTCGACCAGCGACCAGTCGACCCACGGCTCCAGCGCGGCGGCACATTCGGCGATCCGCGCCGCGAACACCGGCGAGGAGTCCAGCAGTTCACGGCCCATACCGGCCCACTGCGAGCCCTGCCCGGGGAACACCCACACGGCCCTGCCCGGCGCCGCCGGGCCCACGCTGCCGGTCACGACCCCGGCGGCTTCCTCGCCGCGGGCCAGTGCCCGCAGCCCGAAGAGGGCCTCCTCGGCGGAGCCGGCCGTGACGACCGCCCGCTCGCCGAAGACGGCACGCCCGGAGACGAGCGCCCCGGCCACCCCGGCCAGGGACACCCCCTCGGCGTCCTCCAGGAACCCCGCCAGCCGCTCGGCCTGACCGGCCAGGGAGGCGGCGCTGCGTGCCGACACCACCAGCGGCACGACACCACCGGGCGCGGAAACCGGCTCCGCGGCCTCCTCGCGGGCTTCGGCCGGGGCCTCCTCCAGGATCAGGTGGGCGTTCGTGCCGCTGATGCCGAACGAGGACACGCCCGCCCGGCGCGGCCGGCCGTCGCGCGGCCACTCCCGGGCCTCGGTGAGCAGCTCGATGGCTCCCTCGGACCAGTCCACCTGCCGCGTCGGGGCGTCCACGTGCAGGGTCGGCGGCATGATGCCGTGGCGCATCGACTGCACCATCTTGATGACGCTGGCGACGCCCGCGGCGGCCTGCGTGTGCCCGATGTTGGACTTCAGGGAGCCCAGCCACAGCGGACGCTCCGGGTCCCGGCCCTTGCCGTACGTGGCGAGGAGCGCCTGGGCCTCGATCGGGTCGCCCAGCGCCGTGCCCGTGCCGTGGCCCTCGACGACGTCCACCTCGGACGCCCCCAGCCCGGCGCTGTGCAGGGCCTTGCGGATGACCCGCTGCTGGGACGGGCCGTTGGGGGCGGTCAGGCCGTTCGAAGCGCCGTCCTGGTTGACGGCGCTGCCGCGCAGCACCGCCAGCACCCGGTGCCCGCGCTCGCGCGCCACCGAGAGGCGCTCCAGCACCACCAGGCCCACGCCCTCGGCCCAGCCGGTGCCGTCCGCGCCGTCCGCGTACGCCTTGCAGCGGCCGTCACCGGCGAGGCCCCGCTGGCGCGAGAACTCCACGAAGGAGACCGGGGTCGCCATGACCGTCGCGCCGCCGGCGAGGGCCATGGAGCACTCGCCCTGGCGCAGCGACTGCGCGGCCAGGTGCATGGCGACCAGGGACGAGGAGCAGGCCGTGTCGACGGTGACCGCCGGGCCCTCGAAGCCGAACACGTACGACACGCGGCCGGAGGCCACGCTCGCCGCCGTGCCCGTGCTGGCGAAGCCCTCCAGTTCCGGGGCGGCCACGCCGGCCCCGTATCCCTGGCTGGACACGCCGGCGAACACGCCGACGTCGGTGCCCTTCAGCGAGAACGGGTCGAGGCCGACCCGTTCGAGGGCTTCCCAGGAGGTCTCCAGCAGCAGCCGCTGCTGGGGGTCCATGGCGAGGGCCTCGCGCGGGGAGATCCCGAAGAACGCCGGGTCGAAGAGCCCCGCGCCGTGGACGAAGCCGCCCTGGCCGACGTACGAGGTGCCCGTGCTGTCGGGGTCGGGGTCGAACAGGCCGTCCAGGTCCCAGCCCCGGTCGTCGGGGAAGGAGGACATGCCCTCGCGGCCCTCGGACACCAGTCGCCACAGGTCCTCGGGGCCGGCGACCCCGCCGGGCAGCCGGCAGGCCATCCCCACGATGGCGATCGGCTCGTCCGGGTCCACGGCGGCGGCCGCCACGGCCGGCGCCGGGGTGCCGGCCGCCGTCGCGTCGGCGAACTCCTCGCGCAGGTAGCCGGCGAGGGCCAGCGGGGTCGGGTAGTCGAAGACCAGTGTGGCCGGGAGCTTCAGGCCGGTCGCCTCGCGCATCCGGTTGCGGAGCTCGACGGAGGTGAGGGAGTCGAACCCGGCGTCCTTGAACGCCATGTCGGCCCGCACGCCGCCCGGCCCGGTGTGGCCGAGGACGACGGCGGCCTCGGCGCGCACCAGGTCCAGCAGGAGGGCCTCGCGCTCCTCCTCGCCGAGCCCGGCGAGCCGGCGGACCAGCCCGCCGTCCCCGGCGGACTGCGCCCGGGCCTGCTGCCGGCCGGAGCGGACCAGGCCGCGCAGCAGGTGCGGGACGCCGCCACCGGCCGCGGCGCCGGACCGCGCCCCGCGCAGGTCCAGCTTGATCGGCACGAGCAGGGCACGCTCCGCCACCAGGGCGGCGTCGAAGAGCTCCATGCCCTCGGCCGCGGAGATGGCCAGCGCGCCGCCGCGGCTCATTCGCGCCTGGTCGACGGCGCTCAGGTCGGCGGTCATGCCGGAGGTCTGCTCCCACAGGCCCCAGGCGAGCGACAGGCCGTGTTCCCCGGCGGCCCGGCGGTGGGCCATCAGCCCGTCGAGGAAGGCGTTGGCGGCCGCGTAGTTGCCCTGGCCGGCGGATCCGAACACGCCGGAGGCGGAGGAGAACACCACGAAGGCGGCGAGGCCGAGGCCCCGGGTCAGCCCGTCCAGGTGCCGGACCGCGTCGACCTTGGGGGCGAACACCCCGGCCAGCCGCTCCGGGGTCAGCGCCCCGATGACCCCGTCGTCGAGCACACCGGCCGTGTGCACGACGCCGGTCAGCGGGTGCCCGGCCGGTACGGACGCCAGCAGCGCCTGCGCCTGCTCGCGGTCGGAGACGTCGCAGGCCACCACCGAGACGGTGGCGCCCTGCCCGGTCAGCTCCGCCACCAGGGCCTGCGCGCCCTCGGCGGCCGGGCCGCGGCGGCTGGCCAGCAGCAGGTGCCGTACGCCGTGCCGGGCGACCAGGTGCCGGGCCACGAGGGCGCCGAGCGAGCCGGTACCGCCGGTGACCAGGACGGTGCCGCCGGCCGCGAACACGGCGGGGACGTCGGGGACCTGGGCGGCCGTCCGGGCGAGCCGGGGCGCGGAGAGCGCGCCGGCCCGGACCGCGACCTGCGGCTCCCCGCCGGCCAGGACGGCGCCCAGCACCGGCTGGGCTCCCGCCTCGGAGGCGGGGTCGGTGTCGATCAGGACGATCCGGTCCGGGTTCTCCACCTGGGCGGCGCGCACCAGGCCCCACACCGCCGCTCCCGCGGGGTCGGCCACCGCGCCGTCGCCGGCGGGCACCGCGCCCCGGGTCGCCACGACGAGCCGGGACTCGTCCAGGCCCGTACCGGCCAGCCAGGCCTGGACGACGCCCAGCACCCGGGAGGTCAGGGCGAGGACGGAGTCCTCGTCGCCGACGGCCTCCAGCAGCGCGACGGCCGGCACCGGGCCGCCGCGCTCCAGCGCCGCCACGTCCTCGGCGGTGGCCACGGGCGCCCACTCCGGCTCGGCCACGGCCCCCTCGGCCGGGGTGAGCGGGGCCCATTCCACCTCGAACAGCGCGTCGGTGACGGCCGGTGCGGCGGCGGCGCCGAGCTGCTCGGCGGAGACGGGGCGGGACACCAGCGAGTCCAGGGTCACCACCAGGCCGCCGGTCTCGTCGGCGGCTTCCAGGGACACGGCGCCGGGCCCGCCGGGCACGAGCCGCACGCGCAGCACCGAGGCGCCCGAGGCGCGCAGCTCCAGCCCGTTCCACGCGAACGGCAGCACCGCCTCCCCGGCCGCCCCGTCCTCGTCGGCCGGTGCGTCCGCCGGGGCGGCGAACATCCCGGTGTGCAGGGCGGCGTCCAGCAGTGCGGGGTGGAGGCCGAAGCGGTCGGCGTCCTTGCGCTGCTCCTCGGGCAGGGCGACCTCGCCGAAGAGCTCCTCGCCGCGCCGCCACACCGCCCGCAGGCCCTGGAACGCGGGCCCGTACCCGTAGCCGCGGCCGGCGAGCCCCTCGTAGAAGTCGCCGACCTCGACCGGCCGGGCGCCGGCGGGCGGCCAGGCGGCGAAGTCGAACCCGCTGCCGCCCCGCCGGGCGGCGGCGGACAGGGTGCCGGTGGCGTGCCGCGTCCACGCGTCCTCGTCGTCCGCGTCCTCGCGCAGGGAGTGGATCTCCACGGTGCGCGAGCCGTTCGCGCCCGGCGCGCCGACGGCGACCTGGACGCGGACCCCGCCGCGGTCGGGGACCACCAGCGGCGCCTCGATGACGAGCTCCTCCAGCACCCCGCACCCGGTCTCGTCGCCGGCCCGTACGGCCAGCTCGACGAGCCCGGTGCCGGGGACGAGGACGACCCCGCCGACGGCGTGGTCGGCGAGCCAGGGGTGGGTGCGCAGCGACAGCCGGGAGGTGAAGACGAGCCCGTCCAGCTGGGGCAGCCGGACGACCGCGCCGAGCATGGGGTGGTCGGCCGCCGCCTGGCCGAGCGCGACGGCGTCGGTCGCGGCGGCCGCTTCCTTCAGCCAGTAGTGCCGGTGGTCGAAGGCGTACGTCGGCAGGTCCACCCGTCCGGACGCCGCGGACGGCGGCAGCACCGCGCTCCAGTCGACGGCCGCGCCGCGGACGAACAGTTCGGCCACGGACGCCAGCAGCGTCTGCTCCTCGGGGCGGCCGTCGCGCAGGGCGGCGACGGCCGTCACCGTTCCGGCGCCCGCGGCGGCGGCGCTCTCCTCGACCAGTCCGGTCAGGGCGGCGCCCGGGCCGACTTCCAGGAACAGGGTGGCCCCGGACTCCACGGCGGCCGCGATCCCCTCGGCGAACCGTACGGGCCGGCGGACGTGCCCGGCCCAGTACTGCGGGTCGGCGAGCTCGCCGGGGCCGGCGAACCGGCCGGTGACGTTCGAGACCACCGGGACGGCCGGTTCCTGCCAGGCCACACCGGCCAGTTCGGCGGCGAACCCGTCCAGCATGGGCTCCATCCGGGCGGAGTGGAACGCGTGCGAGACGGCCAGCCGCTTCGTCTTGCGGCCGCGTCCGCGCAGCACGGCGGCCGCGGCGAGCACGGCGTCCTCCTCGCCGGAGAGCACCACCGAGTCCGGGCCGTTGACGGCCGCGAGCTCGACGCCGTCCCCGAGCAGCGCGGCGGCCTCCTCCTCGCCGGCGGCCACGGCGACCATCGCACCGCCCGGGGGCAGTGCCTGCATCAGCCGGCCGCGGGCCGCGACCAGGCGGGCCGCGTCGGGCAGGGTGAGCGCGCCGGCCGCGTGGGCGGCGGTGATCTCACCCACCGAGTGGCCGATGACCGCGTCCGGGCGCAGCCCCCAGGACTCCAGCAGCCGGAACAGGGCGCTCTCCACGGCGAACAGGCCCGCCTGGGTGTACACGGTCTGGTCGAGGAGCGCGCCGGCGCCGGGCGCCCGGCCGAGGACCACGTCCCGGACCGGGTGGTCGACCCGGCCGGCGAGGGCGTCGTCGAGCTGCTCGCAGGCCGCGTCGAAAGCCTCGGCGAACACCGGGTGGCGTTCGTACAGTTCCCGGCCCATCCCCACGCGCTGCGAGCCCTGGCCGGGGAACACCCACACGGTCCGGGCCGGCCCGGTGGCGGCGCCGGTCACGACACCGGCCGCGCCCTCCCCGCGGGCCAGCGCCTCCAGCCGGGCCACCGCCTCGGGCGCGGAGCCGGCCAGGACGACGGCGCGTTCGGCGAAGAGCGCCCGCTCGGACAGCAGCGCCCGGCCCACCTCCGCCGGCGCCACCCCGTCGGCGTCCTCGAGGTACGAGGCCAGCCGCGCGGCCTGCCCGGCCAGGGACCCGGGGGTGCGCGCCGAGACCACCAGCGGGACCATTCCGGCGGGCACCGGGTCGGGCTCCGCCCCGGCTCCGGCCGGGGCCTCCTCGGCGGGGGCCTCCTCCAGGATCAGGTGGGCGTTGGTGCCGCTGATGCCGAACGAGGAGACGCCCGCCCGGCGCGGCCGGCCGTCGCGCGGCCACTCCCGGGCCTCGGTAAGCAGTTCCACCGCGCCCGCCGTCCAGTCCACCTCGGTGGTGGGCCGTTCGACGTGCAGGGTGGGCGGCATCACGCCGTGGCGCAGGGCCTGCACCATCTTGATGACGCTGGCGACGCCGGCGGCGGCCTGCGTGTGCCCGATGTTGGACTTGAGGGAGCCGAGCCACAGCGGCCGCTCCGGGTCGCGGCCCTGCCCGTAGGTGGCCAGGACGGCCTGGGCCTCGATCGGGTCGCCGAGGGCGGTGCCCGTGCCGTGCGCCTCGACGACGTCGACGTCCGCCGAGACCAGTCCGGCGCCGGCCAGCGCCTTGCGGATCACCCGCTGCTGGGAGGGGCCGTTGGGGGCGGTCAGGCCGTTGGAGGCGCCGTCCTGGTTGACGGCGCTGCCGCGCAGCACGGCGAGCACCTTGTGCCCCTTCTCGCGGGCCACGGACAGCCGTTCCAGCACCACGACGCCGGCGCCCTCGGCCAGGCCCATGCCGTTGGCGCCGTCCGCGAACGCCTTGCAGCGCCCGTCGGTGGCCATGCCCCGCTGCCGGGAGAAGGCGACGAAGGTGCCGGGCGTCGACATCACCATCGCGCCGCCGGCGAGGGCCACGGAGCACTCGCCCTGGCGCAGCGCCTGCGCGGCGAGGTGGATGGCGACCAGGGAGGAGGAGCAGGCCGTGTCCACCGACACCGCGGGCCCCTCGAAGCCGAACACGTACGACACCCGGCCCGAGGCCACGCTGGGCGCCACGCCCGTCCCGGTGAAGCTCTCCAGCTCCGGGGCGATGGCCCCGGCTCCGGTGCCGTAGCCCTGGCTGCACAGGCCGGAGAACACACCGACGTCGGTGCCCTTGAGGGAGACGGGGTCGATGCCGGCGCCCTCCAGTGCCTCCCAGGAGGTCTCCAGCAGGAGCCGCTGCTGCGGGTCCATGGCGAGGGCCTCGCGCGGGGAGATCCCGAAGAACCCGGCGTCGAACAGGCCGGCGCCCTGGAGGAATCCGCCCTGGTCGGTGTACGAGGTGCCGGGGTGGTCGGGGTCGGGGTGGAAGAGGCCCTCCAGCTCCCAGCCGCGGTCCTCGGGGAACCCGGAGACCGCGTCCCGGCCCTCGGACACCAGCTGCCACAGGTCCTCCGGGCCCGCCACGCCGCCCGGCAGGCGGCAGGCCATGCCCACGATGGCGATCGGCTCGCCGGCGTGGTTCGACCCCTGCTTCTTCAGGGTGTGCAACTCGGCCGTGACCCGCTTGAGGTACTGGAGGAGTTTTTCGTCCGTGGCCATTCTTTTCGATTCCTTACGAAGTGGTGGGGGAGCGCGGGGCCTGAACCGGTGTCAGAGGAGGCCGAATTCGCCGTCGATGAATTCGAAGATCTCGTCTGCGGAGGCGGATTCCAGCTGGTCGGCGACCGTGGGGGCGTCCGACGTGCCGAGCGCTCCGTTGCACCTGGCCAGCAGTCCCTGGAGGCGCAGCGCGATGCCGGCCTTCGTGGACGCGTCGAGGGTCAGGGTGCCGATCAGTGATTCGACGTCCTCCAGCCGGGAGTTCACCCGGGCCAGGGCGTCGTCGCCGATCCCGAGCCCGTCGCGCAGGTGGCGGGCGAGGATCAGCGGGGTGGGGTGGTCGAAGACGAGCGTGGCCGGGAGCTTCAGGCCGGTCGCCTCGCGGACCCGGTTGCGCAGTTCGACCGAGGTGAGCGAGTCGAAGCCGACGTCCTTGAACGCCGTCTCCGCCCGGATGCCCGCCGGGTCGGTGTGCCCGAGCACGAGCGCGGCCTGGGTGCGCACCAGGTCGAGGAGCAGCGCCTCCTGCCCGGCCGCGTCGAGTTCGGCCAGCCGGCGCGTCAGCCCGCCGCCGTCCCCCGCGGCCGCCGCCCGCGCCTGCTGCCGGCCCACGGGGACCAGTCCGCGCAGCAGGTGCGGTACGCCGCCGCGCGCCGCGGCGCCGGCCCGGACGCCCCGCAGGTCGAGCCTGGCCGGCACCAGCAGGGGCCGGCCGGCCGCCACGGCGGCGTCGAACAGTTCCATCCCCTCGGCGGGGGTGAGCGCCACGACCCCGTCGCGGCTGGCGCGGCGGCTCATGCGCGCCTGGTCGTCGGCGCTGAGGTGGGTGGTCATGTTGGTGGCGTGGGCCCACGTGCCCCAGGCGAGGGAGAGGGCGGGCAGGCCGGCGGCCCGGCGGTGGTCCATCAGTCCGTCGAGGAAGGCGTTGGCGGCCGCGTAACCGCTGCTGCCGGCGCCCATGAAGACGGAGGAGGCGGAGGAGTAGACGATGAACGCGTCGAGGTCGAGGCCCCGGGTGAGGTCGTCGAGGTGGCGCACCGCGTCGACCTTGGGGGCGAACAGCTTCGCGAGCTGTCCGGGCGTCAGCGCCTCGACCAGCCCGGCTTCGAACACGCCCGCGGTGTGGACGACGCCGGTGAGGGGGTGACCGGCCGGGACGGAGGCCAGCAGCGCCTCGGCCTGGCTGCGGTCGGACAGGTCACAGGCCGCCACGGTGACGTCGGCGCCCTCGGCCGTCAGCTCGGCGACGAGCTCGCGGACGCCTTCGGCCTGCGGGCCCCGGCGGCTGGCCAGCAGCAGGTGCCGTACGCCGTGCCGGACGACGAGGTGCCGGGCGATCAGGGAGCCCAGCGAGCCGCCGCCGGAGACGAGGACGGTGCCGTCGGGGGCGAACACCGCGGGGACGTCCGGGGCGTCGCCGCCGGTCCGGACGAGCCGGGGGACGGAGAGGCCGGTCCCGCGTACGGCGACCTGCGGTTCGCCGCAGGCGAGGAGGGCGCCGAGCACCGGCTCCGCTCCCCCTTCGGCGGTGGGGTCGAGGTCGACGAGGACGAGCCGGTCGGGGTTCTCGGCCTGCGCGGCCCGGACGAGGCCCCACACCGCCGAGGCGGCGGGGTCGGTCACGGTACCGCCGTCACCGGCGGGCACGGCGCCCCGCGTGGCCACGACCAGCCGCGACTCCTCCGGGCCGGCCCCGGCCAGCCAGGCCTGGACGGCGCCCAGCACGCGGGAGGTCAGGGCCAGGACGGAGTCCTCGTCACCGACGGCCTCCAGCAGCGCGACGGCGGGCACCGGCCCGCCCTCGGCGAGGGCCGTCACGTCGGCGGCGTCGGCCACGGGCGCCCAGGACGGCGCGGCCCCCTCGGCGGGCGGCGCCAGCTCGGTCCACTCCACCGCGAACAGGGCGTCGGAGTGCCCGCTCCGGGCCGCGGTCTCCAGCTGCTGGGCGGACACCGGACGGGACACCAGCGAGTCCAGGCTCACCACGAGCCCGCCGGTCTCGTCGGCGGCCTGGAAGGACAGCGCGTCCGGACCGCTCGGCGCGACCCGTACCCGCAGGGCCGGGGCCCCGGCGGCGTGCAGCGCGAACCCGTTCCAGGAGAACGCCAGCCGCGGCTCCCCGGCCCCCTCCTCCCCCGCCGTACCGGCGGAGGGGGTGAAGGTCCCGGCCTGGAGTGCGGCGTCCAGGAGGGCCGGGTGCAGGCCGAACGCACCGGCCTCCTTGCGCTCCTCCTCGGGCAGGGCGACCTCGGCGAAGACCTCCTCGCCGCGCCGCCACACCGCCCGCAGGCCCTGGAACGCCGGCCCGTACGCCAGACCGTGCGCCCGCAGGTCGTCGTAGAACGCGGGGGCGTCCACGTCGAGCGGCTGTGCCCCGGCCGGCGGCCAGGCGGCGAAGTCGAAGCCTGCGGCGGGCGTGGCCGGTGCGGGCGACAGGGTGCCGGTGGCGTGCCGGGTCCACCCGTCGCCGGCGTCGGCGTCCTCGCGCAGGGAGTAGATGTCGACGGGGCGCGAGCCGTTCTCGCCGGGCGCGCCGACCGCGACCTGCACCCGGACCCCGCCGTGGTCGGGGACCACGAGCGGCGCCTCGATGACGAGCTCCTCCAGCAGCCCGCAGCCCACCTCGTCACCGGCGCGCACGGCCAGTTCCACCAGCCCGGTGCCGGGGACGAGCAGCACGCCGCCGATGGCGTGCTGGGCCAGCCAGGGGTGCGAACGCACCGACAGGCGGGAGGTGAAGACGAGCCCGTCGGACTGCGGCAGCCGGACCACCGCACCGAGCAGCGGGTGCCCGGTCTCGGCCTGGCCGAGGGAGGCCGCGTCGGTGGCGGTCTCGGTGGCGTGGAGCCAGTAGTGCCGGTGCTCGAAGGCGTACGTCGGCAGCTCCACGCGCGTGGTGGGGGCCGGCAGGAGCGCGGCCCAGTCGATGTCCACGCCCCGGACGAAGAGCTCGGCCATGGAGGCGTACAGGCGGCGCGGGCCACCGTCCTCACGGCGCAGCGAACCGGTCACGACGACGTCGGCGTCCGTACCGTCGACGGTCTCGTTGATCGGCTGGACCAGCACCGGGTGGGCGCTGACCTCCAGGAACACTCCGTAACCCTGCGAGGCCAGTTCGGCGACGGCAGGGCCGAAGCCGACCTGTCCGCGCAGGTTGCGGTACCAGTAGCCGCCGTCCAGGACGTCGGCCTCTTCGACCCAACTGCCGGTGACCGTGGAGAAGAACGGCACCGTCGGCGCCTTCGCCGCGATGCCCGCGAGGGTCTCGGCGAGCAGCTCCTCGATCGCCTCGACGTGCCGGGTGTGGGACGCGTAGTCCACCGCGACGCGTCGTACGCGGACGCCCTCGAAGGCCAGCGCCTCCAGGGCCTCGTCCAGCGCCTCGGCGTCGCCGGCGACGACCACCGAGGTGGGCCCGTTGACGGCGGCGACCTCGACCCGGTCCGCCCACGGCGCCACCTTAGCGGCCGCCTCGTCGGCGCTCAGCGCGACGGAAGCCATCCCACCCCGCCCGGCGAGCTCCTTGGCAATGGCCTGGCTGCGCAGGGCCACCACCCGGGCCGCGTCCTCCAGCGACAGCGCCCCGGAGACGCACGCGGCGGCGATCTCACCCTGCGAATGCCCCAGTACCGCATCCGGCTTGACATCCACCGACCGCCACACGGCGGCCAGACCCACCATCACCGCGAAACTCGCCGGCTGGAGGACATCCACCCGCTCCAGCAGCTCCGGCGCAGCCTCACCCCGCAGCACGTCGACCAGCGACCAGTCGACCCACGGCTCCAGCGCGGCAGCGCACTCCGCGATCCGCGCCGCGAACACCGGTGAGGAATCGAGCAGTTCACGACCCATACCGGCCCACTGCGAACCCTGCCCCGGGAACACCCACACGACCGAGCCCAGTGCACCCGCACTGCCGCTCACGACACCGGCCGCGTCCTCACCGCGGGCCAGTGCCCGCAGCCCGGCCAGGGCCTCCTCGGCCGAGTCGGCCGTGACGACCGCCCGCTCGCCGAACACCGAACGGCCCGACGCCAGCGAGGCGGCCACCTCCGCCAGGGACACGCCCTCGGCGTCCTCCAGGAACCCCGCCAGCCGCTCGGCCTGTCCGGCCAGGGAGGCGGCGCTGCGCGCCGACACCACCAGCGGCACGACACCACCGGGCGCGGAAACCGGCTCCGCGGGCTCCTCCTCAGGGGCCTCAGGGGCCTCCTCCAGGATCAGGTGCGCGTTCGTCCCGCTGACCCCGAAGGACGAGACGCCCGCCCGGCGCGGCCGCCCGGAGCGCGGCCACTCCCGCGCCTCGGTCAGCAGCTCCACCGCGCCCTCCGACCAGTCCACCTGGGTCGTGGGCCGCTGTGCGTGCAGGGTCGGGGGGATCACGCCGTGCCGCAGCGCCTCCACCATCTTGATGACGCTGCCGACGCCCGCCGCGGCCTGCGTGTGCCCGATGTTGGACTTCAGCGAGCCCAGCCACAGCGGCCGCTCCGGGTCCCGGCCCTTGCCGTAGGTGGCGAGGAGCGCCTGTGCCTCGATCGGGTCGCCCAGGGCCGTGCCCGTGCCGTGCCCCTCCACCACGTCCACGTCGGCGGGGGTGAGTCCGGCGCCGGCGAGCGCCCCGCGGATGACCCGCTGCTGGGACGGGCCGTTGGGGGCGGTCAGCCCGTTCGAGGCGCCGTCCTGGTTGACGGCGCTGCCGCGCAGCACGGCCAGTACCTTGTGCCCCTTCTCGCGGGCCACCGAGAGGCGCTCCAGCAGCACCACGCCGACGCCCTCGGCGAGGCCCATGCCGTCCGCGCCGTCGGCGAAGGCCTTGCAGCGGCCGTCGGTCGCCAGGCCGCGCTGCCGGGAGAAGGCCATGAAGGAGCCGGGGGTCGCCATCACCATCGCGCCGCCGGCGAGGGCCATCGAGCACTCGCCGCGCCGCAGCGACTCGGCGGCGAGGTGCATGGCCACGAGCGACGAGGAGCAGCCGGTGTCGATCGACAGGGCCGGCCCCTCGAAACCGAAGACGTACGACACCCGGCCCGAGGCCACGCAGGACGCCGCTCCGGTGCCCGCGAAGCCCTCGACCTCCGGGGGCACCACGCCGGCGCCGGCGCCGTACCCCTGGCCGGAAACCCCGGAGAACACGGCGACGTCCGCGCCCTTGAGTGCGTACGGGTCGAGGCCGGCCCGCTCCAGGGCCTCCCACGAGGTCTCCAGGAGCAGGCGCTGCTGCGGGTCCATCGCGAGGGCCTCGCGCGGGGAGATCCCGAAGAAACCGGCGTCGAACAGGCCCGCGCCCTGGAGGAATCCGCCCTGGTCGGTGTAGGAGGTGCCGGCGTGGTCGGGGTCAGGGTCGACCAGGGCCTCCAGGTCCCAGCCGCGGTCCTCGGGGAACCCGGAGACCGCGTCCCGGCCCTCGGACACCAGCCGCCACAGGTCTTCGGGAGAGGACACACCGCCGGGGTAGCGGCAGGCCATGGAGACGATGGCGATCGGCTCGCGCGCCTGGTCCTCGACCTCGCGCAGCCGCTTGCGGACATCGCGGGCGTCGGCGATGGCCTTCTTGAGGTAGTCGCGGAGTTGTGCCTCGTCAGCCACTGGATTCAGCTCCAAGGAAAGGTGATGTGAGCGATTGCTGTGGGGGTCCCGCACCGGGTGCGGGGGGGTACGGCCGGGCACGCCCGTGCGGGCCCGGCCGTACGATCCGGCTCAGTCGAGCCGGTCGAAGATCGCGAACAGCTCTTCGTCGTCAGCGGTTTCGAGATCCTCGTCGGAGGCGTCCGCGCCTCCCTGAGCGGTGCCCGGACGGGCCGCCGCCTCGGCTGCCTTCAGCAGTTCCCGCAGGCGTACGGTGATCCGCTCGCGCGCCTCCTCGTCGGCGGCGGCGGACTCGATGGCCGCCTCCAGGCCGGTGAGGCCGGCCAGCACCGGGTCGGCCGGGGACGCCTCCTCGACGCCGCACTCCGCGCGCAGGTGGCGGGCGAGGACCAGCGGGCTCGGGTAGTCGAAGACCAGCGTCGCCGGGAGCTTCAGCCCCGTCGCCTCGCGGACCCGGTTGCGGAGCTCGACCGAGGTGAGCGAGTCGAACCCGGCCTCCTTGAACGCCGTCTCGGCCCGGAGGCCGCCCGGGCCGGTGTGCCCGAGCACGGCCGCCGCCTGGGTGCGGACCAGGTCGAGGAGCAGGGCCTCCTGCTCCGCCGCGGTGAGCCCGGCGAGCCGGTCGGTGAGGTTCCGGGACTCCTGACCCGTGCCGCCCGCCCTGGCCTGCTGCCGGCCCGCGGGGACCAGTCCGCGCAGCAGGGGCGGTACGCCGCCGCCCGCCGCCGCGTCGGCCCGTACCGCGCGCAGGTCCACGTTGACCGGGACGAGGAGCGACTGGGCCGATCCGAGGGCGGCGTCGAAGAGCTCCATGCCCTCGGCGGATCCGAGCGCCTGGACTCCGCCGCGTCCCTCTCGCCGGCTCATCCGGTTCTTGGTGAGCTCGTCGATGGTGGTGGCCATGCCGGTGACCTGTTCCCAGGGACCCCAGGCCAGGGAGAGGCCCGGCAGGCCGGCGGCCCGGCGGTGGTCCATCAGGCCGTCGAGGAAGGCGTTGGCTGCCGCGTAGGCGCCGCTGCCGGCGCCCATGAAGACGGAGGAGGCGGAGGAGTAGACGACGAACGCGTCCAGGTCCAGGCCCCGCGTCAGCTCGTCGAGGTGCGTGACGGCGTCGACCTTCGGTGCGAACACCCCGGCCAGCCGCTCCGGGGTCAGCGTCCCGATGACGCCCGGGTCGAAGACCCCGGCGGTGTGCACGACACCGGTGAGCGGGTGCCCGGTCGGTACGGACGCCAGCAGCGTTTCGGCCTGGGCCCGGTCGGAGAGGTCGCAGGCCGCCACCGTGACGGTGGCGCCCAGCTCGGTCAGCTGGGCGACCAGTTCCTCGACCCCTTCGGCCCGCGGGCCGCGGCGGCTGGCCAGCAGCAGGTGCCGTACGCCGTGGACGGAGACCAGACGGCGGGCCGCGAGCGCGCCCAGCGAACCGGCGCCCGAGACCAGGACGGTGCCCTCCGGGGCGAAGACCGCGGGAGCCTGCGCCACCGGCCCGGCGGCGCGGGCGAGGCGCGGCACCAGCAGGGCCGCCCCGCGGACCGCGACCTGCGGTTCGCCGCAGGCCAGTACGCCGGCGAGGACGGAATCCAGCACCGAGTCCGTACCGCCTTCGGCGAGGGGGTCGACGTCGACGAGGACGATCCGGTCCGGGTTCTCCGCCTGCGCGGCCCGGACGAGACCCCACACCGCCGACCCGGCCGGGTCGGTCACCGCACCGCTCTCCCCCGCCGGCACCGCACCCCGAGTGGCCACGACCAGCCGCGACTCCTCCGGACCGGAGCCCGCCAGCCACGCCTGCACGACCCCCAGCACGCGCGAGGTCAGCTCCAGCGCCGAACCCCCGCCGCCGACGGCCTCCAGCACCGGTACCACCGCGGCTGCGGCGCGCCCGGCCAGGTCCGCCACGTCGGCGGCGTCGGTCACCGGCAGCCACGACGGGCCGGAGTCCGCCCCGTCGGCGGCGGCCGTCTCGGTCCACTCCACCCGGAAGAGCGAGGTGGCGGCCGCGGCGTCGGCCGTCGCGCCGAGCCGCTCGACGTCGACCGGTCGCAGGACCAGCGAGTCCAGGGTGACCACCGGGCTGCCGGTCTCGTCGGCGGCCTGGAACGACAGCGCGTCCGGACCGCTCGGCGCGACCCGCACCCGCAGGGCCGAGGCCCCGGCGGCGTGCAGGGCCAGCCCGTTCCACGCGAACGGCATCACCGGCTCGCCGGACTCCTCGTCCGCCGGGCCCGCCGCCGCGCTGAACGTCCCGGTCTGGAGGGCCGCGTCCAGCAGCGCGGGGTGCAGGCCGAACGCGGCGGCCTCCTTGCGCTGCTCCTCGGGCAGGGCGACCTCGGCGAAGAGCTCCTCGCCGCGCCGCCAGACCGCCCGCATGCCCTGGAACGTGGGCCCGTACGCGTATCCCATCTCGGCGAGCAGGGCGTAGCCGGCACTGATGTCGACCTGCTGGGCACCGGCCGGGGGCCAGGCCGCGAAGTCGAACCCCCTGCCGGCGGGCCGGCCGCCGGCGGACAGCATGCCGGTGGCGTGCCGCGTCCAGCCGTCGCCGTCGGTGGCGTCCTCGCGGCGGGAGTAGATCTCCACGGTGCGCGAGCCGCTCTCGCCGGGCGCGCCGACCGCGACCTGGAGCCGGACCCCGCCGTGGTCGGGGACGACCAGCGGCGTCTCGGTCACGAGCTCCTCCAGGAGCCCGCACCCGGCCTCGTCCCCGGCGCGTACGGCGAGTTCCACGAGGCCGGTGCCGGGGAGGAGCACCAGGCCGCCGACACGGTGGTCGCCGAGCCAGGCGTGCGTGCGCAGGGAGAGCCGGGAGGTGAAGACGAGCCCGTCGGACTGCGGCAGCTGGACCACCGCGCCGAGCAGCGGGTGGTCGGCGGTCGCCTGGCCGAGGGAGGCCGCGTCGGTCGCCGACTCGGCGAGGTGCAGCCAGTAGTGCCGGTGGTCGAAGGCGTACGTCGGCAGCTCCACACGCCGGGCCGGCTGCGGCAGGACACCGCTCCAGTCGAGGTCGACGCCTCGGACGAACAGCTCGGCCATGGAGGTCAGCAGGCGGCGCGGGCCACCGTCCTCACGGCGCAGGGAGCCGGTCACGACCAGGTCGGTGTCGAGGCCGTCGACGGTCTCCGCGATCGGCTGCACGAGCACCGGGTGCGCGCTGACCTCCAGAAACACCCCGTAGCCCTGCGAGGCCAGTTCGGCGACGGCAGGGCCGAAGCCGACCTGTCCGCGCAGGTTGCGGTACCAGTAGCCGCCGTCCAGGACGTCGGCCTCTTCGACCCAACTGCCGGTGACCGTGGAGAAGAACGGCACCGTCGGCGCCTTCGCGGCGATGCCCGCGAGGGTCTCGGCGAGCAGCTCCTCGATGGCTTCGACGTGCCGGGTGTGGGACGCGTAGTCGACGGCGACGCGGCGGACGCGGACGCCTTCGAAGGCCAGCGCCTCCAAGGCCTCGTCCAGCGCCTCGGCATCACCGGCGATCACCACGGACGACGGGCTGTTGACCGCCGCCACCTCGACCCGGTCCGCCCACCGCTCCAGCCGGGCCACGGCCTCGTCGGCGCTCAGCGCGACGGAGGCCATCCCGCCCCGCCCGGCCAACTCCTCGGCGATGGCCTGACTGCGCAGGGCCACCACCCGGGCCGCGTCCTCCAACGACAGCGCACCGGAGACGCACGCGGCGGCGATCTCACCCTGCGAATGCCCGAGCACCGCGTCGGGCTGAACACCCACGGACCGCCACACGGCGGCCAGACCCACCATCACCGCGAAGCTCGCCGGCTGGAGCACGTCCACCCGCTCCAGCAGCTCGGGCGCCGCCTCACCCCTCAGGACCTCGGTCAGCGACCAGTCGACCCACGGCTCCAGCGCGGCAGCGCACTCCGCGACCCGCGCCGCGAACACCGGTGACGAATCCAGCAGTTCACGGCCCATACCGGCCCACTGCGAACCCTGGCCGGGGAACACCCAGACCACCCGCCCCGGCGCACCCGCACTGCCGGACACCACACCGGCCGCGTCCTCACCCCGGGCCAGTGCCCGCAGCCCGGTCAGCGCCTCCTCGGCCGAGCCCGCGAGGACCACCGCGCGTTCGCCGAAGACCGCGCGGCCGGTGGTCAGCGCCCCGGCCAGGTCCGCCGGTGACACCGCGTCGGCGTCCTCCAGGAACCCCGCCAGCCGCTCGGACTGTCCGGCCAGGGAGGCGGCGCTGCGCGCCGACACCACCAGCGGCACCACACCACCCGCCATCGGGGCCGGGGCCGGTGTCGCGGTCTCCTCCGCGGCTTCGGCCGGGGCCTCCTCCAGGATGAGGTGGGCGTTCGTGCCGCCGACGCCGAACGAGGAGACGCCCGCACGGCGCGGCCGGCCGTCGCGCGGCCACGCGCGGGCCTCGGTGAGCAGTTCCACCGCGCCCGCCGTCCAGTCCACCTCGGTGGTGGGGCGCTGGACGTGCAGGGTGGGGGGCATGACCCCGTGGCGCAGGGCCTGCACCATCTTGATGACGCTGGCGACGCCCGCGGCGGCCTGCGTGTGCCCGATGTTGGACTTGAGGGAGCCCAGCCACAGCGGCCGCTGCGCGTCACGGCCCTTGCCGTAGGTGGCGAGGAGCGCCTGGGCCTCGATCGGGTCGCCCAGGGCCGTGCCCGTGCCGTGGCCCTCGACGACGTCCACGTCGGACGGGGCGAGCCCGGCGCCGGCCAGCGCCTTGCGGATCACCCGCTGCTGCGAGGGTCCGCTGGGCGCCGTGAGGCCGTTGGAGGCGCCGTCCTGGTTGACGGCGCTGCCGCGCAGCACCGCCAGCACGCGGTGGCCGCGTTCCCGCGCCACCGACAGCCGTTCCAGGACGACCACGCCGACGCCCTCGGCGAGGCCCATGCCGTCGGCGCCGTCCGCGAAGGCCTTGCAGCGGCCGTCGGTCGCCAGGCCGCGCTGCCGGGAGAAGGCGAGGAAGGCTCCGGGCGTGGCCATCACCATCGCGCCGCCGGCCAGTGCCATGGAGCACTCGCCCTGGCGCAGCGACTGCGCGGCCAGGTGCATGGCGACCAGGGAGGACGAGCACGCGGTGTCCACGGACACCGAGGGGCCCTCCAGGCCGAAGACGTACGACACGCGGCCGGTCGCCACGCTCGGGGCGAGGCCCGTGCCGGCGAAGCCCTCGACCTCGGGTGCGACCGTGCCGGTGCCGTAGCCCTGGCTGGAGACGCCGGAGAAGACGCCCACGTCGCTGCCCTTGAGCGAGAACGGGTCGATGCCGGTGCCTTCCAGGGCTTCCCAGGAGGTCTCCAGCAGGAGCCGCTGCTGCGGGTCCATGGCGAGGGCCTCGCGCGGGGAGATCCCGAAGAAACCGGCGTCGAACAGGCCCGCGCCCTGGAGGAATCCGCCCTGGTCGACGTACGAGGTGCCGGCCTGGTCGGGGTCCTGGTCGAACAGGGCCTCCAGGTCCCAGCCGCGGTCGTCGGGGAACCCGGAGACGGCGTCGCGGCCCTCGGACACCAGCTTCCACAGCTCCTCGGGCGAGGAGACGCCGCCGGGGTAGCGGCAGGCCATTCCGACGATCGCGATCGGCTCGCCGGCGTCGGCGGCCGCGGTGGCCGTCCGCTCGACAGGGGCGGGCGCCGTCGTGTCGCCGAACTCCTCGCGCAGGTAGCGGGCGAGGGCCAGCGGGGTCGGATAGTCGAAGACGAGCGTGGCCGGCAGTTTCAGGCCGGTCGCCTCACGGACCCGGTTGCGGAGCTCGACGGAGGTGAGGGAGTCGAACCCGACGTCCTTGAACGCCATGTCGGCCCGGACCCCGCCCGGCCCGGTGTGGCCGAGGACGACGGCGGCCTGGGTGCGCACCAGGTCGAGGAGGAGGGCCTCCTGCTCCGGGGCCGGGAGTCCGGCCAGCCGTGCGGAGAGCCTGCGGCCCTCGTCGGCGGTGGCCCCCGCCTGCGCCTGCTGCCGGCCGGCCTTGACGAGGCCGCGCAGCAGGTACGGGACGGCGCCGCCGGCCGCCGCGTCGGACCGTATCCCGCGCAGGTCCAGCTTGACGGGCACGAGCAGCGGCTGTCCGGCGTCGAGGGCGGCGTCGAACAGGCCCATGCCCTCGGCGGCCGATATCTCCAGCACACCGCTGCGGCTCGCCCGGGCCTGGTCGACGCTGCTGAGGTGCGAGGCCATGCCGAGGGACTGCTCCCACAGGCCCCAGGCCAGGGAGAGGCCCGGCAGGCCGGCGGCCCGGCGGTGGTCCATCAGGCCGTCGAGGAAGTGGTTGGCGGACGAGTAGTTGCCCTGTCCGGCGCCGCCGGACAGGCCCGCGACGGACGAGAACACGACGAAGGCGTCGAGGTCCAGGCCCCGGGTCAGCTCGTCCAGGTGGCGTACCGCGTCCACCTTCGGTGCGAACACCCCGGCGAGCCGTTCCCTGGTCAGGGCCCCGATCAGGCCGTCGTCGAACACGCCGGCCGTGTGGACGACCCCGGAGAGGGGGTGCTCGGCCGGTACGGACGCCAGCAGCGCGGCGAGCTGGTCGCGGTCGGAGAGGTCGCAGGCCGCCACGGAGACCTCGGCACCCCGCTCGGCCAGTTCGGCGACGAGTTCCGTCATGCCCTCGGCGGCCGGTCCGCGGCGGCTGGCCACCAGCAGGTGGCGCACGCCGTGCCGGGCCACCAGGTGCCGGGCCACCAGGCCGCCCAGTGATCCGGCGCCCGAGACGAGGACCGTGCCCTCGGGGGTGAAGGTCGCCGGGAGGTCCGGGACCTGCGCGGCGGCGCGGGCGAGGCGGGGCACGGAGAGCGTGGTCCCGCGTACGGCGACCTGCGGCTCACCGCTGGCCAGTACGGCACCGAGGACGGAGTCCATCACGGAGTCCGTGGCGCCTTCGGCGGCCGGGTCGACGTCCACCAGGACGATCCGGTCCGGGTTCTCGGCCTGCGCGGCGCGCACCAGGCCCCACACCGCGGCGCCGGCGGGGTCGGTCACCGTGCCGCCGGCGCCGGCGGGCACGGCGCCCCGGGTCGCGATGACCAGCTGGGACTCCTCCAGCGCGGTCCCGGCCAGCCATGCCTGCATCACTTCCAGCACGCGGGAGGCCAGGTCCAGCACCGGGTCCGCGCCGCCGTCGCCGACGGCCTCCAGGACCGCGACCAGTGATACGCCTTCGGTGGCCGCCAGGGCCTCGGACAGCGCCGAGACCTCCTCGGCGGTGGCGACGGGCGCCCACGTCAGGACGTCGTCGACCTCCTCCTCCGGCTGCGGGAGCTCGCTCCACTCCACCCGGAACAGCGCGTTGGCGACCGCGCTGTCCGCCGGGGTCTCCAGCTGCCCGGCGGACACCGGACGGGAGACCAGCGAGTCCAGGCTCACCACCAGCCCGCCGGTCTCGTCGGCGGCCTGGAACGACAGCGCGTCCGCTCCCTTCCGGGCGACCCGTACGCGCAGGGCCGAGGCCCCGGAGGCGTGCAGGGCCAGCCCGTTCCACGCGAACGCCAGCACCGGCTCCCCGGGCTCCTCGTCCGCCGCGCCCGCGTGGGCGAAGGTCCCGGCCTGGAGGGCCGCGTCCAGCAGCGCGGGGTGGACCCCGTACCCGCCGGCGTCCTTGCGGTACTCGTCGGGCAGGGCGACCTCGGCGAAGACCTCGCCGTCGCGCCGCCAGACCGCCCGCAGGCCCTGGAACGCGGGCCCGTACCCGTAGCCGCGTTCGACCAGGTCGCCGTAGAACCCGCCGGCCTCGACCGGCTGCGCGCCGGCCGGAGGCCAGGCGGTGAAGTCGAAGGCGGCGGCGGCCGGCTGGGCCGTGGCCGACAGGACGCCGGTGGCGTGCCGCGTCCACGCGTCGGCCTCGGCGTCCTCGCGCAGGGAGTACACGGCCACGGAGCGCGAGCCGTTCTCGCCGGGCGCGCCGAGCGCCACCTGCACCCGTACGCCGCCGTGGTCGGGGACGACCAGCGGCGCCTCGATGACGAGTTCCTCCAGCAGCTCGCAGCCGGCTTCGTCGCCGGCGCGCACGGCCAGCTCGACCAGCCCGGAGCCGGGGAGGATGACCACGCCGCTGACGGCATGGTCGGCGAGCCAGGGGTGCGTGCGCAGGGAGAGGCGGGAGGTGAAGATGAACCCGTCGGACTGCGGCAGCCGGACCACCGCGCCGAGCAGCGGGTGATCGACCTGCGTCTGTCCCAGGGAGGCCGCGTCCGTCGCGGCGCCGGTGTCCTTCAGCCAGTAGTGCCGGTGCTCGAAGGCGTACGTCGGCAGCTCGACCCGCGCCGTCGTGGCGGGCAGGAGCGCGGCCCAGTCCACGTCCACACCGTGGACGAAGAGCTCGGCCATGGAGGCGTACAGGCGGCGCGGGCCGCCGTCCTCGCGGCGCAGCGAGCCGGTCACCACGACGTCGGTGTCGAGTCCGTCCACGGTCTCGTTGACCGGCTGGACCAGCACCGGGTGGGCACTGACCTCCAGGAACACCCCGTAACCCTGCGAGGCCAGTTCGGCGACGGCCGGGCCGAAGCCGACCTGGCCGCGCAGGTTGCGGTACCAGTAGCCGCCGTCCAGGACACCGGCCTCGGCGACCCAGCCGCCCGTGACGGTCGAGTAGAAGGGGATCGCGGGAGCCAGGGCGTCCACCCCGGACAGGGTTTCGGCGAGCAGCTCCTCGATGGCTTCGACGTGCCGGGTGTGCGAGGCGTAGTCCACGGCGACCCGGCGGACCCGGATGCCCTCCAAGGCCAGTGCCTCCAGGGCCTCGTCGAGCGCTTCGGCATCACCGGCGATCACCACGGACGACGGGCTGTTGACCGCGGCCACCTCGACCCGGTCCGCCCACGGTGCCAGCTTCGCGGCCGCCGCTTCGGCGCTCAGTGCGACGGAGGCCATCCCGCCCCGGCCGGCGAGCTCCTTGGCGATGGCCTGGCTGCGCAGGGCCACCACCCGGGCCGCGTCCTCCAGCGACAGGGAACCCGCCACGCAGGCGGCGGCGATCTCACCCTGCGAGTGGCCGAGGACCGCGTCGGGCTGAACGCCCACCGACTGCCACACGGCCGCGAGGGCGACCATGACGGCGAAGCTCGCGGGCTGGAGCACGTCCACGCGGTCGAGCAGCTCCGGCGGGGCCTCGCCCCGCAGGACCTCGGTCAGCGACCAGTCGGTCCACGGCTCCAGCGCGGCGGCGCACTCCGCGACGCGCTCGGCGAACACCGGCGAGGCTTCGAGGAGTTCCCGGCCCATGCCCGCCCACTGGGCGCCCTGACCGGGGAACACCCACACGAGCGGGCCGAGCGCACCCGCACTGCCGGACACCACCCCGGCCGCGTCCTCACCGCGGGCCAGTGCCCGCAGCCCGGCCAGGGCCTCCTCGGCGGAGTCGGCCGTGACGACCGCCCGCTCGCCGAACACCGAACGGCCCGACGCCAGCGAGGCGGCCACCTCGGCCAGGGACACGCCCTCGGCGCCCTCCAGGAACTCGGCGAGCCGCTCGGCCTGTCCGGCCAGGGAGGCGGCGCTGCGCGCCGACACCACCAGCGGCACCACACCACCCGCCACCGACACCGGCTCAGCGGGCTCCTCCTCAGGGGCCTCAGGGGCCTCCTCCAGGATCAGGTGCGCGTTCGTCCCGCTGACGCCGAACGCCGACACACCGGCCCGGCGCGGCCGGCCGTCGCGCGGCCAGTCCCGCGCCTCGGTCAGCAGCTCCACCGCACCCGCCGACCAGTCCACCTCGGTGGTGGGCACGTCCACGTGCAGGGTGGGGGGCAGCACGCCGTTGCGGAGCGCCTCCACCATCTTGATGACGCCGGCGACGCCCGCCGCGGCCTGCGTGTGGCCGATGTTGGACTTGAGCGAGCCGAGCCACAGCGGGCGCTCCGCGTCCCGGCCCTGCCCGTACGTCGCCAGGACGGCCTGGGCCTCGATGGGGTCGCCGAGGGCGGTGCCCGTGCCGTGGCCCTCGACGACGTCCACGTCCGCCGGGGCGAGCCCGGCGTTCGCCAGTGCCCCGCGGATGACGCGCTGCTGGGACGGGCCGTTGGGGGCGGTCAGCCCGTTGGAGGCGCCGTCCTGGTTGACCGCGCTGCCGCGCAGCACGGCCAGTACCTTGTGCCCCTTCTCGCGGGCCACGGAGAGCCGTTCCAGCACCACCACGCCGACGCCCTCGGCCCAGCCGGTGCCGTCGGCCGCGTCGGCGAACGCCTTGCAACGGCCGTCGGCGGCCAGGCCCTTCTGCCGGGAGAACTCGGCGAAGACGCCCGGGCTGGCCAGGACGGTCGCCCCGCCGGCGAGGGCCATGGAGCACTCGCCCTGCCGCAGCGACTGCGCCGCCAGGTGCATGGCGACCAGGGAGGAGGAGCAGGCCGTGTCCACCGACACCGCCGGGCCCTCGAAACCAAGGACGTAGGAGACCCGCCCGGACGCCACGCTCGTGGACCCGCCCGTGCCGGCGAAGCCCTCGATCTCGGGCGTGACCATGCTGGCGCCGGGGGCGACGTAGCCCTGGCCGAACACCCCGGAGAACACACCGACATCGGCGCCCTTCAGCGAGACCGGGTCGATGCCGGCCCGCTCCAGGGCCTCCCAGGAGGTCTCCAGCAGGAGCCGCTGCTGCGGGTCCATGGCGAGGGCCTCGCGCGGGGAGATCCCGAAGAACCCGGCGTCGAACAGGCCGGCCTCGTGGAGGAACCCGCCCTGGTCGACGTACGAGGTGCCCGCACGGTCGGGGTCCGGGTCGAACAGGCCCTCCAGGTCCCAGCCGCGGTCCTCGGGGAACCCGGAGACGGCGTCCCGGCCCTCGGACACCAGCCGCCACAGGTCCTCGGGGCCGGCGACCCCGCCGGGCAGCCGGCAGGCCATGCCCACGATGGCGATCGGTTCACGGGAGGCGTCGTGGAGCCGGCGGTTCTGCTTCTTGAGGGAGCCGACTTCTTCCAGCGACTTCCTCAGCGCCTCGACGACCTTCTCGTAGGACGCACTCACGTTGGGTTCCCCATTCTTTCAGCGGTTTCGAAGGTGTTCATTCGCCGAGCGCCAGGTGGACGAGATCGTCGACGTCCAGCTCGGCGATGGCCCTGCCTTCATCGGCCGTGTCGACACCGCCGGTCTCCGGTGCGCCATCACCCTGGGCGATCAGCCGGACCAGGGCGTCCATCAGCCCTGCCTCCCGGAACCGGGCGAGCGGGACGGACGCGAGGGCGTGCCTCAGCCGTGCCTCGTCGACGTCGGGTGCGCCCGCGTCGGCGCTCTCCGGGAGCAGTGCGTCGTGCAGGTGTGCGGCGAGGGTCTGCGGGTTCGGGTAGTCGAAGACGAGCGTGGCCGGAAGCTTCAGCCCCGTCGCCTCGCGCAGCCGGTTGCGCAGTTCCACCGCGGTGAGCGAGTCGAACCCGGCGTCCTTGAAGGCCAGGTCCGTCCGGACGCGCTCCGGTCCGGAGTGGCCCAGGACGGCTGCCACCTGCGTGCGGACCAGGTCGACCAGGAGCTTCTTCCGCTCGGCGGCGGGCAGTGCCGCCAGCCGGTCGTGCAGCCGGCGGCCCTCGTCGGCCGCGGCCGCCGTGTGCGCCTGCTGCCGGCCGGCCGTGACCAGTCCGCGCAGCATGTGCGGTACGCCGCCCGCGGCCGCGTCGGCCCGTACCGCGCGCAGGTCCAGCTTGGCGGGGACCAGCAGCGACTGGCCGGCTCCCACGGTGGCGTCGAAGAGTTCCATGCCCTCCGCCGGGGTCATCGCCCGCAGGCCGCCGCGCCGGTTCATCCGGTTCCGGGTGAGGTCGTCGGTGTTGGCGGCCATGCCGTCGGTCTGGTCCCACAGGCCCCAGGCCAGGGAGAGGCCCGGCAGGCCGGCGGCCCGGCGGCGGGCCATCAGGCCGTCGAGGAAGGCGTTGGCGGCGGCGTAGCTGCCGCTGCCGGCGCCCATGAAGACGGCGGAGACCGAGGAGTAGACGACGAACGCGTCCAGGTCCAGGCCCCGCGTCAGTTCGTCCAGGTGCGTGACGGCGTCGACCTTCGGCGGGAAGACGCCGGCCAGCCGCTCGGGGGTGAGCGCCTCGATCACACCGGCGTCGATGAGGCCCGCGGTGTGGATGACCCCGGTGAGGGGGTGCTCGGCCGGTACGGACGCCAGCAGCGCTTCGGCCTGGGCCCGGTCGGAGACGTCGCAGGCCGCCACCGTGACGGTGGCGCCCAGCTCGGTCAGCTCGGCGACCAGTTCCTCGACCCCTTCGGCCCGCGGGCCGCGGCGGCTGGCCAGCAGCAGGTGCCGTACGCCGTGGACGGAAACCAGACGGCGGGCCGCGAGGGCGCCCAGCGAACCGGTGCCGCCGGTGATCAGGACGGTGCCCTCGGGCCGGAACACGGCCGGGGCGTCCGTGGCCCGGCCCGCCGTACGGGTCAGGCGCGGGACGGACAGGGTGGTGCCGCGGGCCGCGACCTGGGGCTCACCGCTCGCCAGCGCCGCACCGAGGACCGGCTCCGGCCCGCCGTCGGCGGCGGGGTCGGTGTCCAGCAGGACGATCCGGTCCGGGTTCTCCGCCTGCGCGGCCCGGACGAGACCCCACACCGCCGACCCGGCCGGGTCGGTCACCGCACCGCTCTCCCCCGCCGGCACCGCACCCCGAGTGGCCACGACCAGCCGCGACTCCTCCGGACCGGAGCCCGCCAGCCACGCCTGCACGACCCCCAGCACGCGCGAGGTCAGCTCCAGCGCCGAACCCCCGCCGCCGACGGCCTCCAGGACCGCGAGGGCGGGCGCCGCCGCCCCGTCGGCCGCCAGGGCCGTGACGTCGTCGGCGGTGGCCACCGGGGCCCACGACACCGGCGCTCCCCCGGCCTGGGGCAGCTCCGTCCACTCCACCTGGAACAGCGAGGTGGCGGCCACCGTGCCCGCCGCCGCGTCCACCTGCTCGACGGACACGGGGCGCAGGGCCAGCGAATCCACCGTCAGCACCGGGCCACCGGTCTCGTCGGCGGCCTCCAGGGAGACGGCCCCGGGCCCCGCCGGGGCGACCCGCACCCGCAGCGCCGAAGCGCCCGCGGCGTGCAGCACCAGCCGGTTCCAGTCGAGGGGCTGGCGGAGTTCCGGAGCGTCGGCCGTGCCGGGCGTCTCCACGTGCAGGGCCGCTTCCAGCAGTGCGGGGTGCAGACCGTACGCACCGGCCCCGCCGCGCTGCTCCTCGGTGAGGGCGACCTCGGCGAAGACCTCCTCGCCGCGCCGCCAGAGCGCGCGCAGGCCCTGGAACGCGGGCCCGTAGCCGTATCCGCGGCCGGCGAGCTCCCCGTAGAAGTCGCCGGCCTCGACGGGCCGGGCGCCGGCGGGCGGCCAGGCGGTGAAGTCGAACTCCGGGGCCCGCGCGGCCGGGGCGGCGGCCGACAGGACGCCGGTGGCGTGCCGCGTCCACGCGGCCCCCTCGGCGGCGTCCTCGCGCAGCGAGTACAGCTCCACCGAGCGGGCACCGTTCTCGGCGGGCGCGCCGACCGCGACCTGGACCCGGACGCCGCCGTGCTCGGGCAGCGCGAGCGGGGTCTCGATCAGCAACTCCTCCAGCACCCCGCAGCCGGCCTCGTCGCCCGCCCGTACGGCGAGCTCCACCAGGGCGGCGGCGGGGACGAGGGCCACGCCGCCGATCCGGTGGTCGCCGAGCCAGGCGTGCGTGCGCAGGGAGAGCCGCGAGGTGAAGACGAGCCCGTCCGACTGCGGCAGCTGGACGACCGCGCCCAGCAGCGGGTGGTCGGCCTTGGCCTGGCCGAGGGAGGCCGCGTCGGTGGCCGCCTCGGATATCCGGAGCCAGTAGGACTGGTGGTCGAAGGCGTAGGTGGGCAGGTCCACATGGGCCGATGTGGCGGGCAGGAGCGCAGCCCAGTCGACGGGAACACCCCGGACGAAGAGCTCGGCCATGGAGGTGTACAGGCGGCGCAGGCCGCCGTCCTCACGGCGCAGCGAACCCGCGACGATGGCGTCGGCGTCCGTGCCGTCCACGGTCTCGGTGACGGGCTGGACGAGCACGGGGTGGGCGCTGACCTCCAGGAACACCCCGTAACCCTGCGAGGCCAGTTCGGCCACGGCAGGGCCGAAGCCGACCTGTCCGCGCAGGTTGCGGTACCAGTAGCCGCCGTCCAGGACATCGGCGTCCTCGACCCAACCGCCGGTGACCGTGGAGAAGAACGGCACCGTCGGCGCCTTCGCCGCGATGCCCGCGAGGGTCTCGGCGAGCAGCTCCTCGATGGCCTCGACGTGCCGGGTGTGGGACGCGTAATCGACGGCGACCCGGCGGACCCGGACGCCTTCGAAGGCCAGTGCCTCCAGGGCCTTGTCCAGCGCCTCGGCGTCACCGGCGATCACCACGGACGACGGGCTGTTGACCGCCGCCACCTCGACCCGGTCCGCCCACGGCGCCAGCTTCGCGACCGCTTCGTCGGCGCTCAGCGCCACCGAGGCCATTCCGCCCCGGCCGGCCAGCTCCTTGGCGATGGCCTGACTGCGCAGGGCCACCACCCGGGCCGCGTCCTCCAACGACAGGGCGCCCGCGACGCAGGCGGCGGCGATCTCACCCTGCGAATGCCCGAGCACCGCATCCGGCTTGACGCCCACCGACCGCCACACGGCGGCCAGACCCACCATCACCGCGAAACTCGCCGGCTGGAGGACATCCACCCGCTCCAGCAGCTCCGGACCGGCCTCACCCCGCAGCACCTCGACCAGCGACCAGTCGACCCACGGCTCCAGCGCGGCAGCGCACTCGGCGATCCGCGCCGCGAACACCGGCGAGGAGTCGAGCAGTTCACGACCCATACCGGCCCACTGCGCACCCTGCCCCGGGAACACCCACACGGTCCGCCCCGGCGCACCCGCACTGCCGCTCACCACACCGGCCGCGTCCTCACCGCGTGCGACGGCCTCCAGCCGCGTCAGCGCCTCCTCGGCGGATCCGGCCACGACGACCGCGCGTTCACCGAAGACCGCGCGCCGCGAGACCAGGGCCGCGGCGGCCTCCGCCAGGGGGGCGTCGCTCCCGCCGACGTACGCCGCCAGCCGCTCGGCCTGACCGGCCAGGGAGGCGGCGCTGCGCGCCGACACCACCAGCGGCACCACACCACCCGCCACCGACACCGGCTCCGCGGGCTCCGCCTCGGGGGCCTCAGGGGCCTCCTCCAGGATCAGGTGGGCGTTCGTCCCGCTGATGCCGAACGAGGACACGCCCGCCCGGCGCGGCCGGCCGTTCCCGGTCCAGTCGCGGGACTCGGTCAGCAGCTCGATGGCGCCTTCCGACCAGTCCACCTGCCGGGTGGGCTCCTGCGCGTGCAGGGTCGGGGGCAGGACGCCCTGCCGCAGCGCCTGCACCATCTTGATGACGCCCGCCACGCCGGCGGCGGCCTGCGTGTGCCCGATGTTGGACTTCAGGGAGCCCAGCCACAGCGGCCGCTCCGCGTCCCGGGCCTTGCCGTACGTGGCGAGCAGCGCCTGGGCCTCGATCGGGTCGCCCAGGGCCGTGCCCGTGCCATGGGCCTCGACGACGTCCACGTCGGACGCGGTGAGGCCGGCGCTCTGCAGCGCCTTGCGGATGACCCGCTGCTGCGAGGGGCCGTTGGGGGCGGTCAGGCCGTTGGAGGCGCCGTCCTGGTTGACGGCGCTGCCGCGGATGACGGCCAGCACCCGGTGGCCGCGCTCGCGGGCCACCGAGAGCCGTTCCAGCACCACGATGCCGACGCCCTCGGACAGGACGGTGCCGTCCGCGCCGTCCGCGAACGCCTTGCACCGGCCGTCGGCGGCCAGGCCCCGCTGGCGGGACATGCCGAGGACGCCGATCGGCGAGCCCATGACGGCGACGCCGCCGGCGAGGGCCATGGAGCACTCGCCCTGCCGCAGGGCCTGCGCCGCGAGGTGCATGGCGACCAGGGACGAGGAGCAGGCCGTGTCGACGGTGACCGCCGGGCCCTCGAAGCCAAAGGCGTAGGAGACGCGGCCCGAGGCCACGCTGCCCGCCGTGGCGGTGGTGACGAAGCCTTCGAGCTCCGCGGGCATGTTGCTGAGGGATTCCAGGTAGTCGTGGATGGAGACGCCGGAGAAGACGCCGATGTTGCCGCCCCGCTCCCGGGTCGGGTCGATGCCCGCCCGTTCGAGGGCCTCCCAGGACGCCTCCAGCAGCAGGCGCTGCTGCGGGTCCATGGCGAGGGCCTCGCGCGGGGAGATCCCGAAGAACGCCGGGTCGAACCGGGAGGCTTCGTGGAGGAACCCGCCGCGGTGCGTGTACGAGGTGCCCGCGCTGTCGGGGTCGGGGTCGAACAGGCCGTCCAGGTCCCAGCCCCGGTCGTCGGGGAAGGAGGACATGCCCTCGCGGCCCTCCGCCACCAGTCGCCACAGGTCCTCGGGGCCGGCCACCCCGCCGGGCAGCCGGCAGGCCATCCCCACGATGGCGATCGGCTCGTCCGGGTCCACGGCGGCGGCCGCCACGGCCGGCGCCGGGGTGCCGGCGTCGTCGGCGGTCTCGCCGAGCTCGTCGCGCAGGTGGCGGGCGAGGGCGTCCGGGGTCGGGTAGTCGAAGATCAGCGTGGCGGGCAGCTTCACGCCGGTGGCCGCGCTCAGCCGGTTGCGGAGCTCGACCGCCGTGAGGGAGTCGAAGCCGATCTCGTTGAAACCGCGGGTGCCCTGGGCCAGTTCGGGGCCACTGAAGCCGAGGACGGCGCCCGCCTCCTGCTGGACGATGCCCAGCAGCAGGGCCTCCTGTTCGGCGGCCGGCAGCCCGGCGAGCCGGCGGACGAGTCCGCCGCTGTCCGCCGCGGCCGCCCGCGCCACGCGGCGGCCGGCGCGGACCAGGCCGCGCAGCAGGTGCGGGACGCCGCCGCCGGCCGCGGCCTGGGAGCGGAGCGTCCGCAGGTCCAGCTTGATCGGGACGAGCAGCGGCTGGTCCGTGTGCAGGCCGGCGTCGAAGATGTCGAGGCCCTCGGTCTGCGTCAGCGCGAGGACGCCGCCGCGGCTCATGCGCGCCTGGTCGACGGCGCTGAGGTGGGCGGTCAGGCCGTCGCTCTGCTCCCAGAGGCCCCAGGCCAGGGAGAGGCCCGGCAGGCCGGCGGCCCGGCGGTGGGACATCAGTCCGTCGAGGAAGGCGTTGGCGGCCGCGTAGTTGCCCTGGCCGGCCGAGCCCATGAGGGCGGCGGCGGACGAGAAGACGACGAACGCGTCGAGGTCCAGGTCCCGGGTGAGGGCGTCGAGGTGGGTGACCGCGTCGACCTTGGGGGCGAACACGCCTGCGAGCCGCTGCGGGGTGAGGGTGGCGACCACGCCGTCGTCCAGGACGCCGGCGAGGTGCACGACTCCGCTGAGGGGGTGCTCGGCGGGGACGGAGGCCAGCAGGTCCGCGACCTGCGCGCGCTCGGAGACGTCGCAGGCCACCACCGAGACGGTGGCGCCCTGTTCGGCGAGTTCGGCGACGAGTGCCTGCACGCCCTCGGCGGCCGGGCCGCGGCGGCTGGCCAGCAGCAGGTGCCTTACGCCGTGCCGGGCGACCAGGTGCCGGGCGACGAGGGCGCCGAGGGAGCCGGTACCGCCCGTAACGAGGACCGTGCCCTGCGGCGAGAAGACGGCGGGGGCCTCCGGGGCCGCCGCGCCGGCGGCCCGGGCCAGCCTCGGGGCGGTGAGGGTGGTCCCGCGGACCGCGACCTGGGGTTCGCCGCCGGCGAGGACGGTGCCCAGTACCGGCTGGACGCCCGTTCCGGTGGCGGGGTCCAGGTCGATCAGGACGATCCGGTCCGGGTTCTCGGCCTGCGCGGCCCGGACGAGACCCCACACCGCCGACCCGGCCGGGTCGGTCACCGCACCGCTGTCCCCGGCGGGCACCGCACCCCGGGTGGCGACGACGAGCCGGGAGGTCTCCGGCGCGGACCCGGCGAGCCAGGCCTGGACGGCCTCCAGCACGCGGGAGGTCAGCTCCAGCGCGGAGCCCGCGCCGCCGACGGCCTCCAGGACCGGCACCGCGGCGTCCCCGGCCAGGGCCGCCACGTCGGCGGCGTCGGCCACCGGCACCCACGGCGTGGTGGCCGCGGCGCCCTCGGCGGGGGCCAGTTCGGTCCACTCCACGCCGAACAGCGCGTCACGGCCGTCGTCGCCGGCCGCGGCGTCCAGCTGGTCGGCGGAGACCACGCGGGAGACGAGGGAGTCCATGGTCAGGACCGTTCCGCCGGCCTCGTCGGCCGCCTGGAACGACAGCGCGTCCGGTCCGCACGGCGCGACCCGTACCCGCAGGGCCGAGGCGCCGACGGCGTGCAGCCGCAGCCCGTTCCACGCGAACGGCAGGACCTTGCGGTCGTCATCCGGGTTGGCGAAGGCGTTCGTGTGGAGCGCGGCGTCCAGCAGCGCGGGGTGGATGCCGAACTTCCCGGCCTCCTCGCGCTGGTCCTCGGGGAGGGCCGCCTCGGCGAACACCTCGTCGCCGCGCCGCCATACCGCGCGCAGGCCCTGGAAGGCCGGCCCGTACGCGTAGCCCCGCTCGACGAGGTCCCCGTAGAAGTCGCCGAGTTCGACGGGCTCGGCGCCGGCCGGGGGCCAGGCGGCGAAGTCGAAGTCCGGGCCGGTCCCGCGCTCGACGGGCGAGGCCGACAGCAGGCCGGTGGCGTGCCGCGTCCAGGCGTCCGTGCCGGCCTCGCCGGCGGCGTCCTCGCGCAGCGAGTACACGTCGACGCTGCGCAGCCCGGTCTCGGCGGGGCCGCCGACCGCGACCTGGAGGCGGACTCCGCCCTGTTCGGGCAGCACGAGCGGCGCCTCGATGACGAGCTCTTCCAGGACGCCGAAGCCGAACTCGTCGCCGGCGCGCACCGCGAGGTCGACGTACACCGTGCCGGGGACGATGACCTTGCCGCCGATCGCGTGGCCGGCGAGCCAGGGGTGCGTGCGCAGGGACAGCCGCGAGGTGAAGATCAGCCCGTCGGACTGCGGGAGCCGGACGACCGCGCCGAGGAGGGGGTGGTCGGAGCCGACGAGGCCCAGGGAGGCAGCGTCGGAGGCGCCGGCGCCCATGCGGATCCAGTAGTGCCGGTGGTCGAAGGCGTACGTCGGCAGGTCCACGCGCGCGGTGGTGGCGGGCAGGGCCGCGGCCCAGTCGACGGGCAGGCCGCGGACGAACAGCTCGGCCATGGAGGCGTACAGGCGGCGCGGGCCGCCGTCCCCGCGGCGCAGGGAGCCGGTGACCAGTACGTCGGCGCCGGTGCGGTCGGCGGTCTCGCTGACCGGCTGGACGAGGACCGGGTGGGCGCTGAGCTCGACGAAGACGCCGTGGCCCTGGGCGAGGAGGGCGGTGACGGCCGGACCGAAGCCGACCTGTCCGCGCAGGTTGCGGTACCAGTAGCCGGCGTCGAGGACGCCGGCGTCCTCGATCCAGCCGCCGGTGACGGTGGAGTAGAACGGCACCGCGGGCGCCTGGGCGCCGATCCCGGCCAGGGCCTCGGCGAGGGTGTCCCTGATGGCCTCGACGTGCCGGCTGTGGGAGGCGTAGTCCACGGCGATCCGGCGGATCCGGACGCCCTGGTCGTCCAGGGCGTCCAGGGCCTCGTCCAGGGCCTCGGCGTCACCGGCGATCACGACGGAGGCGGGACCGTTGACGGCGGCGACCTCGACCCGGCCGGCCCACCGCTCCAGGCGGGCGGCCGCCTCGTCGGCGCCGAGCGCGACGGAGGCCATGCCGCCGCGGCCGGCGAGGTCCTTGGCGATGGCCTGGCTGCGCAGGGCGACCACCCGGGCCGCGTCGTCCAGCGAGAGGGAGCCGGAGACGCAGGCGGCGGCGATCTCGCCCTGGGAGTGGCCCAGTACGGCGTCGGGCTCGACGCCGACGGACCGCCACACGGCGGCGAGGCCGACCATGACGGCGAAGCTCGCGGGCTGGAGCACGTCCACCCGCTCCAGCAGCTCCGGCGCGGCCTCACCGCGCAGGACGTCGACCAGCGACCAGTCGACCCACCGTTCCAGGGCGGTCGCGCACTCGGCGATCCGTGCCGCGAACACCGGGGAGGCGTCGAGCAGTTCGCGGCCCATGCCGGCCCACTGCGCGCCCTGGCCGGGGAACACCCACACGACCTTCCCGGGGCCGCCGGCGCCGGGCGCCCGGCCGGCGGTGACGGCGGCCGGGGTCTCACCGCGGGCCAGCGCCCGCAGCCCGGCCAGCGCCTCCTCGTGCGAGCCGGCGAGGACGACCGCGCGTTCGGCCAGCACCGCCCGGCCCGCGACCAGCGCGCCGGCCACGTCCGCCAGGGGCAGCCCGGGGGCGTCCTCGACGAACGCGGCGAGCCGTTCGGCCTGGGCCGTCAGGGAATCGGCGGTTGCGGCGGACACCACCAGCGGCACCGCGTCCGGGGCCTGCCGCGGCGCGGCCGCCGCCGCGGTCTCCTCGGCGGTCTCCTCGGCGGTCTCCTCGGCGGGGGCCTCCTCCAGGATCATGTGCGCGTTGGTGCCGCTGGCCCCGAAGGAGGAGACGCCGGCGCGGCGCGGGCGGTCGCCGCGCGGCCAGTCCCGGGCCTCGGTCAGCAGCTCCACCGCGCCGGCGGACCAGTCGACCTGCGGAGTGGGCGCGTCGACGTGGCGGGTCGCCGGGAGCACGCCGTGGCGCAGCGCCTGCACCGTGTTGATCACGGCGGCGACGCCGGACGCCGCCTGCGTGTGTCCGATGACGGACTTGACGGAGCCGAGCCACAGCGGCTGCCGCGGGTCGCGGCCCTGGCCGTAGGTGGCCAGGAGCGCCTGTGCCTCGATGGGGTCGCCGAGGACGGTGCCCGTGCCGTGGCCCTCGACCGCGTCCACGTCGGCGGGGGTGAGGCCGGCGCTCTCCAGGGCCTTGCGGATGACGCGCTGCTGGGCGGGGCCGTTGGGGGCGGTGAGGCCGTTGGAGGCGCCGTCCTGGTTGATGGCGCTGCCGCGGATGACGGCCAGGACCCGGTGGCCGCGCTCGCGCGCCACGGACAGCCGTTCCAGCAGCAGCACGCCGACGCCCTCGGCCCAGCCGGAGCCGTCGGCTCCGGCGGCGTAGGACTTGCAGCGTCCGTCGAAGGCGAGGGCGCGCTGGCGGGCGAAGCCGACGAAGCCGCCGGGCGTCGCCATGACGGTCGCGCCGCCCGCGAGGGCCATGGAGCACTCGCCGCGGCGCAGGGCCTGCGCGGCGAGGTGGATCGCGACGAGCGAGGAGGAGCACATGGTGTCGACGGTCACCGCGGGGCCTTCGAGGCCCAGGGAGTAGGCGACGCGGCCGGAGGCGACACCGCCGGCGGTCCCGAGGGCGCGCTCCAGGCTGAGGTAGTCCTCGTGGCCGCTGAGGTCCGGGGCGTAGTCCTGGTGGACGATGCCGGTGAACACGCCGACGTCGCCACCGCGCACCGAGTGCGGGTCGATGCCGGCCCGTTCGAAGGTCTCCCAGGACACTTCGAGGAGCTGGCGCTGCTGCGGGTCCATGGCGAGGGCCTCGCGCGGGGAGATCCCGAAGAACCCGGCGTCGAACTGGCCGGCATCGCGCAGGAAGGCGCCTTCCTTGACGTACGTCGTGCCGGGGTGGTCGGGGTCGGGGTGGTAGAGGCCCTCGACGTCCCAGCCGCGGTCCTCGGGGAACGGGCCGTACACGTCGGCTCCTTCGGAGACCACGCGCCAGAAGTCCTCCGGGCCACGGATGCCGCCGGCGTAGCGGCACGCCATGGAGACGATCGCGATGGGCTCGGCGGCCGCCGCTGCGAGCGTGCTGTTCTCCTGCTGGAGCCGGGCGTTCTCCTTCAGCGAGGCGCGCAGTGCCTCGACGACCTGCTGGTCGGGCGCCGACATATCCATCCTCCACGATTCGTTCACAGGTGATCAGCTCGTCTTGCCCAGGGCCCGCTGCACGAGGTCGGCAACGTCCATGGCGTCGATCAGTTCCGCGTCGGCGGCGGGCGCCGGCGGTTCCCCTCCGGGTGCGGCGGCGCCGGTGGCGTCGGGGTCCGCGTCCGTTGCGGCTTCGGCGAGGCCGAGGAGGGCGTCCAGCACTCCCGCTTCCCTGAACCGGGCGAACGGGACGGACGCCAGGACCTGCCTGAGGTCGTCCTCGCGCGGGTCCGGGCCGTCGTCGGCCTGCCGGAGCAGTTCGGAGCGCAGGTGGCCGACCAGGGCCTCGGGGGTCGGGTAGTCGAAGATCAGCGTCGCGGGCAGCCGCAGTCCGGTGGCCGCGTTCAGGGTGTTGCGCAGGTTGACGGCGGCCAGCGAGTCGAAGCCGACCTCCTGGAAGGCCTGCCGCGGGCCGATGCCGTCGGCGCCGCTGTGGCCGAGGACCGTCGAGGCGTGGCCGCGGACCAGCCGGAGCAGGATGCGGTCCTGTTCGGCCTCCGGGACCGCGCGCAGGGAGTCCGCGAGGGACGCGGCGGCGTCGCTGTCCCCGCCGTCGCCCTGCAGGGCCTGGAGGGCCCGCGCGGCTTCGGGGAGGTCGGCGAAGAGGGGGCTGGTGCGGACGGACGTGAACGCGGGGACGAACGCGGCCCAGTCCATGTCGGCCACGGCCACGGACTTCTCGTTGCCCTGGACCGCCTGCACCATCGCGGTGACCGCCAGCTGCGGGGGCACGGGCAGGACGCCCCGGCGGCGGAGCTGGGCGAGGGCTGCCTCGTCCATGCCCACGCCGACCATGTCGAGAGCGCCCCAGGCGATCGACGTCGCCCGCAGGCCGCGGCCGCGGCGGCACTCGATCAGGGCGTCGAGGACGGCGTTCGCCGCGCCCGAAAGGCCCTGGCCGCCGCCGCCCCACACGCCGGCGATCGAGGAGAAGACCACGAACGCGTCGAGCGGCGTGTCCGCGAACAGCCCGTCCAGCCACACGGCCGTGTCCACCTTGGCGGCGAACACGTCGGCGAGGTCCTGGACGCCGGTGTCGTCGATGGCGCCGGTCCGCGTGATGTCGGCGGCGTGCACCACGGCCGTGAGCGGCTGCTCGGGCGCCGCGGGGTCGGCCAGCCGTGCGAGGGCCTCCCGGTCGCTGTCCGCGCAGGACTCCACGGTGGTGTCGAGGCCCAGCGCGGCGAGTTCGGCCCGCAGCTGCGCCACGCTGTCGTCGGCCGCCCGGTCGGTGGTGGTGACGACGAGGCGGGTCGCCCCGGCCTGGGCGAGCCAGACCGAGGCGTGCCGGCCGAGGCCTTCGGCTCCGCCGGTGACGAGGACGGTGCCCCGGGGCCGCCAGCCGTCGCCGGTGGACTCCGGTACGGGCTTGCGGACCAGGCGTCGGGCGTACACGCCCGAGCGGCGTACCGCGAGCTGGTCCTCGCCGGCGGCGGAGTTGAGGGCTCCAAGCAGGTGGGGGGCCGTCCGCGGGTCGTCGGTGGCGGGCAGGTCGAGCAGGCCGCCCCACCGGTCGGGCCGTTCGAGCGCGGCGGCCCGGCCGAGGCCCCACAGCGCCGCCGGAGCCGGGGAGGTGAGGGTGTCGTGGATGCCGATGTTCACGGCGCCCCGGGTCACGCACCACAGCGGCTGGGGGGCGTCGCAGTCGCCCAGGGCCTGGATCAGGGCGAGCGTCGGCGCGGTGGCCGAGGCCGGGTCCTGGGGGCGCCCGTCGCCGGCGGGCCGGTCGTCGGGCGCGGGGAGGTCGAGTGCGAGGAGGGAGAGGACGCCGCTCAGGTCCTGGGCGGCCAGGACCTCGCGCAGGCGCCGGGCGAGCCGGTCCCGGGTGAGGTCGGCGGCGTCGGCCTCCAGCAGGACGGTGCCGAGGCCGAGGCCGGTCAGCTGCTCCAGGAGCGCGTCGGTGGCACCGCCGGCCGGGCGGCCGGACGGGACGACGACCAGCCAGCGGCCGCCGGGTACGCCGGCCGCCTCGCGTTCGAGGGGCTGCCAGGTGACGTGGTAGCGGAGCTTCTCGGCGGTGGACCGTTCGCGGCGCCTGCCGCGCCACTCGGCCAGGACGGGCACGACCGTGTCCAGGGCGCCGCGCTGGTCGGCCGACGCCATCTCCAGCAGCTCGCCGAGGGAGTCGAGATCGGCCCGCTCGACGGCGTCCCAGAAGTCGGAGTCCGCGCCTTCGGCCTCCCCGGCGGCGCCGGTGGCGGTGTCCGCCTCCTGGAGCCAGTAGTGCTGGCGGTCGAAGGCGTACGTCGGGAGCTCCACGCGGCGGGCCGGCTGCGGCAGGACACCGCTCCAGTCGACGGTGGCCCCGCGGACGAACAGCTCGGCCGCCGAGGCGTACAGCCGGCGGAGGCCGCCGTCCCCGCGGCGCAGGGAGCCGGTCACCACGGCGTCGGTTTCGGCGCCGTCGGCCGCCTCGTTGACCGGCTGGACGAGCACCGGGTGGGCGCTGACCTCGACGAAGACGCCATGGCCCTGGGCGAGGAGGGCGGTGACGGCCGGGCCGAAGCCGACCTGTCCGCGCAGGTTGCGGTACCAGTAGCCGCCGTCCAGGACGCCGGCGTCCTCGACCCAACTCCCGGTGACCGTGGAGAAGAACGGCACCGTCGGCGCCTTCGCCGCGATGCCCGCGAGGGTCTCGGCGAGCGTGCCCTCGATGGCCTCGACATGCCGGCTGTGGGACGCGTAGTCCACGGCGACGCGGCGGACCCGGACGCCTTCGAAGGCCAGCGCCTCCAGGGCCTCGTCCAGCGCTTCGGCGTCACCGGCGACCACCACGGACGACGGACTGTTGACCGCCGCCACCTCGACCCGGTCCGCCCACCGCTCCAGCCGGGCCACGGCCTCGTCGGCGCTCAGCGCGACGGAGGCCATACCGCCCCGCCCGGCCAACTCCTCGGCGATGGCCTGGCTGCGCAGGGCGACCACCCGGGCCGCGTCCTCCAACGACAGCGCACCGGAGACGCACGCGGCGGCGATCTCACCCTGCGAGTGCCCGACGACCGCGTCGGGGCGGACGCCGAGGGAGGCCCAGACGGCCGCCAGGCCGACCATGACGGCGAAGCTGGCGGGCTGGAGCACGTCGACGCGGTCCAGCACCTCCGGCGCGGCCTCGCCCCGCAGGACGTCGGTCAGCGACCAGTCGACCCACGGCTCCAGCGCGGCGGCGCACTCGGCGATCCGCGCCGCGAACACCGGCGAGGAGTCGAGCAGTTCACGGCCCATACCGGCCCACTGCGAGCCCTGCCCCGGGAACACCCACACGACCTTCCCCGGTCCGCCCGCGCCGGGGGCGGCGCTGCCGGTCACCAGGTTCGGGGCGCTCTCGGCGCGGGCCAGTGCCCGCAGTCCCGCGAGGGCCTCCTCGTCGGACCCGGCCACGACCACCGCGCGCTCGCCGAGCAGCGCACGGCTCGACACCAGGGCTCCGGCCACGTCCGCCGGCGACACCGCGTCGGCGCCCTCGACGTACGCGGCCAGCCGCCCGGCCTGACCGGCCAGGGAGGCGGCGCTGCGCGCCGACACCACCAGCGGCACCACACCACCGGGCGCGGAAACCGGCTCGGCGGGCTCCTCCTCGGGGGCGTCGGGGGCCTCCTCCAGGATCAGGTGCGCGTTCGTCCCGCTGGCGCCGAACGAGGAGACCGCGGCCCGGCGCGGCCGGCCGTCGCGCGGCCACTCCCGGGCGCCGGTGAGCAGCCGTACCGCCCCGGCGGACCAGTCGACGGCCGTCGTGGGTTCCTCCACGTGCAGGGTGCCGGGCATCACGCCGTGCCGCATGGCCATGACCATCTTGATGACGCCCGCCACGCCGGCGGCGGCCTGCGTGTGGCCGATGTTGGACTTGAGGGAGCCGAGCCACAGCGGCCGCTCCGGGTCCCGGCCCTTGCCATAGGTGGCGAGCAGCGCCTGGGCCTCGATCGGGTCGCCCAGCGCCGTGCCCGTGCCATGGGCCTCGACCACGTCCACGTCGGCGGGGGTGAGTCCGGCCGTGTCCAGCGCCCTGCGGATCACCCGCTGCTGCGAGGGGCCGTTGGGGGCGGTCAGGCCGTTGGAGGCGCCGTCCTGGTTGACCGCGCTGCCGCGCAGCACGGCGAGCACCTCGTGCCCTCGCTCGCGGGCCACCGACAGGCGCTCCAGCACGACCACGCCGACGCCCTCGGCCCAGCCGGTTCCGTCGGCCGTCGAGGAGAAGGCCTTGCAGCGGCCGTCGGCGGACAGGCCGCGCTGCCGGGAGAACTCCATGAAGGCGTCCGGACTGGCCATGACCGTCGCACCGCCGGCGAGGGCCATCGAGCACTCGCCCTGCCGCAGCGCCTGCGCCGCCAGGTGGATCGCGACCAGGGACGAGGAGCACGCCGTGTCCACGGTCACGGCCGGGCCCTCGAAGCCGAACACGTACGACACGCGGCCCGAGGCCACGCTGGCCGCCGTGCCGGTCATGAGGTAGCCCTGGACGTTCTCGGGGACCTGGTGGAGCCGGGTCACGTAGTCGTGGTGGACGATGCCGGTGAAGACGCCGATGTCGGAGCCCTTGGCGGACAGCGGGTCGATGCCAGCCCGCTCCAGGGCCTCCCAGGAGGTCTCCAGCAGGAGCCGCTGCTGCGGGTCCATGGCGAGGGCCTCGCGCGGGGAGATCCCGAAGAGTCCGGCGTCGAACTGCGCCGCCTCGTGGAGGAAACCGCCCGAACGGGTGTAGCTCGTGCCCGGGTGGGCCGGGTCCGGGTGGTAGAGGCCCTCCAGGTCCCAGCCGCGGTCGAGCGGGAAGCCGGAGACCGCGTCACGCTGTTCGGCGACCAGCTTCCACAGTTCCTCGGGGCTGTCCGCGCCGCCCGGGAGCCGCGTGCTCATGGCGACGATGGCGATCGGCTCGTCGGAGACGGCCGCCGCGGCCGGGGCGGCCGGCGCCTCCTGCTCGCCGAGGAGCTCGGCGAGCAGGTGGGCCGCGAGGGCGGTGGGGCTCGGGTGGTCGAAGACGAGGGTCATCGGCAGGTCGTCCACCCCGGTGAGTTCGCGCAGGTGGTTGCGGAGCTTGACCGCGCTGAGCGAGTCCACGCCGAGGCCCTTGAAGGACAGTTCCGCGTCGAACGCGTCCGACGCGCGGTGGCCGAGCACGTACGCGGTCGCCTCCCGGACCAGGTCGCGCACCACGCGCCGGCGCTCCTCGGCCGGCAGCGCGGCGAGCCGGCCGGCGAGCCCGCCCCCGGCGCCTTCACCGCGCGCTGCGGGGCGCCGGACGGGGGCCCGCGGCACGGTCCGCTCCCCGGCCCCGGGGGCCGTCCGGACGGATTCCCGCCCGGGTGCGGCGTCCAGGGCCAGCGGGCCGAGGACCGCGACGGGGTCGCCCGCCGGGTCGGCGAGTTCCAGCAGGTGGCGGCCGTCCTCGGCCGGGGTGGCGCGCAGCCTCAGCGCGGTGGCGCCTTCCGCGTACACGGTCAGGCCCGCGCTGAGCGACAGGTCGCGGACGCGGCCGTCGCCGGCCGGAGCCGTGGCGGTGTCCAGGACGCGCAGCGCGGCGTCGAGGAGGGCCGGGTGGAGGGTGTACTGCCCCGCCTCGTCGGCGCGTTCGGTGGGCAGGGTGATCTCCGCGAAGGTGCGGCCGTCCTGCTCCCACACGAGCGGCGCTTCGGGGAGGGCGGTGTCGCCGTCGGCGGGCAGCGGCCAGGTGCGCGGGTCGAAGGAGGGCTGCGGGGTGCCGGGCACCAGCACGGCGCGGGCGTGGCGGGTCCAGGTCCCGTGCCCGTCGTCGTCGGAGCGGCGGCCGTGGACGGCTGCGCGGCGGCGGCCGTCCGGGCCGGGGCCGTCCACCGACACCCGGATCCGGGTGTGGCCGTGCTCCGGGACCGTCAGCGGCGCCTCGACGGCGATCTGTTCGAGGCTTCCGCAGCCCGCCTCGTCGCCGGCCCGGACGAGCATCTCCAGCAGTGCCGCGGCCGGGACGCCGTCGGTGGCGTCCGCGGTGGCCGGGCCGGAGGGCCGTCCCGGGCCGTGCGGGGCGAGCCGCCCGGTGAGCACGTAGCCGCCGTCCCCGTCCGCGGCGCCGGGTACGTCGACGACGGCGCCGAGCAGCGGGTGTCCGGCAGGCGTGGTGCCGAGGGCTTCGGCGCCGCCGCGCGGGTCGGCGTCGGAGCCGGCCCAGTACCGCTCGTGCTGGAAGGCGTACGTGGGCAGTTCGGGCCCGGCCGCCGTGGCGGGCCGGCCGAGGACGGCCGTCCAGTCCGTGTCCACGCCGCGTACGTGCAGTTCCGCGAGGGCGGTCAGGACGCCCTCCGTCTCGCCGCCGTCCTTGCGCAGGGCGGCGACACAGGCGTGATCCCGGGTGTCGCCGAGGGTGGCGGACGCGAGCGCGGCGAGGGCGCCACCGGGGCCCAGCTCCAGGAACGTGGTGGCCCCGCGGTCGCCGAGGGCGGTGACGGCGTCGCCGAACCGTACGGCGCCGCGGGCCTGGTCGACCCAGTAGCCGGGGGTGGCGAGCAGTCCGTCGCGGGCGGGGGCGCCGGTGAGGGTGGAGACGACGGGCAGGGTGCCGGGCCGGTACGTCAGGCTCTCCGCGACCGCGCGGAACTCGTCGAGCATCGGTTCCATGAGCGGGGAGTGGAAGGCGTGGCTGACCGGCAGCCGGCGCGTCTTGCGGCCGCGGCCCGCCAGTTCGGCGGCGATGGCGAGGACGGGCTCCTCGGCGCCGGAGAGCACCAGGGCGTCGGGGCCGTTGACCGCCGCGACGCAGACGACGCCCCGGGCCCGTGCCAGCAGGGGGGCGAGTTCGACCTCCGTCGCCTGGACGGCGGCCATCGCGCCGCCCTCGGGCAGGGCCTGCATCAGCCGGCCGCGCGCGGCGATCAGCCGGCCCGCGTCCCGCAGCCCCAGGACGCCGGAGACGTGCGCGGCGGTGATCTCGCCGACGGAGTGGCCCGCGAGGAGGTCCGGACGCACTCCCCAGGACTCGAAGAGCCGGTAGAGCGCGGTCTCCAGGGCGAACAGGGCGCCCTGGGTGTAGGCGGTCCGGTCGAGCAGTGCGCTGCCGGGGGTTCCCGGGGCGGCGGCCAGGACCTCGCGCAGGGGGCGCTCCACGTGTCCGGCCAGGTGCTCCTCGACGGCGGCGCAGGCCGCTTCGAAGGCCTCGCGGAAGACGGGCTGGGTGCGGGCGAGTTCGCCGCCCATGCCGGCCCACTGACTGCCCTGGCCGGTGAAGAGGACGGCCAGCTTGCCGGGGGCGGGGGTGCCGAGGACCACGGCGGGGGCCGCCTCGCCACGGCCGAGGGCGCCGAGGCCGGCGGCGGCCGCGTGCCGGTCGGCGGCCAGGACGACGGCGCGGTGGTCGAGCTGGGCGCGTGCGGTCCCGAGCGCGTGGGCGGCGTCGGTGAGGGGCACGTCGGGGCGCTCGTCGAGGAAGCGGGCGAGGCGGGCGGCCTGGCCGCGCAGTCCGGCCCGCGTCCGCGCCGACACCGGGACGGGCACGGGTACGGCTACGGGTGCGGGGGCGTCCGCCTGTGCGGGGTCGTCCGCCGGTGCGGGCAGCGGTCCGGCGGTGGCGGGCGGCCGTGCGGGGGTGGCGTGGGGCTGTGCGGGGGCCTCCTCGACGATGACGTGGGCGTTGGTGCCGCCGATGCCGAAGGAGGAGACGCCGGCCCGGCGGGGGCGGCCGTCGCCGGGCCAGTCGCGGGCCGCGGTCAGCAGTTCCACGGCGCCCGCGGACCAGTCGACGTGCGAGGACGGGCGGTCCACGTGCAGGGTCCGCGGGAGGACCCCGTGCCGCATGGCCATGACCATCTTGATGACGCCCGCCACACCGGCGGCCGCCTGCGTGTGGCCGATGTTCGACTTCACGGAGCCCAGCCACAGCGGCCGGCCTTCCGGCCGGTCCTGGCCGTAGGTCGCGAGGATGGCCTCGGCCTCGATGGGGTCGCCGAGGGCCGTGCCGGTGCCGTGGGCCTCCACGGCGTCCACATCGGCGGCGGCCAGCCCCGCCTGGGCCAGGGCCTTGCGGATCACCCGCTGCTGGGCGGGGCCGTTGGGGGCGGTCAGGCCGTTGGAGGCGCCGTCCTGGTTGACGGCGGAGCCGCGCAGTACGGCGAGCACCCGGTGGCCGCGGCGGCGGGCGTCCGACAGCCGCTCGACGAGCAGCAGGCCCGCGCCCTCCGACCAGCCGGTGCCGTCGGCCCCGTCCGCGAACGCCTTGCACCGGCCGTCGGGGGCCAGCCCGCGCTGACGGGAGAACTCGACGAAGGTCTCGACGGTGCCCATCACCATCACGCCGCCGGCCAGGGCCATCGAGCACTCGCCCTGCCGCAGCGCCTGCGCGGCCATGTGCAGGGCCACCAGGGAGGAGGAGCAGGCCGTGTCGACCGTGATGGCCGGGCCCTCGAAGCCGTAGTGGTAGGCGATGCGGCCGGAGGTGACGGCGCCGGAGGAGCCGGTGAGGCGGAACCCTTCGACGCCGGACGCGTGGTGCGTCCGTACGGTGTAGTCGTGGCTGTTGACGCCGACGAAGACGCCCACGTCCTCGCCGGCCAGCGTCGTCGGGTCGATCGCGGCCCGCTCGAACGCCTCCCAGGAGGTTTCCAGCAGCAGGCGCTGCTGCGGGTCCATGGCGAGGGCCTCGTTCGGGGAGATGCCGAAGAAGGCGGCGTCGAAGCCGGGGGCGTCGTCGAGGAACGCGCCGTGGCGGACGTAGGTGGTGCCGGGGTGGTCGGGGTCGGCGTGGAACAGCCCGTCGGTGTCCCAGCCGCGGTCGGCGGGGAACTCGGTGACGGCGTCGACGCCGTCGGCGACCACCCGCCAGAGGTCCTCGGGGCTGTGCACGCCCGCCGGGAAGCGGCAGGCCATGGCGACGATGGCGATCGGGTCGTCCGCGTCCGGCCCGGCGGACGGCGTGCCGGGCAGCGGGGGCCGCCCGGGTGCGGCGGCCGCGGGGCCGAAGAGCCTGGTGCGCAGGTGCTCGGCGAGGGCGGCCGGCTTCGGGTGGTCGAAGACCACCACCGGGGAGAGGGTCAGCCCGGTCGCGGTGGCGAGGCGGTTGCGCAGCTCCACCGCGGTCAGCGAGTCGAACCCGGCCTCCTTGAAGGTGCGGCCCGCGGGGACGGCGTCGGCGGTGGGGTGTCCCAGCACCTCGGCGGCGTGCCGCTGGACCAGTCCGAGGAGGGCCTCGGACTGCTCGGCCCCGCTCAGGGCGGCGATGCGCTCGCGCAGGGGGGTGGCGGCGGACGGGCCGGCGGCGGCCCGGGCCGTGGGCCGCGGCGACGGGGCCAGGCCACGCAGCAGCGGCGGCACCGGGGTCTCGGCGGCGGCCTTGCGGAGGGCGGGCACGTCGAACTTGGCGGCCACGAGGACGCCGCTCGCGCCGAGGGCGGCGTCGAGGAGGGCCATGCCCTCGGCGGCGGAGAGCCCGCTCATGCCGATGCGCTCGTTGCGGCGCAGGTCGGCGGCGCCGAGGTGCCCGGTCATGGAGCTGACCGTCGACCAGTAGCCCCAGGCGAGGGAGACGGCCGGCAGGCCGAGGGTGCCCCGGTGGCGCGCGAGCTCGTCGAGGCAGGCGTTGGCGGCCGCGTAGTTGGCCTGGCCGGGGTTGCCGAGCACGCCGGCGGCGGAGGAGTACAGGACGAACGCGGCCAGGTCCAGGTCCCGGGTGAGCTCGTGCAGGTGCAGCGCCGCGTCCACCTTCGGCCGCAGGACGGTGTCCACGCGCCGCGGCGTCAGCTCGGTGAGCACCCCGTCGTCCAGGACACCGGCCGAGTGCACGACGGCGGTGAGCGGGTGCTCGGCCGGTATCGCGTTCAGGAGGGCTTCGACCTGGGCCCGGTCCGCGGTGTCGCACGCGGCGACGGTGACGGACGCGCCCAGGGCGGTCAGCTCGTCGTGGAGGCCGGGGGCGTGGCCGCGGCGGCCCGCCAGCACCAGGTGGCGCACGCCGTACGCGGTGACCAGGTGGCGGGCCGTCAGCGCGCCGAGCGTGCCGGTGCCGCCGGTGATCAGTACGGTGCCCTCGGGGTCCAGCGCCCGCCTCCCGGCCGGGGGTTCACCCGAAGGGACCCGTACCAGGCGGGGCACCTCGGCCACGCCGTCGCGCACCCTGATCTGTGCTTCGCCGCTGAGGAGCACGGCCGGCAGGGCGGAGCGGGGGGCGTCGAGCGCGGCGAGGACGATCCGGCCCGGGTGCTCGGACTGCGCGGAGCGCACCAGCCCCCACACCGCGGCCGCCTCCAGGCCGTGGTCCTCGCCGGTGACCACGGCCAGCCGGGTCTCGGCCAGGGCGGGTTCGGCCAGCCAGGCCTGGAGGACGGCCAGGGCCGCGTCGACCGCCGCACGGGGGTCGGTGGTGCCGGCTCCGGCCGGGACCTCGTACAGGAGGACGTCGGGGGCCCGGCCGGCGGAGGCGGTCACGTCCGCACCGGTGGCGACGGACACGACGTCGAGGGGCCGGCCGGCCGCGGCGGGGAGCGCGTACGGCGTCCACTCGACGCGGAACAGCGCGTCGTGCGGCAACGCTCCCGCGAGCCCCTCCTGTTCGGGCGAGAAGGGGGTGCAGTGCACCGAGGCGACGGTCATGACGGGCTGCCCGGCGGGGTCGGTCAGCTCCAGGCCCCCGCCTTCGGCCGGCCGCACGCGCAGGGCGGCGGCGCCGGACGCCAGCAGGGACACCCCGGTCCACCGGGACGGGTGCGTGCCGGCGGGGACGACGGTGCGGACGGCCGCGTCCAGCAGCGCGGGGTGCAGGCCGTAGCGGCCCGCGTCGCGCAGGGAGCTCTCGTCCAGGGCGACGTCGGTGGCCCGCCCGGTGCCGGCGGGCGGGTTGCCGGCGGGCGCGGTGCCGGCGGCCGCGGTGGGAGCGAGCACGCCGTGCGCGTGGCGCGTCCACGGGGCGTCGACGGCGGCGTCGGCGGCACGGGAGTGGACCTCCACCGGCCGCTGTCCGGCCGCGTCGGGTGCGCCGACGCTCACCTGGATGCCGCGTCCGCCGCGCTGCGGCAGCACGACGGGCGCGTCGACGGTCAGTTCGGCGAGTACGGGGGCGCCGGCGAGGTCGCCGAGCCGGATGGAGAGCTCGACCAGGGCCGCGTTCGGGACGACGACGGCGTCGGACACCAGGTGGTCCGCGAGCCAGGGGTGCGCGCGCAGCGACCAGTGCGACGTGGCCATGAGCCCGCCGGGGCCGGGCAGGCCGACGACCGCACCGAGGAGGGGGTGACCGGCCGGGGCCAGGCCGAGCGAGGCCGCGTCGGCGGCCGGGCCGGCCGCGGGGAGCCAGTAGTGCCGCTGGTCGAAGGCGTACGTCGGCAGCTCCACGCGGCCCGTGGTGGCGGGCAGGAGCGCCGCCCAGTCCACGGCCACGCCGCGGACGAACAGCTCGGCCATGGAGGTGTGGAGACGGCGCGGGCCGCCGTCCCCGCGGCGCAGCGAGCCGGTGACGACCGCGTCGGCGTCGAGGCCGTCGACGGTCTCCGCGATCGGCTGGACGAGCACCGGATGGGCGCTGACCTCCAGGAACACCCCGTGTCCCTGCGAGGCCAGTTCGGCCACGGCCGGGCCGAAGCCGACCTGACCGCGCAGGTTCCGGTACCAGTAACCGCCGTCCAGGACTCCGGCGTCCTCGATCCAGCCGCCGGTGACGGTGGAGTAGAACGGCACGGCCGGCGCCTGGGCGGTCACCGGGGCGAGCGCCTCGGCGAGCGTGCCCTCGATGGCCTCGACGTGCCGGGTGTGCGAGGCGTAGTCCACCGCGACCCGGCGGACCCGGACGCCTTCGAAGGCCAGCGCCTCCAACGCCTCGTCCAGCGCCTCGGCGTCACCGGCGACCACCACGGACGACGGACTGTTGACCGCCGCCACCTCGACCCGGTCCGCCCACCGCTCCAGCCGGGCCACGGCCTCGTCGGCGCTCAGCGCGACGGAGGCCATACCGCCCCGGCCGGCCAACTCCTCGGCGATGGCCTGGCTGCGCAGGGCCACCACCCGGGCCGCGTCCTCCAACGACAGCGCACCGGAGACGCACGCGGCGGCGATCTCACCCTGCGAATGCCCGAGCACCGCGTCGGGCTGAACACCCACGGACCGCCACACGGCGGCCAGACCCACCATCACCGCGAAGCTGGCGGGCTGGAGCACGTCCACCCGCTCCAGCAGCTCGGGCGCCGCCTCACCCCTCAGGACCTCGGTCAGCGACCAGTCGATCCACGGCTCCAGCGCGGCGGCGCACTCCGCGACGCGCTCGGCGAACACCGGCGAGGAGTCGAGCAGTTCCCGTCCCATGCCGGCCCACTGCGAACCCTGGCCGGGGAACACCCAGACCACCCGGCCCGGAGCAGTCGCAGTGCCGGAGACCACACCCGTCGGACTTTCGCCACGTGCCAGCCCCTCCAGCCCCGTCCGCGCCTCCTCGGCCGAGGAGGCCACGACCACCGCGCGCTCGTCGAAGAGCGCCCGCTCCGCCACCAGGGCCGCGGCGGCCTCCGCCAGGGGGGCGTCGCCCCCGCCGACGTACGCCGCCAGCCGCTCGGCCTGCCCGGCCAGGGAGGCGGCGCTGCGCGCCGACACCACCAGCGGCACCACACCACCCGCCACCGACACCGGCTCCGCGGGCTCCTCCTCGGGGGCCTCGGGAGCCTCCTCCAGGATCAGGTGCGCGTTCGTCCCGCTGACCCCGAAGGACGAGACGCCCGCCCGGCGCGGCCGCCCGGAGCGCGGCCACTCCCGCGCCTCGGTCAGCAGCTCCACCGCACCCGCCGACCAGTCCACCTGCCCGGTGGGTTCCGCCACGTGCAGGGTCGCGGGCAGCACCCCGTGCCGCAGCGCCTGCACCATCTTGATCACGCCCGCCACGCCGGCGGCGGCCTGCGTGTGGCCGATGTTGGACTTGAGCGAGCCCAGCCACAGCGGCCGCTCCGCGTCGCGGTCCCGCCCGTACGTGGCGAGGAGGGCCTGGGCCTCGATCGGGTCGCCCAGGGCGGTGCCGGTCCCGTGGGCCTCGACCGCGTCGACGTCGGCCGGGGCCAGCCCGGCGGCGGCCAGTGCCCTGCGGATCACGCGCTGCTGCGCCGGACCGCTGGGCGCCGTGAGGCCGTTGGAGGCGCCGTCCTGGTTGACGGCGCTGCCCCGCAGCACCGCCAGCACCCGGTGGCCGCGCTCGCGCGCCACCGACAGCCGTTCCAGCACCACGACGCCGGCGCCCTCGGCCCAGCCCGTGCCGTCGGCCGTGGAGGAGAACGCCTTGCAGCGTCCGTCGGCGGCGAGGGCCCGCTGCCGGGAGAACTCCACGAAGTGGGCGGGCGTCGCCATCACGGCCACGCCTCCGGCCAGGGCCATCGAGCACTCACCCTGCCGCAGCGACTGCGCCGCCAGGTGCAGCGCCACCAGGGAGGAGGAGCACGCGGTGTCCACCGACACCGCCGGGCCTTCGAGTCCCAGGACGTACGAGACCCGGCCCGAGGCCACGCTCGCCGCCGACCCGGTGGTGGTGAAGCCCTCCAGCTCCGGGGCCGCCGCGGCGGCGCCGGTCCCGTACCCCTGGCCGAACAGCCCGGAGAACACGCCGACGTCGGCGCCCTTCAGCGACAGCGGGTCGACGCCGGCCCGCTCCAGCGCCTCCCACGAGGTCTCCAGCAGCAGCCGCTGCTGCGGGTCCATCGCGAGGGCCTCGCGCGGGGAGATCCCGAAGAACCCGGCGTCGAACAGGCCGGCGCCCTCCAGGAAGCCGCCCTGGTCGGTGTACGAGGTGCCCGCGTGCCCGGGGTCCGTGTGGAAGAGACCCTCCAGGTCCCAGCCCCGGTCCTCGGGGAACCCGGAGACGGCGTCCCGGCCCTCGGACACCAGCCGCCACAGGTCCTCCGGACCCGCGACCCCGCCGGGCAGCCGGCATGCCATGCCGACGATGGCGATCGGCTCGCCGGGGTCGGCGGCGGGACCCCTGCCCGTCCCGCCGGTCTCCGGGGCGGCGCCGAGGATCTCGGCCCGCAGCCCGGCCGCCAGGGCCGCCGGGGTGGGGTGGTCGAAGACGACGGTGGTGGGCAGCTCCAGTCCGGTGCTCTCCACCAGCCGGTTGCGCAGGGCGACGACGGCCAGGGAGGTGAAGCCCAGATCGCGGAAGGCCCGGTCGGCCGGAACCCGCTCGCCGCCCGGCTCGCCCAGCACCTCGGCGGCCCGCGTGCGGACCAGGTCCTCCAACAGCGCCAGCTGCGCCCGCCCGTCCAGTGCGGCCAGCCGCTCGCTCAGGGCGGCGGTGACGGCGGCGTCGGGCCGGCTCTGCCGCGCGGCCTCCTCGGCCAGGCCGGCACCCGCCTCGTACCGCAGTACGCCGGGCCGTTCGGCCAGCAGCCGCCGCTGGGTCTTGCCGGAGGCGGTCCGGGGGATGGAGTCGACCTCGCGGACCTGCTCGGGCACCTTGTACGGGGCGAGCTGCTCGCGGCAGCAGGCGATCAGCCCGGCGGCGTCGAAGCCGGAGGCGCCGGGGACCACGTACGCGACGGGGACCTCGCCGAGGGTCTCGTGCGGCAGGCCGGCGACGGCCGCGTCGGCGACGCCGTCGACGGTGCGCAGGACCGCCTCGATCTCCTCGGGGTGGATGTTCTCCCCGCCGCGCAGGACGAGTTCCTTGATCCGGCCGCAGATGGTGAAGTAGCCGGCCTCGTCGCGGCGCGCCAGGTCGCCGGTGCGGAACCAGCCGTCCTGGAGCGCGGCGGCGGTCGCCTCGGGGTCGTTGTGGTAGCCGACCATGACGTTCGGCCCGCTGACCCAGACCTCGCCCTCCTCTCCGGCCGGTACGTCCCGGCCGGTGGTGGGGTGCACGACGCGGACGTCGACGCCGGGGGCGGGCAGGCCGCAGGAGCCTTCGACGCGGGCCCCGTCCGGGGGGTTCATGGTGATGGCGCCGCAGGTCTCGGTGCTGCCGTAGGCGTCGACCAGCGGGACGCCGAAGAGCTCCTCGAAGTCACGGACCAGTCGGGAGCCGGTCACGGCGCCGCCGACCAGGCCGATGCGCAGGCTCGGGACGGAGAAGCCGTCCCTGCGGGCGGCGGCGACCAGGTGGTGGTAGGTGGTGGGGACGCCCGCCAGGAAGGTGCAGTGCTCCTCGCGCAGGGTGCGGATGACGTCCTCGGCGGAGCTGCCGTCCATGATCCGGGCGGTGGCGCCGACGACGGTGACCGACAGGACGCACGCGATGTGCGAGAGGCTGTGGAAGAGCGGCAGGGGCCAGAGCACCCGGTCCCGGTCGGTGAGGCCGGGGACGGGCACGTAGGAGGAGGCCACGGACCACAGGCAGTTGCGCTGGGTCGACAGGACGCCCTTGGGGCGGCCGGTGGTGCCGGAGGTGTAGAACATCCAGGCGACGTCGTCGAGTCCGAGGTCGTCCCGGGCGGGCAGGGCCGGCTCGCGCAGGGCGAGTGCGTCGTACGAGTGGGACGAGGGGTCCCCCGCGGTGCCCTGCTCCGCCGGGGTCCCGCCGGTCACCAGCAGCGTGGTGCCGGGCCCGAGGGCCGCCGAGCCCCGCAGCCGGTGGGCCTGGGCGGCGTCGGTGATGACCACCCGGGCGCCGCTGTCGGCGAGCAGGTACTCCAGCTCGGCGAGGGACGAGGCCGGGTTGAGGGGGACGCCGATGCCCGCGGCGCGGACGATCGCGAGGTAGCCCTCGATGGTGGAGACGGTGTTGCCGAGGCAGAGGGCGACCCGGTCGCCGGGCCCGACGCCCAGGCCCGCCAGGTGTCCGGCGAGCCTGCGCGTACGGGCCTCCAGGTCGGCGTAGGTGACCGACCGCCGGTTGTCCTCGAAGGCCGTCTTGTCGGGGAAGCGGGTCGCGTTCTCCAGGAGTGCGACGGGAAGTGGCCTGATGAGTTCGGTGCGCACTGCGCCGCAATTCCTTTCGAGGGGACGACTGCTACCAGGTGACGGGCAGGCTCTTCACCGCGAAGACGGAGCCCTTGAGCCGGAGCGGGACCTCTTCGGCGGCCACGGCCAGCCGCAGGTCGGGGAAGGCCTTGAGGAGGGCCGACAGGCCGGCGCGGACCTCGACGCGCGCGAGGTTCTGGCCCAGGCACTGGTGGACGCCGAAGCCGAACGCCACGTGCCCCGAGGTCTCGCGGTCGATGTCGAGGTCGGCCGGGCAGCCGAACCTGGCCGGGTCGCGGTTGGCGGCGGGCAGCGACACGGTGACGGTGTCGCCCTTCTTGACCAGGTGGCCACCGATCTCGACGTCCTCCAGCGCGGTGCGGTACATCTCGTACTGGTTGACGGTGATGTAGCGCAGGAGTTCCTCGACGGTGGCGTCGAGCTTCGACGGGTCCGCGCGGAGGGCGGCCAGCTGCTCGGGGTGCTCCAGGAGGGCGAAGACGCCGACGGCGAGGGCGCTCTCGGTGGTCTCGTAGCCGGCGAAGAGCAGCAGGGTGACGATGTTGCAGATCTCTTCGGTGGTGAGCTCGCCCTCGGCGATCAGCCGGCTGATCAGGTCGTCGCCGGGCTGCTCCCGCTTGTTCCCGACGAGCTCGGTGATGAAGGCGGTCACCTGCCCGAAGGCGGCCCCGACCTCCTCCTGCGTGGAGTCCGGGTCGTGCAGCACGGTCGGCGCGTGCTGGTAGCGCTCGCGCTCCTCGTACGGGAAGCCGATCAGCTCGGACAGCACCCGCAGGACCAGCGGCTTGGCGTAGCTGCCGATCAGGTCGACGGGACCGCCGTGGGCGCGCATCACCTCGATCTGCTCGGCGGCGACCTCGGCGACGCGCGGGGCCAGCAGGTTCGCCCGGCGGGCGGTGAACTCGCCCGTCAGCAGCCGCCGGTAGCGGGTGTGGTTCGGCGGGTCCATGTGGATGAACATGCCGGGGATCTCCGGGGAGCTGCCGATGACGGCCTCTCCGAATCGGGTCACCGGAAAATGGAATTCCTGGAGGCCGTGGCTGAACCTCGGGTCACTGAGGACCTTGCGGACCAGTTCGTGGCTGGTGGCGATCCATCCGATGTGTCCGTCGGGATAGACCATGCGCGCGAGGGGTCGCTCTTTGCGCAGGGAATCGAATACGGCGGGCGGGTCGAAGTGGTGCGTCCGCGCCCACGGCTCCTCGTAGGAGATTGCGTCGCTCATGGGGTCCTTCTCGCTCGGGACAGGGCGGGGCCGGGGGCTACTGGGCCAGCTTCGCGAGGGCCTCGTACGCGTTCGCCAGGGAGGCCTCGGCCCGCGGCCTGAACTCCGCCAGCTGCGGGGCGATGGTGGCCATGGTGAACTCGGCGGTGACGAAGGTGAGGTCCTCGCCGAGGCCGATGGCCCCGAGGATCGCCTTGAGGTAGGTCTGCTGGTAGTCGAAGGCCTCGCGCGGCGTGCCCGGCGCGTAGGAGCCGCCCCGGGTCAGGACGACGACGACCTTCTTGCCGGCGAGCGGGCTGGGGACGGCCATGTGGGCGGGGTGGACGATGCGGTCCAGCCAGGCCTTGAGCGCCGAGGGGACGGTGTAGTTGTGCATCGGGACGCCGAGGACGATCACGGACGCGTCGAGGACCTCGCGGGTGATCGCCGCGGTGAGCTCCCGCTCCTGCTCGCTCTGCCCGTGGTCGGTGTCGGGGTGGATGAGGGACTGGTGCACGGGCTCGGTGATGTGCGGTACCGGCTGGGCCGCGACGTCGCGGTAGGCGTAGCCGCCGCCGGGGTGGTTGTTGCGCCACTCCTCGGCGAAGTGGGCCGAGAGCCGCCGCGACACGGATTCCGTACCCGGACTCGAATCGACATGCAGAAGCTGCGCCATGCGGACGTCCCCTTAACGATCGCGAAATATGTGAGTTCCCGCCCCACAGCGGCTTTTCGAAGCATCGCAAGGGCATGGGCTTGATCTCCTAGTCCAGGCTAGGCGGAGGGTTCACGCGACGGCATCCCTCAGCCTGGTAGGCCCTGGCCCGCCCTTCCCCAGCGGGTCTCAAGGGAATTTCCGTTCGCGATCCGAAGGGGAAATGACGGAGCTCCCGGCGCCCGGTGTCCCCTGGGGGTCCACCGTGCGCCGGGAGCTCCGTCGGCCGGGTCCGGGTCCTACGCCCGTGCGGGCGCGGCCGGTTCGACGGGCCGGCCCGTACGGGCCGACTCGATCGCGGCCTCGATGATCCGCAGCGTGCGCACGCCGGCCGCGCCGTCCGGGCCGGGCCCCTCGCCGCCGGCGTCCCCGGCGAGGAAGGCGCCGAGCACGCGGGCCTCCAGGTCGCCGCCGCCCGGCTCCCAGCGTTCCGCGCCCGTGGCGGAGTCGAAGCCGCCGATCAGGCGGGGGCGGGCGGTGAAGTCCACGCTGCCCCGCTCGCCGACGAAGGTCAGGGCGGGCCCGGCCGCCCCCGACGGGTTCCCCGCCAGACCGCGGCTGCAGTCGAGGGACGCGACCGTCCCGTCCGCGTAGCGCACCGTCATGAGCGCCGCGCTCTGGACGTCCTGCCCCCCGCTGAGGAGCCCGTTGGACTGGGCGTACACCCGCTCGGCGGGCTGTCCGCCGAGCACCGCGTCCACCAGGGCGAGCAGTGCCGCCGCGTTCGCGGCCAGGACCGCTCCCGCCTCCGGGCCCTCGGCGGCGGGGGCGTTGCAGGCGCCGTGCACGGTGGTCAGCCTGCCGATGGCCGTCCCTTCGGCGAGTGCCTCCCGGATGGCCGCGAACGCCGGGCTGGAGCACTCGGGGGAAGCGGGGGTCAGCCGCACCCCCGCCTCCTCGCAGGCCCGCACCATGGCCAGGGCGTCGGCCGCCGTGGCGCCGAGGGGCTGTTCGCACAGGACGTGGGCCCCGGATCCGGCGGCCCGCTCGACCAGTTCCCTGCGGACGGCGAGGCCGCTGGTGACGACGACGGCGTCGGGGCGCAGCGCGAACGCCTCGTCCCAGCCGTCCGCGTAGGCCGCTCCGAGCTCCCGGGCCACGGCCCGGCCGCGGGCCGGGTCCTGCGGCGGGCCGTCGGGGTCGGCGATGACGAGCTCGACGCCGGGCGTGGCGGCCAGCAGCCGGGCGTAGGTCGTGGCGCGCTCGTGCGCGAACGACAACACGGCGACCTTCATGCTGCGGCTCCCTTCGCGGTCGGTGCGAGGTCCACGGCGCGCCCGGTCCAGGCGGACTCGGCGGCGGCCTGGGTGATGCGGATGGCGGCCAGCGCGTCCTGCGGTCCGAGGCGCGGCGGGGGGCCGCCCCGGAGGCCCTGGGCGAACTCGCCGATCTCGGAGAGGAACGGCTTCTCCCCGACATGTCCGAAGGCCGGGTCCTCGACGCCGAACGCCCTGGTCTCCTGCGGCCATTCGGAGTCGTAGAGGGCCGTCCCGCCCGTACCGGTCACCTGGTAGGTGAGGCGGAAGGGGGGCTGCGGGGTGGCCGTCCACCGGCACACCACCTGGCTGAGGGCGCCGCTCGCGTGCGTGAGGACCGCGGTCCCGGTGGCGACGGCCCCGGCCGGGGCGGGCGCGGCGATGTCGCCCTGGTACTCGGCGTGGACCCGCACGACGTCCCCGAAGAGCCAGTACGCGATGTCCACGCCGTGGAGCATCTGGTCGGTGAGGATGCCGCCCGACCGGGCGGGGACCTCGGCGGTCCAGGGCCGCGGGTGGTACCCGGCCACGGTGAACCGGCCGATGGCGCCCGCGCCCAGCCCGCCCGAAGCCACCAGCGCGTGGAGGCGGGCGTAGGCGGGGGCGAACCGCACGTTGTGGGTCGGATACAGCGGTACGCCGGCCCGTGCGGCCGCGGCGACGATCTCCTCGGCTTCGGGGAGGGTGGCGGCGAGCGGCTTCTCGCACACCACGCCGACGCCCGCGGCGACGGCGGCCATGGCGATGGCGTGGTGGCTGCCGGTCGGGGTGCAGATGTCGACCGCGTCCGCGCCGTCCAGTGCCTCGTCGAGGGAGCCGACCGCCTTGGCGCCGAACTCCCCGGCGAGTTCCTCCGCGCGGCCGTCGGTGGAGTGGACGCGTACGGACGCGCCGACCGCGGTCCACGCGTCCAGGTGGAAGCGGGCTATGAGTCCCGCGCCGATCAGTGCTACTTCAAGCTGCCGCATGGCATCCCCAGCCCTCTTCCCCGTCGTCTTCGCGGACGCCACGGCCACGAAGTGTGATCAGTCTGACCCGGGGGGCGGGACCGGGACCATCACCAACGTGGGTAGTCCCGCAGGGGGTTGGGGCCGGGGCCGTCAGGCGGAGTTGACGGGGAGGACGTCCGGGGAGAGGGTGCCCGCGTGCGCCGAGGCGGAGGTGGCCCGGCGGCGGTGGTGGCGCCGGCACAGGACCTCGTAGCCGATCTCCCCGGCGGGGCGGTTGACGTCGCCGACGACCACCTGGGCGCCCTCGACGACCATGACCCCGCCGACCGTGCGGGCGTTGTGGGTGGCGCGGGCGCCGCACCAGCACAGGGCCTCGACCTGGAGCTGTTCGATCCGGTCGGCGAGCTCGATCAGCCGCTGGGAGCCGGGGAAGAGCTTGGTGCGGAAGTCGGTGGTGATGCCGAAGGCGAAGACGTCCATGTCGAGGTCGTCGACGATGCGGGCCAGCTGGTCGATCTGCTCCGGCGCGAGGAACTGCGCCTCGTCCACGATCACGTAGTCGGCCTTGCCGCCCTTGGACAGCAGCTCCACCAGGTACGCGTACAGGTCCATGCCCTCGGCCGCCTCGACCGCCTCGGTGACCAGGCCGAGCCGGGAGGAGATCTTGCCCTCGCCCGCCCGGTCGTCCCGTGTGAAGATCACGCCCTGGAGCCCGCGTGCGGAGCGGTTGTGGCCGATCTGGAGAGCCAGTGTGCTCTTTCCGCAGTCCATCGTTCCGGAGAAGAACACCAGCTCGGGCATGGGAGGTACGGGACCTTTCGGGTCGTGGGCGTGGAAGGGGCGGGGTGGCGGGGGACGGCGCTCAGGTGCGGACTTCGAGCAGCGGGACCAGCTGTTCGGCGGCCGTCATGGAGCCGTGCATCCCGGTGAGGGCCGACTCGTTGGGCTCGTTGCGGGAGGCGGTGATCGCGACGTCGGCCTGGGCGGCGGCGATCACGTCGCCGATCCGGCCGAGGACCCGCTCGTCGCACTCCCCCGGCGCTCCGAACCAGCCCAGTTCCAGGGCCTCTTCGCGGCTCGCGACCCAGAAGCGGTCGCCGAGGACCTCGCGCCAGACGGTGAGCACGTCGGCCTCGGCTCCGGGCACCGCGTAGACGTGCCGGGCGCGGCCCTCGCCGCCGAGCAGGGCGACTCCCGCGCCGAGCTCCCAGTCCTCGTCGAAGTCGATGCGGGAGTCCTCGTCGAAGGGGACGTCCACCATGCCGTGGTCGGCGGTGACGTAGAGCGCGGTGCGCGGCGGGAGCTGCTCGGCGAGGCGCTGGACGAGCCGGTCGACGTACATGAGCTGGCCGCGCCAGGCGTCGGAGTCCACGCCGTGGCGGTGTCCGGCCCCGTCGAGCTCGCTGTAGTACGTGTAGACGAGCGAGCGCTCACCGGCCGCGAGCTGGATCGCGGCGAGGTCCATCCGCTCCTCGCCGGTCATCCGGCCGTGGAAGGTGCCGCCGCTGAGGGCGATCTGGGTGAGCGGGGTGCTCTGGAAGTGCGGGGCGGACACCTGGGCGGTGTGCACGCCGGCCGCGTCGGCGAGCTGGAAGACCGTCGGGTACGGCTGCCAGGGCTTCGGCGGGGTCCACGGGTACCAGCGGAGCTGGTTCATCAGCTCGCCGGAGGCCGGGTTGCGCACGGCGTAGCCGGGCAGGCCGTGCCGGGCGGGCGGCAGGCCGGTGCCGACGGAGGCCAGGGAGGTGGCGGTGGTCGCGGGGAAGCCGGCGGTGAGGGGCCGGCCGGTGCCGCCGCGCGAGCCGGCGAGCAGGGAGGTCAGGAAGGGGGCGTACTCCGGGTGGGCCTTGATCTGCTCCCAGCCCATGCCGTCGACGAGGAAGACGCAGTTGCGGTCCGCCGGGGTCAGCTCGGCGATCCCGGCGGTGAGGCCGGGCACGCCCTGGCCGGCCGCCAGGGTCGGCAGCAGGTCGGCGAGCGAGCCGGTGCCGTAGTGCGGGACCGGGGCGCCGGCGAGGTCGAGCAGTTCCGGATCGTCCTGCCAGTTCGGCGGCGCGGAGTACGACATCAGCGGGCGGTGGCCGCGGTGGCCTCGGAGAGGGCCTGGGCGAAGAGCAGCGTCTGGCGGACCGTCTCGGGGCCGTCGCCGGCCTCGCTGACGCGCAGGCTGAGGTCGTCGGCGGTGGAGTTGCCGGTGTAGCCGTGGTCGGAGTCGCAGTTGGGGTCGCCGCAGGCGGCGGGCTCCAGGTCGATGCGCGAGACCGCGCCCCAGCCGATGGTCAGGACGACCTCGCGGGGCAGCTGGCCGGGGGTGTAGGACTCCGGGTTGGCGACGACGCGGCTGAGCACCACGGAGGAGATGGCGCCCAGCTTGACCGACTCGGTGGAGGTGGTCGCGTACGGGGACGGGGATCCGGCGTCGGCGGCCTGCTCGTCGGTGTGGCTGACGATGAACCGGTTGTCGGTGAGGACCAGCACGGTGACGTGCCGGCGCACCTCGTTGGAGTCGAAGGTGGTCTCCTGGTGGACCACGTACGACGAGACCGGCTCGCCGCCCACCGCGGCCTCCACGGCCTCGGCCACGAGGGCCGGGTAGTAGCCGCTGCGCTCGATCGCCGCGCGCAGCCCCTGGGTCGTCGTACCGGATTTCGCCATGAGGTCCATCCTAAGGCCCCTCCGGGGTCCCCCTACCTGCCCGTCGCTCAGTAGCTGGGCAGGGTCCGCGGACCGAGGTCGGTGCGCGCGGGCGGGTGGGCGACGCGCACGGTGGCGCTGAGCACGCTGAGCCCTTCCGTGGCGACGACGACCGGCTCCAGGGAGATCCCCGTCACCTCGGGGTGGTCGTCCACCAGCCGGGAGAGCCTCAGCAGCAGCTCCTCCAGGGCGGGGGTGTCGACGGGGTCGCTGCCGCGCCAGCCGAAGAGCAGGGGTGCGGCGCGCAGGGAGCGGACCAGTCCGGCGGCGTCGCGGTCGGTGGCGGGGACGAGGCGGTGCGCGGTGTCGCCGAGCAGTTCGGAGGGGACGCCGGCGAGCCCGAAGGAGAGGACGGCGCCGGCGGCGGGGTCGACGACGGAGCGCACCACGGTGTCCACCCCGCGCGGGGCCATCGACTGGACGACGGGCAGCAGCTCGGCGGGCTTGCCGAGGGCCTCGGTGAGCTCCTCGTAGGAGCGCCGCAGCTCGGCCTCGGTGGTGAGGTCGAGGCGTACGCCGCCCAGGTCGGCGCGGTGGCGCAGGTGGGGGGCGGTGGTCTTCAGGGCGACGGGGTAGCCGAGGACCCGGGCCGCGCGGACGGCGGCGTCGGCGCTGGGGGCGGGCAGGACGGGCAGGACCCGGATCCCGTAGCGGGCGAGCAGCGCGCGGGCGTCGGGCTCGTCCAGGGTGAGCGCGGCACCCTCGGCGACCCCGGTGAGGAGGGCGGTGAGCAGGTCGGCGGCGCCGCTCTCGTCGATGTCCTCGTACTCGGGCACGTGCCCGGCGTCGGCGTTGGCCCGGCGCCACTGGGCGTAGCGGACGGCTTCGGCGAGGGCCTTCACGGCCCGCTCGGCGGCGGGGTAGGCGGGGATCCGGCCGCCGGGGGCGGGGCCGGCGGGCACGGGGGCCGGGGCGGGGCCGGCCGGGGTCCGGTCGCGTGGGGCGGTGGCGGCGGGCGGCGGGGTGGCGCCGGAGGCGGTGGCCCGGGCGGCGGAGAGGGCCTCGACGAGTGCGCCGAGCTCCACGTGGACGACGGCGACGGGCTTGCCGGGGACCTCGGCGACGGCCTCGCGCAGGGCCTCCGCGAGGTCGTCGGCCAGGGCCCGCTCGCCGACCCAGGGGATGGCGGTGACGACGACGGCGTCGCAGTCCTCGGAGGCGAGGGCGGCGGTGAGGGCGGTGCGGAAGTCCTCGGGGGTGGCGGCGGTGGTGAGGTCCAGCGGGGGCGACGGGCGCAGTCCCTCGTTCAGGCAGGCGTCGTACGTGAGCACCCCGAGGGACTCGGAGTTCCCGAGGATCGCCACCCGGGGCCCGGCGGGCAGGGGCTGCCCGGCCAGCAGGAGCCCGGCGTCGACGAGCTCGGTGACGGTGTCCACCCGGATGACGCCGGCCTGCCGCATCAGCTCGGAGACGGTGGCCTCGGGGAGCCGGGTTCCGGGGACCATGTGCCCGGCGGGGGTGTGCCGGCCGCCGAGGGCGACGACGAGCGGCTTGACGGCGGCGGTGCGGCGGGCGAGGCGGGTGAACTTGCGGGGGTTGCCGAGGGTCTCCAGGTACATGAGGGCCACGTCGGTGGACTCGTCCTCGTACCAGTACTGGAGGATGTCGTTCCCGGAGACGTCCGCCCGGTTGCCGGCGGACACGAAGGAGGACAGGCCGGCGCCGCGGCGCAGCAGCCCGGACAGCAGGGCGATGCCGATGGCGCCCGACTGCGTGAACAGCCCGGTCCGCCCGCGCGCGGTGGCGGGGGCGGGCGCGAGGGAGGCGTTGAGCTCCACGTCCGGCGCGGTGTTGATCACCCCGAAGGCGTTGGGCCCGATGAGCCGCATCCCGTACGAGCGCACCTGCCGCACCAGCTCGCGCTGGCGGGCCAGCCCCTCCGGGCCGCTCTCCCCGTACCCGGCCGACAGCACCACCAGCCCCTGCACCCCGTGCTCCCCGCAGGCGGCGACGGCGTCCGGCACCCGCTCGGCGGGGACGGCGATCACGGCGAGGTCCACGGGGGCCCCGATGTCCGCGACGGCCCGGTAGGCCCGCACCCCGTCCAGCAGGTCCCCCTCCATCCCGGAGGCCCGGGCCTCGTTGACGGCGTAGAGGTGGCCGTGGAAGCCGCCGTCGCGCAGGTTGCGCAGCGCGGCGGAGCCCACGCCGGACCCGGAGCGGCTGACGCCGATCACCGCGACCGAGCCGGGGGCCAGCAGCCGCTGGACGGACCGGGCCTCGGCGCGCTGTTCGCGGGCGCGCTGGACGGCGAGGGACTCGGCGGTGGGTTCGAGGTCGAGGGTGAGGTGGACGGAGCCGTCCTCGAAGCTGCGCTTCTGCTGGTAGCCGACGTCCGTGAACACCTTGATCATCTTGGTGTTGGCGGGCAGCACCTCGGCCGCGAAGCGGCGGATGCCCCGCTCCCGGGCCACGGCCCCGATGTGTTCGAGCAGGGCGGAGGCGACCCCGCGGCCCTGGTGGGCGTCCTGGACCAGGAAGGCCACCTCGGCCTCGTCGGCGGGGGCGGAGGCGGGCCGGCCGTCGGGGCCGATCCGGTCGAAGCGGACGGTGCCGATGAACTCGCCGCCGATGGTCGCGGCGAGGCCGACGCGGTCGACGTAGTCGTGGTGCGTGAAGCGGTGCACGTCGCGGTCGGAGAGGCGGGGGTAGGGGGCGAAGAAGCGGTAGTACTTCGACTCGTCCGAGACCTGCTCGTAGAAGCTGACCAGGCGTCCCGCGTCCTCGGTCGTGATGGGGCGGATCCGGGCGGTGCCGCCGTCGCGCAGCACGACGTCCGCTTCCCAGTGGGCCGGGTACGAGGGGTCCGACGCGGTGGTCATGGGGCCAGGGTAAGGGCAGGATCCGGCCGGGTGGCCGGGGACCTCCGACAGGCCGCGCGGCGCGTACGGCGGGAATGAGGCGTGGCGGGACGAATCAGTGCAAAGCTGAGGAGGGCCGAACGGCGGCGGACCGGTGCCGGAGGTCGGTCCGAGCATTCCGGGTGACGTGAGAGACTGGTCTAGACAACCGCGAGAACCTGAAGGGCATCACCATGGCAGAGCGCCGTGTCAACGTCGGCTGGGCCGAGGGCCTGCACGCTCGTCCCGCGTCGATCTTCGTCCGCGCGACGACCGCTTCCGGCGTCCCCGTGACCATCGCGAAGGCGGGCGGCGACCCCGTCAACGCCGCGTCCATGCTGGCGGTCCTGGGTCTGGGCGCCCAGGGCGGCGAGGAGGTCGTCCTGGCGTCCGAGGCGGAGGGCGCGGAGGTCGCGCTGGACCGTCTCGCGAAGCTGGTCGCGGAGGGCCTGGAGGAACTCCCGGAAACGGTCTGATCCCCCTTCTCCGAAGCCGCGGCCCCACCACCCCGGGGAACCGCGGCTTCACCCTTTCCGGGGCCGTCCCGCACAGCGGAGACCCGTCGGCCGGAAAATCCGCGGCAGCGAGAATTTCGTCACCGGAATTGACCGGAAGCAGCCGCCCGTCCCGCCCCGGGTGAATTCCGCGGCCCACCCTTTTATACGCGCCCCGCGTTAATTCCGGCCACCCGCCGTGTTTACGGCACGTTGCAAAATCCTCACCCGCGGCCGGAACACCCCCACCGCCCGCTCCCCGTGCAGCGCGGCCAGCGCCCGGGCCCGCTCCGCGTCCCCCCGCGCCACCGCGTCCACGAGCGCCCCGTGCTCCGCCCAGGAGTCCACCGGCCGGGCCGGCGCCCCCACCTCGTACAGCCAGGCGATCTTGCGCCGGGTCTGCGCCAGGAGCGCGATCAGCCCCGGGCTGCCGGACGCCTGGGCGAGGGTCTCGTGGAACCAGCTCCCGAGCGCCCGCAGATCCTCCCCCGGGGCCCGCCCGGCGCGCTCCTGGCCCAGCCGCACCATCCCCCGCAGCACCTTCAGGTGCGCCTCGGTCCGCCGCCGGGCCGCGCGCGAGGCCGCGAGGGGCTCCAGCAGCAGCCGCAGCTCCAGCAGGTCGGCCGCCTCCTGCTCGCTCGGCTCCGCCACGCACGCCCCCGCGTGCCGCCGCGTGGTGACGAACCCCTCGGACTCCAGCGTGCGCAGCGCCTCGCGCACCGGGACCCGCGAGACCCCGTACCGGCGGGCGAGCACCTCCTCGGTCAGCCGGCCGCCCGGCCCGAAGAATCCGGAGACGATATCGTCGCGAATGGCTGTGCACACCGCGTGCGCCGGAATACGCAAGGCCGGACCTCCGCTGGGTTTCGCTGGGTTTCGTTCCGATCGACCGTGCCGCCTGCGACTCTATGACAACACGCGGAGATTTCCGAGAACGCCCGGAAATCCGGAAGGAAGAAACCGGAAAACGACAGAAGGCCCCGGCTCGGAGAGCCGGGGCCTTCTTCACGAAGTCGGGTCAGATGCCGACACCGTGCTGGCGCAGGTAGGCCAGCGGGTTGATGTCCGTGCCGTACGTGGCACCGGTGCGGGCCTCGAAGTGCAGGTGCGGGCCGCTGGAGTTGCCCGTGGAGCCCGACAGGCCGATCTGCTGGCCGGCGGTGACGGTCTCGCCGACCGAGACGTTCAGCGACATCATGTGCCCGTACTGAGTGTAGGTGCCGTCGTTGTGGCGGATCACGACGTTGTTGCCGTAGGCGCCGCCCCAGCCGGCCTCGACGACGGTGCCCGAGCCCACGGCGTGGACGGAGGTGCCCTCGTCGGCGTGGAAGTCGATGCCCGTGTGGCTGCCGGAGGACCACATGCCGCCGCCCGCGCCGTACTGGGTGCTGACGTAGGAGCCGTCGACCGGGGCCACGAAGGTGTTGGCGCGCTTGCGGGCCTCTTCCTGGGCGGCCTTCTCGGCGGCCTCGCGCTCGGCCTTCTCCTTGACCTCGGCGACGCGCTTCGCCTCCTGGGCGCGCACCTTCGCCTCGGCCTCGGCCTGCGCCTGGGCGGCGACGGACTCGGCGGCGGTCTGCTGGGTCGCGGCCTGGACCTCGATGTCGTCCTGGAGGCCGTCGGCGACGACGACGGCGTTCAGCGCGCCGGTGTCCTCCGGGGACGGGCCGCCGTGGGAGTCGGCGGCGAAGGCCGGAGCGGCCAGGGTGGCGACCACACCCGTGGTGGCGAGGGCCGCGATGCCGGCGTAACCGGCGGTCTTGCGGCTCAGACGGCTCGAACCACGGTGCTTGCCGGTAGCGGCTGTACGACTGCCGAACGCCATGGAGGGGGTGATCCTTTCCTTCCTTCTCGCCTACCGGGTTAGCTGACGGGTTCGGAGCAGGAAGGTCTCCTACGGCCCCCCTCTGACGAGGCGGTCCGATTCACCCCAGGGACTGATGCGGGTCCCCGGCTCCCCAGGCTCGCGCCTGACGGGGACTCGGCGATCGCTGCCCGGTGCCGCGGGTGCGGCTGGCACAACTGACGGACAGCACGCCTGACGCTAGGCGGATCATCAGTCAATCGCCAAACAGACGAGCGGATTTGTTGCGTACGCCACACCGCATACCTGCAACCACACCACTAAACGGACAAAGGGGGCCCGATGGATGCTCCACCGGGCCCCCTCGAAAACCAGCCGACCGCAGGTCAGTTGGTGACGACCGTGACCTCACCGATGCCGAGGGCCAGGACCGGCTCCTCGATCTGCGCCGCGTCCCCCACGAGGACCGTCACCAGCCGGTCCACCGGGAAGGCGCTCACGACCGCCGAAGTGGCCTCCGCCGTACCGGTTTCGGCCAGCCGCGCGTACAGCCGCGCCTGGTAGTCGTCCGGCAGCTCCTGCTCCACCTGGTCGGCCAGGGTCCCGGCGACCGAGGCGGCCGTCTCGAACTTCAGCGGGGCCACGCCCACCAGGTTCTGCACCGCCACGTCGCGCTCGGCGTCCGTCAGCCCCTCGGCGGCCAGCGTGCGCAGCACCTGCCACAGGTCCGCCAGCGCGGGACCGGTGTTGGGGGTGTCCACCGAGCCGCTGATGGCGAGCATCGAGGCGCCCTTGCCGTCGGCCGTGGAGCGCAGCACCTGGCCGAAGGCGCGCACCCCGTAGGTGTAGCCCTTCTCCTCGCGCAGCACCTTGTCCAGGCGGGAGGTCAGGGTGCCGCCCAGGCAGTAGGTGCCGAGGACCTGCGGGGCCCAGACGATGTCGTGCCGGTCCGGCCCGATCCGGCCGATCAGCAGCTGCGTCTGGACCGCGCCGGGCCGGTCCACGATGATCACGCGGCCCGTGTCGTCGGCCGTCACCGGCGGCACCGGCAGCGGCGCGGCGGTGCCACCCGTCCAGGCGCCCAGGGTGTCGGCGAGGACCGCGTCCAGGTCGATCCCGGTCAGGTCGCCGACGACCACCGCGGTGGCCGTGGAGGGGCGTACGTGGGCCTCGTAGAAGGCGCGTACGGCGGCGGCGTCGATCCGCGCGACCGTCTCCTCGGTGCCCTGGCGGGGGCGGGACATGCGCAGCGTGGCCGGGAACAGCTCCTTGGAGAGCTCCTTGGCGGCGCGGCGCTGGGGGTTGGCCTGCTCGTGCGGGATCTCGTCGAGCCGGTTGCGCACCAGCCGGGAGACCTCGCCGTCGTCGAAGGCGGGGGCGCGCAGCGCCTCGGCGAGCAGCCCTAGCGCCTTGGGCAGGCGGGAGGCCGGGACCTCCAGGGAGACCCGCAGGCCGGGGTGGTCGGCGTGGGCGTCGAGGGTGGCGCCGCAGCGCTCCAGCTCGGCGGCGAACTCCTCGGCGGAGTGCTTGTCGGTGCCCTCCGACAGGGCCCGGGCCATGATCGTGGCCACTCCGTCGAGGCCCGCGGGCTCGGCGTCGAGCGGGGCCGCGAGGTTGACCTCGACCGCGACGACCTGCTGGCCGGGGCGGTGGCACCGCAGCAGGGTCAGGCCGTTGCCGAGGGTGGAGCGCTCGGGGGCGGGGAAGGCCCACGGCTTGGCCTCGCCGGCCTGCGGACGCGGGTGGAAGGTCATCGTGACGGCTGCGGTGTCGCTCACTGCTCCGCCCCCTCGTTCTCGTCGCTCTCGTCGTTCTCTTCGGAACCGGTCAGCGGCTCGTAGACCAGGACCGCGCGGTTGTCGGGGCGCAGCCGGGCGGCGGCCACGGCCTGCACCTCCTCGGCGGTGACGTCCAGGACGCGCCGCACGGCGGTCAGCGCCAGCTGCGGGTCGCCGAACAGCACCGCGAAGCGGCACAGTTCGTCGGCGCGGCCGGCGACGGTGCCCAGCCGGTCCAGCCATTCGCGCTCCAGCTGCGCCTGCGCCCGCTCCATCTCGTCGGCCGTGGGGCCCTCGGCGGCGAACCGGGCGAGCTCCTCGTCGACGGCCGCCTCGATGGCGGGCACCTCGACGCCGCTGGAGGTCTTCACGTCCAGCCAGCCCAGGGAGGGCGCGCCGGCCAGGCGCAGCAGGCCGAAGCCGGCGGCGACGGCGCTCTGGTCGCGGCGGACCAGGCGGTTGTGCAGGCGGGAGGACTCGCCGCCGCCGAGGATCGTCAGCGCCACGTCGGCGGCGTCGCACTCGCGGGTGCCGTCGTGCGGCAGGCGGTAGGCGGCCATCAGCGCGCGGGCCGGCACGTCCTCGACGATCTCCTCGCGCAGCTGCCCGCCCATGATCTCGGGGAGGGTGCCGTCGCGGGGCGGCTGCTTGCCGTCGTGCGCCGGGATGCTGCCGAAGTACTTCTCGACCCAGGCGAGGGTGCGCTCGGGGTCGATGTCGCCCACGACCGACAGGACGGCGTTGTTGGGCGCGTAGTACGTGCGGAAGAAGTTCCGGGCGTCTTCCAGGGAGGCCGCGTCCAGGTCGGCCATGGAACCGATCGGGGTGTGGTGGTACGGGTGGCCGTCGGGGTAGGCCAGGGCGGTCAGCCGCTCGAAGGCCGTGCCGTACGGGACGTTGTCGTAGCGCTGGCGGCGCTCGTTCTTGACCACGTCGCGCTGGTTCTCCATGGACTCCTCGTCCAGGGCGGCCAGCAGCGAGCCCATGCGGTCCGCCTCCAGCCACAGGGCGAGTTCCAGCTGGTGGGCCGGCATCGTCTCGAAGTAGTTGGTGCGCTCGAAGCTGGTGGTGCCGTTCAGCGAGCCGCCGGCGCCCTGGACGAGCTCGAAGTGCCCGTTGCCCTTCACGCTCGCCGAACCCTGGAACATGAGGTGCTCGAAGAGGTGAGCCAGACCGGTCCGCCCCTTGACTTCGTGGCGGGAGCCGACGTCGTACCAGAGGCAGACGGCGGCGACCGGGGTGAGGTGGTCCTCGGACAGCACCACGCGCAGGCCGTTGGCCAGCCGGTGCTCGGTCGCTGTCAGGCCGCCGGAGCCGGCCTGAGCTGTGGCCGTGTGACCCATGGGCATGTGGTCCCTTCGATCGCGATGCGGAGATTTACTGTCGACCTGCCACTGTATGCAAGCGCGCAGGTGCGCGGAGAAGTTCCCCGGCCCCCGCACAAGGGTCGGGGTGAGGCGTTGTCGGTGCCTCGGGCCACAATGGTCCGCGTCGACCCCGTCGCACACCCCAGCAGGTACACCCCCCGATCTTGGTTAGGAGCGCCGCAGCGATGCCCCGCCGCAGCACGAAGACCCCGCCGCCGGAGGATTTCGAGGAGAAGATCCTCGACATCGACGTCGTCGACGAAATGCAGGGCTCCTTCCTTGAGTACGCGTACTCAGTGATCTACTCCCGGGCCCTGCCGGACGCCCGCGACGGCATGAAGCCGGTGCACCGGCGCATCGTCTACCAGATGAACGAGATGGGCCTGCGCCCCGACCGCGGGTACGTGAAGTGCGCCCGCGTCGTCGGCGAGGTGATGGGCAAGCTCCACCCGCACGGCGACCAGTCGATCTACGACGCCCTCGTGCGCATGGCGCAGCCCTTCTCCATGCGGCTGCCGCTGGTCGACGGCCACGGCAACTTCGGTTCACTCGGCAACGACGACCCGCCGGCCGCGATGCGCTACACCGAGTGCAAGATGGCCGACGCGACGTCGCTGATGACGGAGTCGATCGACGAGGACACCGTCGACTTCGCCGCCAACTACGACGGCCAGGAGCGCGAGCCGGTCACCCTGCCCGCCGCCTACCCGAACCTGCTGGTCAACGGCACGTCCGGGATCGCGGTCGGCATGGCCACCAACATGCCCCCGCACAACCTGGGCGAGGTCATCGCGGCCGCCCGCCACCTGATCCGCCACCCGGACGCGGACCTGGAGGCGCTGATGCGCTTCGTGCCGGGTCCCGACCTGCCCACCGGCGGCCGGATCGTGGGCCTGTCCGGCATCAAGGACGCCTACGAGAACGGCCGCGGCACCTTCAGGATCCGCGCGACGGTCTCGGTGGAGGACGTCACGCCCCGCCGCAAGGGCCTGGTCGTCACCGAGCTGCCCTTCACGGTCGGCCCCGAGAAGGTCATCGCCAAGATCAAGGACCTGGTCGGCTCGAAGAAGCTCCAGGGCATCGCCGACGTCAAGGACCTCACCGACCGGGCGCACGGCCTGCGCCTGGTCGTCGAGATCAAGAACGGCTTCCACCCGGAGGCCGTGCTGGAGCAGCTGTACAAGCTGACGCCGATGGAGGAGTCCTTCGGCATCAACAACGTCGCGCTGGTCGACGGCCAGCCGCTGACGCTGGGCCTCAAGGAGCTCCTGGAGGTCTACCTCGACCACCGCTTCGAGGTCGTGCGCCGGCGCAGCGAGTTCCGCCGCCGCAAGCGGCGCGACCGGCTGCACCTGGTCGAGGGCCTGCTGGTGGCCCTGCTCGACATCGACGAGGTCATCCGCCTCATCCGCGACAGCGACAACTCCGCGCAGGCCAAGGAACGCCTGATGGAGGTCTTCTCGCTGAGCGAGGTCCAGACCCAGTACATCCTGGACACCCCGCTGCGCCGGCTCACCCGCTTCGACCGGATCGAGCTGGAGTCCGAGCGCGACCGGCTGACCGCGGAGATCGAGGAGCTGACCCGGATCCTCGACTCGGACGCGGAGCTGCGCAAGCTGGTCTCCTCGGAACTGGCCGCGGTCGCCAAGAAGTTCGGCACCCCGCGCCGTACCGTGCTGCTGGAGTCCGCGGGCACGGCCGTGGCGGCCGTGCCGCTGGAGGTCGCGGACGACCCCTGCCGGGTGCTGCTGTCCTCCACAGGCCTGCTGGCCCGTACGGCGAACGGCGACCCGCTGCCGGTGGACGAGGGCGCCGCCCGCGCCAGGCACGACCTGGTCGTCTCGCAGGTGGCGGCGACCGCCCGGGCCGACGTGGGCGTGGTGACCTCGTACGGGCGGCTGCTGCGGCTCCCGGTGATCGACCTGCCGCAGCTGCCCGACACGCACGCGGCGCCGAGCCTGGCGGGCGGGGCCCCGGTCGCGGAGTTCGTCTCCGGGCTGGAGGCCGACGAGACGGTGGTCTGTCTGACCTCGCTGGACGAGTCCTCGCAGGGCCTGGCCCTGGGCACCGAGCAGGGCGTGGTCAAGCGGGTCGTGCCGGACTACCCGGCGAACAAGGACGAGCTGGAGGTCATCACCCTCAAGGAGGGCGACCGGATCGTCGGCGCGGTCGAGCTGCGCACGGGCGAGGAGGACCTGGTCTTCATCACCGACGACGCCCAGCTGCTGCGCTACCCGGCCGGCCAGGTGCGCCCCCAGGGCCGCCCGGCGGGCGGCATGGCGGGCATCAAGCTCGCCGGGAACGCCAAGGTGATCCACTTCTCGGCGGTGGACCCGGCCCGGGACGCCCTGGTGTTCACGGTGGCGGGCGCGCAGGGCACCCTCGACGGCGCGCCGGCCTCGGGGAAGCTGACCCCGTTCGACCAGTACCCGCGCAAGGGCCGGGCCACCGGCGGGGTGCGCTGCCAGCGGTTCCTGAAGGGCGAGGACACGCTGGTGCTGGCCTGGGCGGGCAACGCCCCGGCCCGCGCGGCCACCGCGAACGGCACCCCGGCGCCCCTCCCGTCCCCGGATCCGCGCCGCGACGGCTCGGGCACCGCCCTTCCCGCGTCGGTCGCGGTCCTGGCGGGTGGCGCGCTGTAGGACGCCTGCGGCATTCGGGTGGTGCGACCGGGGGGACGTACCACCCGAATGCCGACTAGTGTTTTCCCGTTGTTGCTTGTGGTGGGGCGGGGGGATGCTGATGAGCCGTCAGTCGAGCGGGATGATCGGGGACTGGGCGGAGGCCCAGCGCCGGCAGCAGCGGACGCAGCTGATCCAGCAGCGCGAGGCGGAGCGCCGGCGCCGGGCGTGGGACCGCGAGGTGGCCCGGGGCGAACGTGAGCAGCAGGCCGCGTACCGGCTGCGCCGCGAGGCCGAGGCCCGGCAGCGCACGGAGACCATCGAGGCCGAGGTCGAGGCATTGCAGAACCTCCTGGTGAGGGGCTGCCGGGCCACGACGTTCCGGATGTCCTCACTCGTGCGGAGCGAGGAACTCGAACCCTTCCGTCCCGGCTCCCTGGCGCACCCCGTGCCGATGCCCCGGATCGAGCAGTTCCGGCAGCAGAGCAGCGGCATGGCGGCGGGCTCCTACCGTCGGGCCCAGGCGGAGCACGAGGAGCACGCCCAGTACACCCGGGCCTGCCGGAAGGCGCGGGCGGCGGAGACGCGGCGCCAGGAACAGCTCGCCGAGCAGCGGCAGCAGTACGACCGGTGGGCGGCGGAGCAGCTCGCCGCGATCCGGGCCCACAACCGGGGGCTGGGCGAACTGACCGAACGGCTGCGCGCGGGCGAGGCGGAGGCCGTGGTGGAGTACTTCTCCGCCGCCCTCTACGCGTCCACCGCCTGGCCGCAGGAGCTGCCGAGGCAGGTCTCCGCGGCGTACGACCAGGCGGCGCGGCACCTGGTGCTGGACTGGGAACTGCCCCGCTACGACGTGGTCCCGGAGACCAAGTCGGTGCGGTACCTGCCGGGAGCCGACCAGGACAGGGAATCGCCGCGCCCCGCCACGCAGCGGCGGGCGCTCTACCGCGACCTGCTGGCCCAGTGCCTCCTGCTGGTGGTCCGTGAGCTCTACGCCGCGGACGAGTTCCAGGCGCTCGACCTGGTGGTCGTCAACGGCTTCGTGGACGACCACGATCCGGTGACGGGCCGTGAGGCGCGGATCGTGCTCGCCACGGTCGCGGCGGAGCGGTCCGCGTTCGGGGAGCTGCGGCTGGAGCAGGTCAGCGCGGTGGACTGCCTGGTCTCCGGGCTCGGCGGCCAGCTGTCCGCCCGCCCCGACCAGTTGACGGCGGTGCGTGCCGGGCGCCGGCCGGACGAGGTCGGCGGAGGCGTCGTCAGCCACGGGGGCCACGCGCCCGACGCGGACGAGCCGGACCTCTTCGCGATGGACCCGATCGACTTCGAGAACCTGGTCGCCGAGCTGTTCCGGGCGATGGGCATGGAGGCGGTGACCACCCAGCGGTCGGGCGACGGCGGGGTGGACGTCGAGGCCCTGGACCCGGCGCCGATCCGGGGCGGGCGGATCGTGGTCCAGGTCAAGCGCTACCGCAACACGGTGCCGCCGACAGCGGTCCGGGACCTGTACGGCACGGTCCAGGACAAGGGGGCGAACAAGGGGGTGCTGGTCACCACCGCGTCCTTCGGGCCGGGGTCGTACACCTTCGCCAACGGCAAGCCGCTGGAGTTGGTTCCCGGCGCCGATCTGGTCGGGCTCCTGCACCAGTACGGTCTGCGCGGCCGCCTCGGCGGTGGCGGCGGCGCGGCGGCCGCGGAGGTTCCCGCCCCGCGGACACCGCAGCCCGCGGAGCCGGCGGATCACAACGTGCTCGGCATGACCTGGTCGGGCTCCGTCGCGCTGGACGTCTGCGCGCTCGTGTGCGCGGGCGGCCGGGTCCTCGACGAGGAACACTTCGTGTTCTACAACAACCCCCGCACACCGGACGGCTCCGTACGCACCCGGGCGCGTCCGGCACCCGACAAGGCCGCGGTCGAGGTGTCGTTCGACGCGCTGCCGGAGGCCGCCGACCGGCTGGTCCTCGTGGCCGCGATCGACCCGGAGGCGGACCCGCACGCCGACCTCGCCGGGTTCACGCAGGCGTTCATCCGCCTGCTGTCCGCCGACGGGGAGGAACTCGGCCGGCTGGACGTGTCCGACGGCCGCGCCGGCGAGACGGCCCTGGTACTCGGCTCGTTCCGGCGCCGCTCCAACGGCGACTGGGACTTCGTCATCGGCGGCAAGGGCTACCGCGGCGGCCTGGAGGACCTGCTGCGCGAGTACGGCGTCGAGGTCGCCTAGCAGCACCGGCCCACGGGGGGCGGGTCAGGACCAGCCCATGGTCTGCTCGGCGTCCGCGGGCGACCCCGGAGTGGCCGCGGCGGGCGCGGCGGCCCCGGCGGCGGAGACGGTCGCGGCGGCCGGGGCGGACAGCAGGAAGGCGGCGGCGAGGGTGGTGACCGCGGTGGCCCGGGCGAGGCGGATGCGCAGCATGGCGAGGTCCTGTCTGACGTGGGGTCGGGTGTCCCGAACCGGCCTGCGTCCCGCGGTGACGCGTCCGGTCCTCTGGCCGGCCGGGCCGTTGTCCCTGCCGGCGAGAACTACTCTCGCCGCTGGTCAGGGCCGTCGGAAGGGCTGTCGTCTGGACCGAACCGTCCTTGGCCCCTAGCGTCCACCGACCGGCCGGCCGGGCCCGGAGCGGCCAGCAACGACTCGTAGAACGGGGCGACCAGCGGAGTCTCGGCGGCCAGCAGGGACCAGCCGCTGAACTCCGCGCAGTCCCCGAGCACCCGCCGGCAGACCCGGTCCGCCCGCCGCTCCGCGTCCGCGAGGCTCTCGGCGCGCACGTAGAGGCCGATCACGGGGCAGGGCAGCGCGTGCGGGTGGACGGCGACGTGCTCGATGCCGTCCTCGGCACGGACCAGGGACCGCACCAGGGAACGCGTCTGCGGCGGCAGGGGCACGGCCGGGGGCCCCTGCAGGCGGGCGTGTACGAGATACATGGGCCGCACGCTGTCAGCCCGTCAGCCGGCCCGCCACTGGCGCGACATGGACCCTTGGGGCCATGGCCGGATCCGTCCACCTGACACACGTGCGCGTCCGACGGCCGCCCGGGGCGGCGAAGATGGGATGATCCCAGACCGCCCCGGGGGGGCCTGGGACCACACGTTTTCAGGGGGACGCACCGTGCTGACCGCATTGGGACTCGACACCGCCGCGGAGTCCGTCTACCGCGCCATGCTGGGCGATCCGTACGGCGGCGTCGCCGAACTCGTGGCCGCCACCGGCCAGTCCGAGCAGGCCGTGCGCGACGCCCTGGACGTGCTCAGCGAGCTCGCCCTGGTCAGGCCGTCGGCCGAGCGGCAGGGCAACCTGCGGGCCGTCTCCCCCGACATCGGGATGGAGATCCTGATGGCCCGCCAGCAGGCCGAGCTCGCCGCGCAGCAGCAGCGGCTGGAGGCCTCGCGGGCCGTGGCCGCGCAGCTGATCGCCGAGTACGCCGACCTGCGGCCGTCCGCCTCCAGCCCCGGTGTCGAGCAGCTGATCGGCATCGACCGGATCCGCGACCGCCTCGCCCGCCTCACGCGGGAGGTCACGACCGAGGTCATGTCCTTCGCCCCGGGCGGCGCCCAGCCCGCCGCCCAGATGGACGCGTCACGGCCCCTGGACGAGCAGCTGCTGGGCCGGGGCGTGCGTATGCGCACCCTCTACCTCAGCAGTGTCCGCAACGACCGGGGCACCGTCGACTACGCCCACTGGCTGACCGGGCTGGGCGGCCAGGTCCGTACCGTGCCGACGCTGCCCACCCGGATGATCATCACGGACCGCTCGGCCGCCGTCATCCCCGTCAGCAGCGACGACACCGCCGCGGGAGCCGTCGTCCTGACCGGCCAGGGCACGCTCGCCGCGCTGTGCGCCCTCTTCGAAGGCGTCTGGTCCGCCGCCCGGCCCCTCGGCGAGGCCGCCCGCAGGGACGCGACCGGCCTCAGCCCGCAGGAGGCCACCACCATCGCCCTCCTGGCCCAGGGGCACACCGACGAGTCCATCGCCAAGCGTCTCGGCGTCTCCCAGCGGACCGCCCGCCGCATCGCCACCGATCTGATGGAGCGGCTCGGCGCCCGCAGCCGCTTCGAGGCCGGGGTCCGCAGCGTCCAGCGCGGCTGGCTACCCGGACACTCCGCCTGACGGGTCCGCCGCGGCCTCCTCGGCCGGGGCCTCCTCCACCGGGCGGGGCACGTAGCGCAGCACCCCCCACATGCTCTCGGGGCCGGCCTGTCCGGGGTCGGCCTCCCGGCAGGCCTCCAGCCCGCCGAGCAGGCCCGGGCCGTCGATGCCCTTGCCGATCAGGACGAGCCGCGTGCGGCGCGGCTCGCCCCGGCCCCAGGGACCGGGGTCGAACCGCAGGAAGCGGCCGACCGCGTGGACCTCGTACCGCTCCTGGTGGCCGGGGACCCCGAACCAGACGAAGCCCTTGATCCGGTAGAGGCCGGCGGGGCGGCGGTCGAGGAAGTCGATGAACCGGCGCGGGGAGAGCGCCCGGTCGGTGGTGAAGGAGACGCTCTCGTACGCCGCGTGCGCGTGCGCGGCGTGGTCCTCACCGCCCTCGTGCCGCCCGGCCTCGGCCAGCAGGTCCTCGAAGGAGAGCTGGCCCCGGGTCTCGGTCCAGGGGCGGCGGTCGAAGAGCAGTTCCGGGTCGATGCGGCCGTGGTCGGCGCCGACGAGCGGGGTGCCCGGGGCGGCGAGCGCGGCGAGTTCGGCCTCGATGCGGGCGCGTTCGGCGGCGTCGACGCGGTCGGTCTTGTTCAGCACCACCAGGTCGGCGACGGCGAGGTGGCGGTCCGTCTCGGGGTGCGCGGCCCGGGTGGCGTCGAACTCGGCGGCGTCCACGACCTGGACGAGGCCGCCGTAGCGGACGGCCGGGTTCTCGTTGGCCACCAGCATCCGGATCATCTCCTGGGGCTCGGCGAGCCCGCTGGCCTCGATGACGATGACGTCGATCCGGTGGACGGGTGCGGCGAGCTTCTCCAGGTAGGCGTCCAGCTCGCTGCCGTCGACCGCGCAGCACAGGCAGCCGCCGCCGAGCGAGACCATCGAGTCCCCGACCTGCCCGGCCACCGCCATGGCGTCGATCTCGATCGAGCCGAAGTCGTTGACGACGACCCCGATCCGGGTGCCCCCGCGGTGGGTGAGGAGGTGGTTGAGGAGCGTGGTCTTCCCGGAGCCGAGGAATCCGGAGAGGACGACGACGGGGATGGGCTGGACGCTGTTCACCCGGACGATCGTAGTCAGCCCATCGCGGGTACCGGCTGGGGCGGGGTGGGACCGGTGTAGCGGGCGGCCGGCCGGATGATCTTCGAGTCGGCGGCCTGCTCCAGGACGTTCGCGCTCCAGCCGACCACCCGGGCCGCGCAGAAGGTCGGGGTGAACATCTCGCGCGGCAGCCCGCACAGCTCCATGACCACCCCCGCGTAGAACTCCACGTTGGTGTGCAGTTCGCGGCCCGGCTTGAGCTCGGCGAGGATCTCCTCCACCTGCCGTTCGACCTCCACGGCGAACTCGACGAGCGGCCCGCCGAACTGCCGGGCGATGTCGCGCAGCATCCGCGAGCGGGGGTCCTCGGTGCGGTAGACGGGGTGCCCGAAGCCCATGATCCGGTCTCCGGCGAGGACGCGCTCCCGGATCCAGGGGCCGATGCGGTCGGTGGTGCCGATGGCGTCGAGGGTGTCCAGGGCGCGGCTGGGCGCGCCGCCGTGCAGGGGGCCGGAGAGGGCGCCGATCGCCCCGGTGAGGCAGGCGGCGACGTCCGCACCGGTGGAGGCGATGACACGGGCGGTGAACGTGGAGGCGTTGAAGCCGTGGTCGACGGTGGAGATCAGGTACCGCTCGACGGCGCGGGCCTTGACGGGGTCGGGCTCCTCGCCGGTGAGCATCCACAGGTAGTTGGCGGCGTACGGGAGGTCGTCGCGCGGGGCGACCGGCTCCAGGCCCTGCCCGAGCCGGTGCAGGGCGGTCAGCAGGGTCGGTACGGCGGCGCAGGCGGCGAGGGCGTCGGCGGCCCGGCGGTCGGGGTCGAGGTCGTACACGGGGCGGAAGCCGGCGGAGGCGCCGAGGAGCGAGAGGGCGGTGCGCAGGCCGGCGAGGGGGCCGGAGAGGGCGGTGGCCCGGGCGAGGGCGGGCAGGGCGTCCCGTACCTCGGCGGGCAGGTGGCGCAGGGGGGCGACCTCGGCGGTGAAGGCGGCCCGTTGGGCGGGGCCGGCCGGGAGGGAGCCGCGGAACATCAGGTGCCAGACGTCCTCGAAGGTGCGGGACGCCGCCAGGTCCACGGCCGAGTACTGACGGTAGTGGTAGAAGCCTTCGCGGCCGCGGACGTCACCGAGCTGCGTCTCGGTGACCACGACTCCCGCGAGACCGCGGGGTACTTCGACGGTGGTGTTCATGGATCGACCATCCACCCTTGATCCGATCGATGTCAACATTGATTGAATCAACATATGTATGCTCGGGGTCATGAGCGACCGCCCGTCCGACTCCCCCGCCGACGCCTCCGCGGAGGCCCCGCCCCGCCGGATCACCACGCAGGAGGCCGCCCGGCTCCTCGGGGTGAAGCCGGCGACCGTGTACGCGTACGTCAGCCGGGGCCAGCTGGGCAGCCGCCGCGACCCGGTCGGGCGCGGCAGCACCTTCGACGCCGCTGAGGTGGAGGCGCTGGCCCGGCGCAGCCGGCGCGAAGCGGCCGGCCCCGCCACCGGGGAGCTGGCCGTACGCACCGCGCTCACCCTCATCGAGCCCGGGTCCGACCGGTACTGGTTCCGCGGCGCGGACGCCGTCGAGCTGGCCTCGCGCTACTCCTTCGAGGAGGTCGCCGAGTGGCTCTGGACGGGCACCCTGGCGCAGGGGGCCCGGTTCGCCGCTCCCCCGGAGCCCCTGGCCGCCGCACGGCGGGCGGTGGCCGCGATGCCCGAGCACAGCGGCCCGCTGGACCTGCTGCGGGTCGCGGTCGCGGCCGCCGCGGTCGCGGACCCGCTGCGCTTCGACCTGTCCGAGGAGGCCGTCCTGGGCTCCGCGCGCTGCCTGATCCCGACGCTGGTCGGGGCCCTGCCCGAGGTGGCTCCCACGGGGCCGGGGGACGGGCGGCTCGCCGGGCGGCTGTGGTCCCGGCTGACCGCGCAGGAGCCGGACCCGGCGGCCGTGGACGTGCTGGACCTGGCCATGGCCCTGCTGGTCGACCACGACCTGGCCGCCTCCACCCTGGCCGTCCGGGTCGCGGCCTCCGCCCGGGCCCACCCGTACGCGGTGGTCTCGGCCGGCCTCGGTGCGCTCGAAGGCCCCCTGCACGGCGCGGCGGGCCGGCTCGCGCACCGGATGCTGGCGGAGGTGCCGGAGCGGGGCGGCGCCGCGCCGGTGGTGGCCGAGCACCTGCGCGCGGGCCGCCGGGTACCGGGGTTCGGCCACCGCCTCTACCGGGGCGAGGACCCCCGGGCACGGGCGCTGTTCGGGCGGCTGGAGGAACTGCCCCGGGCGGCCGCCGCCCTCGGCGCGGCCCGGGAGGTGGCGGCGGTGATGGCCCGTCACGGACTGCACCCCAACGTGGACCTGGCGCTGGCGGTGCTGACGGTGTCCTGCGGGATGACCGCCGAGGCCGGGGAGACGGTGTTCGCGGTGGCCCGTACGGCGGGCTGGATCGCGCACGCGCTGGAGGAGTACCAGGAGCGGCCGCTGCGGATGCGCCCGAGCGGCCACTACACGGGCCCCCGGCCGCCCCGCCCGCTCCCCTGACCGGTGGTTCAGCCGCCGGACACCGCGCGCAGGGGGCCGAGGGCGGCCGCGCGGCGGGCCGGGAGCACGGCCGCAGCGGCGCCGGCCGCCAGCGAGAGGACGACGACCAGGGCGAGGGTCCCCCACGGCAGGGAGAACGCGTACCGGGGAATGGCCCCGTTGGCGAGCCCGCTGACCCGCCACGCCCCGAACAGCCCGCCGGCCAGGCCCAGGAGGGTCCCGAACGCCGCGACGGCGAGCGATTCGAGCCCGATCATGCGGCGGATCCCGCCGCGGTCCATGCCGAGGGCGCGCAGGACGCCGATCTCCCGGGTGCGTTCGGCCACCGACATGGCGAGCGTGTTGACCAGGCCGAGGGCGGAGACGACCACGCCGATGGCGAGCAGCCCGAACACCATGGTCATCAGGTCGCCGGCCACCCCGGCCTGCTCCTGGACGAGCCGGCTCCGGCTCTGCACCTTCAGCAGCGGGCTGTCGTCGACGGCGGCGCGCAGCCGCTTCTCCACGTCCGCCGCGCCCGGGCCGGTACGCACGAGGACGCGCTGGACGGAGTCGCGCAGGAAGCCGTACCGCTGGACCTCGCCCCGGTCGGCGAGGACGTCCTGCGCGGTGGGGTTGTCCTCGTAGATCCCGACGACGGTGAAGGCCCGGCCGCCCTCCCCCTCCCCCTGGCCGGGGCCGATGCTCCCCTCGATCCGCCCGCCGGTGACGAGCCGGTTCTCACGGGCGAAGCCGGCGGAGACGGCGATCCGGCCCGGCCCGATGCCGTCGGCCGAACCGCTGGTGAAGCGGAGCTTCATGACGGCCCCCACGGTCTTCGGGTCGACGCCGGAGACCTGCCGGACGAGGGCGCCGGCCGAGAAGGTGGAGTCCGCGACGGCCGAGGCGGTCACGACCCCGGGCAGGGCGGCGACCCGCCGGACGGCGGCCGCGTCGACGGCCGTGGTGGTGCCCCGGGTGCCGATGACGTAGTCGGCGCTCAGCCCGGCGGCGGCCTGAGCGTCCAGGGCGCGGCTGGTGGAGTGCTCGATGACGGCGAGTCCGCAGACCAGCGCGGTACTGATCATCAGGGCGACGGCGGTGGCCGCCGTACGGCGCGGGTCGCGCAGGGCGTTGTCCCGCGCGAGGTCGCCCACCACCCCGAACCGGCCGGTGAGGCGGCCGAGGAGGCGGATCACCGGGGCCGCCAGCAGCGGGGCCAGCAGGATCAAGCCGAGGACGAGGATCCCGCAGCCGGACATCGCGGTCCGCAGGTTCGCGTCCGAGGCGCTGCGGGCGTCATCCAGTGAGACCAGGAGCCCGGCGCCGACGAGGAGGGCGAGGGCGCCGGCCGCGCCCCGGATCCGGGACGGGGTCGCGGAGGGCGGCTGCTCGGCGGTGCGCATCGCCTCGACGGGCGCGATCCGGGCCGCCCGGCGGGAGGGCAGCCAGGCGGCCGCCACGGTGACGCCGACGCCGACGGCCAGGGAGGCGAGCACCGGGGCGGGGCCGACCACGAGCGGTCCGCGGGGCAGCGGGTCGTCCGCGCCGCCGAGGAGGCCGGGCAGGACGGCGGCGACGCCGAGCCCGAGGACGAACCCGAGCGCCGAGGCGACCGACCCGACCAGGGCCGCCTCGGCGAGGACGGAGGCGACCACCTGCCGGCGGGTGGCGCCGATCGCGCGCAGCAGCGCGATCTCCCGGGAGCGCCGGGTGACCAGCATGGTGAAGGTGTTGACGATGAGGAACGAACCGATGAAGAGGGAGACCACGGCGAAGATCAGGGGCAGCCGGGAGTAGCCGCTGGTCTTGGTGTCGATGAAGACCGCCTGCCGGGCGGCGAGCGCGGCCGCGGTGGTCGCCTCGGCCCGGTCGGCCGGCAGCAGCGCTCCGACGCGGCGGGCGAGGTCGCCCGGGTCGGTGCCGGGCGTGGCGGAGAGGTCGATGCCGGTGTAGCGGCCCGGGGCGGCGAACAGCCCCTGGGCGGTGGCCTTGTCGAGGACGGCGAGGGTGCCGCCGGCGGTCACCCGGGTGTCGGTGGTGGAGACGGTGCCGACCAGCCGCAGCCGCAGGACGGGGCCGTCGGTGGCCAGTCGGACGGTGTCGCCGAGGGAGTACCCGCCGGCTTCGGCGGTGCCCCGGTCGAGGGCCACCTCGCCGGAGGTGCGCGGGGCGCGGCCGGCGGTCAGCGGGTAGCGGCCGTCCTTGCCGTCGGGGCCGGGGACGTAGGCGGCGGCCAGCTTCCCCATGGGGTTGCCGGCCCGTAGCGGGGTGCCGTCCTTGGCGGCCAGGGTGGCGGAGCCGTCGGCGGAGGGGCGGGCCGCGGCGACGCCGGGGACGGCGGCCAGCCGGGCCGTGAGCGCGTCGTCGAGGACGGATTCCCGCTGGTCGGCGGGGGCGCCTAGGGGGTACTTCGGGTCCACGGTGACCGCGGTCCCGGCGAGGTTCCGCGCCAGGGAGGCGCGGTAGGCGGCGGCGGTGGAGTCGGCGAAGACCAGTGAGCCGGAGATGAACGCGACCCCGAGGCAGACCGCGAGGACGGTCATGGCCAGACGGGCCTTGTGCGCGAGGGCGTTGCGCAGGGCTGTTCGCAGCATGGCGGGCTTTCAGGAGGTGTGGCGCGGGGGGGGGCGGGAGGCGCGGGGATGGGAGGAGCGGGGCCGGCGGTCAGGAGGTGCGGCCGCGGGCCTCGAACGCGAGCATCCGGTCGAGCACGGCGCCGGAGGTCGGCTCGTGCAGCTCGTCCACCAGGCGGCCGTCGGCGAGGAACACGACCCGGTCGGCGTGGGCGGCGGCCACCGGGTCGTGGGTGACCAGCACCACGGTCTGGCCCAGCTCCCGCACCGAGTCGCGCAGGAAGCCGAGGACCTCCGCACCGGAGCGGGAGTCGAGGTTGCCGGTCGGCTCGTCGGCGAACACGATCTCGGGCCGGGACGCCAGGGCGCGGGCCACCGCCACGCGCTGCTGCTGGCCGCCGGAGAGTTCGGCGGGCCGGTGCGCGAGCCGGCCGGAGAGTCCGACGGTGGCGACGACGGTGTCCAGCCAGGCCGCGTCGGGCCGGCGGCCGGCCAGCCGCAGCGGCAGGGTGATGTTCTCCAGCGCGGTGAGGGTGGGCATCAGGTTGAAGCCCTGGAAGACGAAGCCGACCTTCTCCCGGCGCAGCCGCGTCAGCTGCCGGTCGTTCAGCGAGGACAGCTCGACCCCGCCGATCCGGGCCGACCCCGAGGTCGCCGGGTCCAGTCCGGCCATGCAGTGCATCAGCGTGGACTTGCCCGACCCGGAAGGGCCCATGACGGCGGTGAAGCGGCCCCGGGCGAAGTCCACGGACACCGCGTCGAGTGCGGTGACCCTGGTCTCGCCCTTTCCGTACGTCTTGGTCAGGCCGCAGGCGCGGGCGGCCGGTTCCTGGAGGGCCGCGCCGGAAGGGGAGGCCGGAGGGGGGAAGGTCTGTGACATGCCTCCATCGTCACGGCGCTGACCTGCACGGACATCGCCCTGGAGGCGGGAGTTCGGCTCTGCCGAAGGGCCGGTGCGCGGCGGCCGCGCTCTGCCGAAGGGCAGAGGGGCGGCCGGCGCGACTCCGCCCCGCGAGGGGGGCGCGCTCAGGGCGCCAGGCCGGTCCGGTGGGCCAGCAGCGCCGCCTGGACCCGGCTCGTCGAACCGGTCTTGTCGAGGATGGAGCCCACATGGGTCTTCACGGTGCCGGTCCCGATACCGAGCCGGGCGCCGATGTCCTGGTTCGACAGGCCCTCGCCGAGCATCGCCAGGACCTCCCGCTCCCGGCCGGTCAGCCGGGCGATCCGGTCGTCCGCGGCCGCCTCGGAGGCGCCGGGCGGCTCGGCGGCGGTCAGCATCCGTGCGATCACGGCTCCGGTCACCCCGGGCGAGAGCACTGCGTCCCCGGCGGCGGCCGCCCGCACGGCGCTGATCAGCTCCTGCGGGCCCTCGTCCTTCAGCAGGAACCCGGCGGCGCCCTCCCGCAGCGCCCGCACCACGTTGTCGTCGTCGCCGAAGGTGGTCAGCATCACCACGCGCGGCGCCGGGTCGAGGGCCAGCAGCGGGGCAATCGCGGCCAGCCCATCGCAGACCGGCATCCGGATGTCCAGCAGGACGACGTCGGGGTGGTGCGCGGCGGCCAGTTCGACGGCCTGCCGCCCGTCGGGGGCCTCGGCGACGACCTCGATCCCGTCGGCGTGCCGCAGGATCAGGCGCACTCCGGCACGGATCATCGTCTCGTCGTCCGCGAGGAGCACTCGGATCGGTCGGGCGTGCGCGGTCACGGGATCTCCCAGGGTGTGGCGTCCCGGACCGACGGGACGGTGAAGCGGTCGATGGCGATGAGGCGCTGCCCGGCGTCGAAGCAGTAGCGCGCGATGGTCAGGGCTCCGGGGCGGGACGCGGTGGCCCCGTTGAACGGGTACACGCAGCCGGCCGTGCCCGGTGGGCGCGGCGGTTCCCGGCCGGCGGCCGCGGCCCGGACCGCCGCGTTGTCGGTGACCCCGGCTCCCGCCACGTCGCCGTAGGTCATGCCGACCCGGGGCAGCGGGCGCGGTCCGGCGTCCGGGCGGGGGGCGGTGGCGTAGACGAAGAGCGTGCCGAGGGCCATCAGCACGCTCAGCGCCACCATCCCTAGGGCGAGCGTCAGCGCCTGCGCGGTGCCCCGCTCGGCGGGGGCGGGTTCGGCGGCGGCCGCGGCCGTGGTGGGGGCGCCGGGGGCCTCCCGGCGCCGGGGTGCGGGGGCGTCGCCGGGATCGGCGGGCAGGGCCGCCTCCACCCGGAAGCCGCCCGACGGCTGCGCGGCGGCGGTGAGGGTCCCGCCGAGCAGTTCGACCCGCTCCCGCAGGCCGGTGAGCCCCCTGCCGGTGCCCAGGCTCCCGGCGGGAACGGGGCGGCCGGGCGGGGCGCCGTTGCGGACGGTGACCCGTACCGTCTCCGCGCCGTGGGCCACGGCGACGGCGACGTGGGCGGCGCTCGCGTACCGGTGCACGTTGGTCAGGGCCTCCCGCACCACCCGGTGCACCGCCCGCCGCACCCCGGCCGGGCGGCCGTCCAGGTCCGGGCCCGTCCAGTCGAGGCGCACGGCGACGCCGCCGCCTCGGGACTCCGCCACCAGCGCCTCGATGTCGGCGCGGGTGCCCGTGGCGTCGGTGAGGGCCTGCGGACCGGTGTCCCGGCCCAGCGGCCCGAGCACCCCGAGGGCCTGGCGCAGCTCGCGCAGGGCGTCCCGGGTCGTGCGCCGGACCAGGACGGCCTCCTCGCGCAGTTCGGGGTCGGCGTGCTCCAGGGCCAGTTCCAGCCCGCCGGCGTGCAGGGAGATCAGGCTGAGCCGGTGGCCCACCAGGTCGTGCATCTCGGCGGCGATCCGGGAGCGCTCGTGGATGCGGGCCTCGCTGTCGGCGAGCCGGCGGGCCCGCTCGGCCGCGTCCCCGCGCTCGCGCAGCGCCCGCACCAGCCGCCGCTGCTGCCCGTACGAGGTCCCGACCAGCCCCGGGACCAGCACGGCCGTCGGTGTCAGGACCAGCCCGAGCGCCGGTCCGTACGGCAGCGGTCCCGGCCCGAGCCAGGGGGCGGACACCGTCGCGCACACCACGAGCAGCGCGGCCGCCGCCGCCAGCAGCCGGGCCCGTCGGCGCGCCCGGACGGTCCGCCGGGCCACCGTGTACGCGGTCGCCGCGGTGACCGGGCCGACGCAGCAGGCCAGACCGGTCAGCGCCGCGAGGACGAGGAGGACGGCGGCCGGGAAGCGGCGGCGCAGCGGGAAGAGGGCCCCCGCGACGGCCAGCGCGGGCAGTTGGAGGGAGGGGCGCGGGAGCACCCCGAGGTAGCCGACCACCGCCCACACGCCCAGCCCGGCGAGCAGCACCCAGGCCGTCTCCGCCACCGCGCGCACGGGGCCGCGGAGCGGACGACGGAAACGGAACGGACCGGTGCTCACCACGCTGACCAGTATCGATTCCGAACCCGCCCAGGGCATGCCCCTCAGGGCCGATCCACCCTCCCCCAAAAGACAGACCCCCAGCGCCCGCCCACTGACCCCCGCCCACCACACCCAGCGAGGCCCCACCCCACCCGGGGCCAACGGCCACACCCCGCCCGCCGGGGGCCCGGCGGCACGCCCCGGCCGCCCCGCCCGGCGCGCCCCACCGCCCCCCCCGTCGCACCCCGGCCGGACCCACCCGACCGGCACCCGACGGCCACGCCCCGCCCGGGCCGCACCCAGCCGGTTCCCGCCGCACCCCGGCCGGGTCGCGACGCCCACACCCCGCCGACACACCCAGCAGCACCCCGCCCGGACCCACCCGGCCGGGGCCGACGGCCACACCCGGCCCGCCCGCCGCGCCCACCGGCGCCCCGCCCGGCCCGCCCAACCGGGGCCCGGCCGCACGCCCCGGCCGCGCGCCCCGACCGAGCCCGGGGGCCGGGCGGCGGCCGGCGCGGAGTCCGTTCACCGTCCGTGACCGACCGGGAGGGTCTGCGCGACAGACATTCCGCTTCCGCGCCCGCCGACCTACCGTTACCCGTCATGCGGTTCCTCCCCCCGCGCACCCGGCGCCTCGGACTGCCCCGCCGCGCCGTCTCGCAGATCCTGCTCACCCAGCTGGCCATCGCCGCCGGGGTCCTCGTGCTGGCCACGGGGCTCTTCCTGGCCCCCTTGAGCCACCAGCTGGACGACCAGGCGATGCGGCGCGCCCTGGCCATCGCCCAGAGCGCCGCGGCGGACCCGTCCCTGGCGGCCGACCTGCTCCGGTCGGGGCCCACGGCCGACGGCCCCGTCCAGGCCGACGCCGAGCGGATCCGCAGCGCGACGGGGGCCGAGTACGTCGTCGTCCTCGACCTGAACGGGATCCGCCGCTCCCACCCCAGCCCCGACCGCATCGGCCTGCCCGTCTCCACCGACCCGAGCGACGCGCTCGCCGGCCACGAGGTGATGGAGATCGACCAGGGCACCCTGGGCCGCTCCGCCCGCGGCAAGGTCCCGCTCGTCGCCGCCGACGGGCAGATCGTCGGAGCCGTCTCCGTCGGCATCGCCTACGACAGCGTGCGCGACCGGCTCCTGGGCGCCATCCCCGGCCTCCTCGCCTACTCCGGCGGCGCCCTGGCCGCCGGGGCGCTCGCCGCCTACCTCCTCTCCCGCCGGATCCAGCGGCAGACCCGGGACCTGGCCTTCTCCGACATCGCCGGCCTCCTCGCGGAACGCGAGGCGATGCTGCACTCCATCCGCGAGGGCGTGATCGCCCTCGACTCCGACGACCGGGTACGCCTCGTCAACGACGAGGCCGCCCGGCTGCTGGGCCTCGACCAGGACCACCCGGACACCCTGGCCGGCCGCCCGCTGGACGAGGTCCTCGGCGCGGGCCGCACCAGCGACGTCCTGGCCGGCCGCGTCACCGGCCGCGACCTGCTGGCCGTCCAGGGCCCCCGCGTCCTGGTCGCCAACCGCATGCCCACCGCCGACGGCGGCGCCGTCGCCACCCTGCGCGACCGCACCGAACTGGAGCACCTGAGCCGAGAGCTCGACTCCACCAAGGGCCTGATCGACGCCCTGCGCGCCCAGGACCACGAGCACGCCAACCGCCTCCACACCCTGCTCGGCCTCCTCGAACTGGGCCTGCACGAGGAAGCCGCCGCGTTCGTGACCGAAGTGGTGGGCGTCCACCGCACGACGGCCGAGCAGATCACCGAGAAGGTCCACGACCCCCTGCTGGCGGCGCTCCTGGTGGGCAAGGCCACCGTCGCGGCGGAACGCGGCGTCGCGCTGCGCCTCGCCCCGGACTCCCTCCTCCCCGACCGCCTGGTGGACCCCGGCGGCCTCGTCACCATCCTCGGCAACCTCGTCGACAACGCCCTGGACGCCGCGGCCGGCTCCGCCGCGCCCCGGGTCGAGGTCGACATCCGCGCGGAGGGACGCACCGCCGTCCTGCGCGTACGCGACAGCGGCCCCGGGATCCCGGCCGGGCACCGCGAGGAGGTCTTCACCGAGGGCTGGTCGACCAAGCAGCCCTCAGGCCACCGCGAGCGCGGGCTGGGCCTCGCCCTCGTACGCCGCCTCGCGGAGCGGCAGGGCGGCAGCGCCCGGGCCGGTGGAGCAGAGGACGGAGGGGCGGAGTTCTCCGTCGTACTTCCGGAGGCCCTGCGGTGAGCGGATCCCCGATCCACGTATTGGTCGTCGACGACGACATGCGTGTTGCCCGTATCAACGCGGCGTACGTGGCGAAGGTTCCCGGGTTCGAGGTGTCGGGCCGGGCCCATTCGGCGGCCGAGGCACTGGAGTTCCTGGCCGCGAGCCCGGTGGACCTCATCCTGCTCGACCACTACCTCCCCGACGGCACCGGCCTGGACCTGGTGCGCCGGCTGCGGCAGCTGGGCCGGCACACCGACGTGATCATGGTCACGGCCGCCCGGGACCTGGCCACCGTCCAGGCGGCCATGCGTCTCGGCGCCCTCCAGTACCTGGTCAAACCGTTCACCTTCGCCGGCCTGCGCGCCAAACTGGAGGCCTACGCGGCGCTGCGCCGCTCCCTGTCCGGCGGCGGCGAGGCCGAACAGGCCGAAGTGGACCGGATCTTCGGGGCGCTGGCCGCGGCCGGCACCCCCAACGAGCTCCCCAAGGGCCACTCCCCCACCACCGCGGAACTGGTCCGCCGTGTGCTGCGCACCGCCGAAGGCCCGCTGTCCACCCAGCAGATCGCCGACCGGGCCGGCATCAGCCGCCAGACCGCCCAGCGCTACCTGAAGCTCCTGGACCGCGCGGGCCGCGTCTCCCTGGCCCTGCGCTACGGCGAGACCGGCCGTCCGGAACACCGCTACAGCTGGGTCCCGTCGGCCGGCGCCTGACCCGCCGCCCCGCGGTGCTCACACCGCGCCGGCCCCCGTCAGTGAACGGACCTCCGTCTGGGCGTACTTGCGCTCGTCCGGCTCCTCGGCGGAGGTGACCGTGCCCAGCCAGCCCGCCAGGAAGCCGAGCGGGATCGAGACGATCCCCGGGTTCTGCAGCGGGAAGTACTGGAAGTCCAGCCCGGGGAAGAGGGATCCGGGGCTCCCGGAGACGACGGGCGACAGGACGACCAGCAGCAGCGCCGGCACCAGCCCCCCGTACACCGACCAGACGGCCCCCCGGGTGGTGAACCCCCGCCAGAACAGCGAGTACAGCAGCACCGGCAGATTGGCCGAGGCCGCCACCGCGAAGGCCAGCCCCACCAGGAAGGCCACGTTCATGTCCTGGGCGAGCAGCCCCAGGGCGATGGCCACCGCCCCGATCCCCACCGCCGCCACCCGGGCCACGGCCACCTCGCTGCGCTGCCGGGCCCGCCGCCGCCTGAGGGAGGCGTAGAGGTCGTGCGCGACCGACGCCGACGAGGCCAGGGTGATCCCGGCGACCACGGCGAGGATCGTCGCGAAGGCGATGGCGGCCACGAGGGCGAACAGCACCGCCCCGCCGGTGGAGTCGGCGCCACCACCGAGGAAGCCCGCCAGCAGCGGCACGGCCGTGTTCCCGGAGGCGCTGGACGCCCGCACCGCGTCGGGGCCGACCAGCGCGGCCGCCCCGAAACCGAGCACGATCGTCATCAGGTAGAAGCCCCCGATGAGCCCGATCGCCCACACCGCCGACCGGCGGGCGGCCCGCGCGGTCGGCACCGTGTAGAACCGCGACAGGATGTGGGGGAGCCCCGCCGTCCCCAGGACGAGGGCGAGGCCCAGGCTCATGAAGTCGAGCCGGGCCGTCCAGCCCCCGCCGTACTTGAGGCCGGGGCTCAGGAACCGGGCGCCGTGCCCGCTGCGCTCGGCGGCGCCGGCGAGCAGCTGGTCGAGGTCGCCGTGGAAGCGCAGCAGGACCAGCACGGTGAGGGTGATCGCCCCGCCGATCAGCAGGACGGCCTTGACGATCTGGATCCAGGTGGTGGCCCGCATCCCGCCGAAGGCCACGTAGACCACCATCAGCGCGCCGACCCCGACGACGGTCAGCGTCCGGGCGGCCGGCCCCGTGTCCGACAGGAGCAGCCCCACCAGGCTGCCCGCGCCGACCATCTGCGCGACCAGGTAGAGCACCGAGACCACCACCGAGGAGCTTCCGGCGGCGATCCGTACGGGCCGCTCGCTCATCCGGGCGACGACGACGTCGGCGAGGGTGAAGCGCCCGCAGTTGCGCACCAGCTCGGCGACCAGGAAGAGCACCATCAGCCAGGCCACGAGGAAGCCGATCAGGTACAGCAGGCCGTCGTAGCCGAAGAGGGAGATCAGCCCGGACACCCCGAGGAAGGAGGCGGCGGACATGTAGTCGCCGGCGATGGCGAAACCGTTCTCCATCGGGGAGAACAGTCTCCCGCCCGCGTAGAACTCCTCCGCCGAGCCATGCCTCCTGCGGCTGACCCAGGTGGTGATGCCCAGGGTGACCGCGATGAAGAGGCTGAACAGGATCAGCGCGAGCGTCTGGTGTTCGGAGGTCACCGGCCCTCCTCCGGGGTCGTGCGGGCGCGCTCCCGGCCGCGTTCCCGTTCGAAGACGGTCCAGCGCAGGTCGAGGGCGGCGCTGTCCCGGCGCAGCCGCGCGTGCCGGGAGTAGGCCCAGGTCAGCAGGAACGTGCTGAGGAACTGGCCGAGACCGGCCAGCAGGGCCACGTTGAGCGAGCCCACCACGGGCCGCGCCATCAGCCCCGGCGCGGCCGTGGCTGCGACCACGTAGGCGACGTACCAGAGGAGGAAGCCGACGGTCGCGGGGACGACGAACCTCCGGTACCGGCCGCGGACCTCCTGGAACGCGGCGCTGCGCTGCACTTCCAGGTAGATGTCGGACGCTCCGGGGGCTCCGCCGTCCGCCGGGGGCCGGTGCGGCGGATGGGGCTCCGCGCCCTCGCCCCAGCCCACGGCCAGGGCGTCGTACCAGGGGTCGTCCAGCCGGATCGTTCCGGCTTCACGACCTTCGCGCTTGTCCACCGAACTCTCCTTGTCCGCTGCCGCCTTGGCGGCGTGCTCACAAGGATGTGCCGAATGGTCGCTTTCCGGACTGGTGTCCTGGCGCTCTTCACTCCATCAGGTGAGGGGGCGAAGAGCGCCGGGACGCCTGCGGGCCGGCTCAGGCGTCGATGCGCGAGCGGTCCAGGGTCGCGGCCGAGCTGGTGATGAACTCCTTGCGCGGGGCGACCTCGTTGCCCATGAGGAGGTCGAAGACCTGCTCCGCGGCCTCCAGATCGCCGATGTTGATCCGCCGCAGGGTGCGGTGGCGGGGGTCCATCGTGGTCTCCGCGAGCTGGTCCGCGTCCATCTCGCCGAGGCCCTTGTAGCGCTGGATGCCGTCCTTGTAGCGGATGTTCTTGCGCTGGAACTCCAGCAGCGTCTGGCGCAGCTCGTTGTCCGAGTACGTGTAGACGTACTTGTCCTGGCCCTTCTTGGGCTGGACCAGTTCGATCCGGTGCAGCGGCGGGACGGCCGCGAAGACCCGGCCCGCCTCGACCATCGGCCGCATGTACCGCTGGAAGAGGGTCAGCAGCAGGGTGCGGATGTGGGAACCGTCGACGTCGGCGTCGGTCATCATGATGACCTTGCCGTACCGGGCGGCGTCGATGTCGAAGGTGCGGCCGGAGCCGGCTCCTATGACCTGGATGATCGCGCCGCACTCGGCGTTCTTGAGCATGTCCGAAACAGACGACTTCTGGACGTTGAGGATCTTGCCGCGGATCGGCAGCAGCGCCTGGAACTCGGAATTCCGGGCGAGCTTGGCCGTACCGAGGGCCGAGTCCCCCTCGACGATGAAGAGCTCGCTGCGGTCCACGTCGTCGCTGCGGCAGTCGGCCAGCTTGGCCGGCAGCGAGGAGGACTCCAGCGCGGTCTTGCGGCGCTGCGCCTCCTTGTGCTGGCGGGCCGCGATCCGGGTCCGGGCGGCCGCGACGATCTTCTCCATCACGGCGCGGGCCTGCTGCTTGTCGTCGCGCCTGGTGGAGGTCAGGAAGGCCTTGAGCTCCTTGGCGACGACGGCGGCCACGATCCGGGTGGCCGCGGAGGTGCCGAGCACCTCCTTGGTCTGGCCCTCGAACTGGGGCTCGGCGAGGCGGACGGTGACGACGGCCGTCATGCCCTCCATCGCGTCGTCCTTGACGACGTCGTCCTCGGCCACGCGCAGCAGCTTGGCCGAGCGCAGCACCTCGTTGACCGTCTTGGTGACGGACCGCTCGAATCCGGCCACGTGGGTGCCGCCCTTGGGGGTGGCGATGATGTTCACGAAGGACTTGAGGTTGGTCTCGTACCCCGTGCCCCAGCGCAGGGCGATGTCCACGCCCAGCTCGCGGGTGACCTCGGTGGGCGTCATGTGGCCGCGGTCGTCGAGGACCGGGACGGTCTCCTTGAAGGTGCCCGACCCGGTCAGGCGCAGCACGTCGCAGACGGCCTTGTCCTGGGCGAGGTAGTCGCAGAACTCGCTGATCCCGCCGTCGAAGCGGAACGTCTCCTCGGTCTTGCCGGCGCCGTCGATGGCCCGCTCGTCGCGGACGACGATGGTCAGGCCGGGCACGAGGAACGCGGTCTGGCGGGCGCGCTGGTAGAGGGTCTCCAGGGAGAGGCGGGCGTCCTTGAGGAAGATCTGGCGGTCGGCCCAGTAGCGGATCCGGGTGCCCGTCCTGCCCTTCGCGACCCGCTTGCCCTTGCGCAGGCCGCTGCCCGGCTCGAAGGAGGCGTCGGGGCCTTCCTCGGCGAACACGCCGGGGACGCCGCGCCGGAAGCTGATGCTGTGGGTGGTGCCGCGGTCGACCTCGACGTCGAGACGGGCCGACAGGGCGTTGACCACGGAGGCGCCGACGCCGTGGAGGCCGCCGGAGGCGGCGTAGGAGCCGCCGCCGAACTTGCCGCCGGCGTGCAGCTTGGTCATGACGACCTCGACGCCGGACAGGCCGGTCTTGGGCTCGACGTCGACGGGGATGCCTCGGCCGTTGTCCCGGACCTCGACGGAGGCGTCCTCGTGGAGGACGACCTCGATGTGGTCGCAGTAGCCGCCCAGGGCCTCGTCGACGGAATTGTCGATGATCTCCCAGAGGCAGTGCATGAGGCCTCGGCTGTCGGTGGAGCCGATATACATGCCGGGGCGCTTGCGGACGGCCTCAAGGCCTTCGAGGACGAGCAGGTGCCGCGCGGTGTAGTTGGAACCGTCCCGGTCTGCTCCGGACAGCAGCGCGCTGGAAGGCACGGACGTGTCGGCGGTCACGCAGTTCGCTCCTCGCTGAATTTCTTTTCTGACCCGCTGGGGCGCAGGGGTGGCTCGGTTGCCCGTCGAAGGGTACCGAGGCCAGGTAGAGCCGGTGCAACGCCACCCTCGCGCGTTCCACAGCCTAGTGCAGATCCGTACGGATGTTCGATCCCCCGGGAGGGTGAAGCAAACATCACGTTCCCTTCCACGCATGAACCATTTAGGGTTCGGGCACGTCCTCATCAACATCCGGCACTCCAGCCGGGGAGGACGAGAACTGCTACAAGCGAACGACTGACAACGCGAAACCGTAAAGCAACGCAATACGGCTCCTTCGCCGCCAACCGGCAGCAGCCGGCCAGCTTCGGAAGGAAGTTTCGAGGAAAAGCCGCGAGCGGGAACGTTTTCGGCCTGGTTGGATGTTGACCCTGGTACGACAGCTCGTCGAGCTAGAGAAGAGGCGACGTGACTACTGTTCTGACACCCGCGACCCCGCTGACGGCCGCTGACCGATGCGACCGTTGCGGCGCCCAGGCATATCTGCGCGTCGTCCTCCTGAGCGGTGGTGAACTGCTCTTCTGCGCCCACCACGGGCGTAAGTTCGAGCCGGAACTCAAGAAGATCGCCGCGGAAATACAGGATGAGACCGAGCGGCTGACGTCCGCTCCGGCCGCCCACGCAGCCGACCCCGAGGACCGCTGACACACGGCCTGCCCTCGCATCCGACGAGCCAGGACCGGCTAGGCCGGTCGACGGGCGGCACCTCTGAGACCCAGAGGCGCCGCCCGTCCTCATGCCCGGACCTCCTCCCCCGGCGGGGGCGCCGCCCCCCGCTCCGGAAGGCCCCCTGCGGGCCCCGGCCGCCCCGTGCCGGGCCCTACGGGGCTCCTGGAGCCCCTCGCGAGGCCCTCCGCAGTGCCTTACTCCCCGCTCGGCCGGCGGCCCCTCTGGGACCCGCTCACGAAGTCGATCAGGGGGGCGATCCGGGTATAGACCCCCGGGCTGTCGGCGCGCCCGCAGCCGCGGCCCCAGGACACCAGGCCGATCAGCCGCCCCCGGGCCACCAGCGGGCCGCCGCTGTCGCCCTGGCAGGCGTCCTTCCCGCCGGACCGGTCGCCCGCGCACACCATGGAGTCGGCCCGGTACTGACCGTCGGAGTTGCCCGGGTACGCCTGCCGGCACACCTCGTCGTCCAGGACGGTGACCTGGGCCGCCCGCAGATCGTACGCGTAGTCCCCGAAGCCGCTCGTGTCGCCCCAGCCGTACACCGCCGCCCCGGTGCCGGCCTCGTAGCCGGGGTGGCCCTCGCCGGCCATGGGCAGCACGTGGTCCGCGGGGACCGCCTCCGCCAGCTCCAGCACGGCGATGTCGCCGGCGTTGGTCCCGGGGTCGTACGCCGGGTTCACCCGGGCCGCCCGCACCGCGATCTCCCGCCCTTCGGGGGCGCGCAGCTCCGTACGGCCGGTGATCACCCGGAAGTCGGCGACGGAGTCGACCGGCCCGCCGAGCACCTGGCGGCCCAGGCAGTGGGCCGCGGTCACCACCGTGGTCGGGGCGACGAGGACACCGCCGCAGAACTGCCCGTCCCGGATACCTCCGAACCGGTCACGGCTGGCGAGGGCCACCACCCACGGGCTGTCGGCCACCTTCACCGGCTTCCCGCCTATGACGACGCTGTCCGCCGCGGCCGTCGGCGCCTGGGCCAGCGGCGCCACGGCCGCTCCCGCCACCAGGGTCAGTGCGCCCGCCAGGGCACGGGCGAAGGGACGACTCATGGGGCCTCCTGACTCCGAGTGTGCATGACTCCACCCAGAGTGGGATGCCCGGTGGCCGCGCGCACCCGCGCGGCCACGCCCACGGCCCCGGCCGGCCCGGTCAGTCCAGGTAGTCGCGCAGCACCTGGGAGCGCGACGGGTGGCGCAGCTTGGACATGGTCTTGGACTCGATCTGGCGGATGCGCTCACGGGTCACCCCGTAGACCTTGCCGATCTCGTCCAGGGTCTTGGGCTGGCCGTCGGTCAGCCCGAAGCGCATCGAGACCACGCCGGCCTCGCGCTCGCTCAGGGTGTCGAGCACGGAGTGCAGCTGCTCCTGCAGGAGCGTGAAGCTCACGGCGTCGGCCGGGACCACCGCCTCGGAGTCCTCGATCAGGTCGCCGAACTCGCTGTCGCCGTCCTCGCCGAGCGGGGTGTGCAGGGAGATCGGCTCGCGGCCGTACTTCTGGACCTCGATGACCTTCTCGGGGGTCATGTCGAGTTCCTTGGCCAGCTCCTCCGGGGTGGGCTCGCGGCCCAGGTCCTGGAGCATCTGGCGCTGCACGCGGGCCAGCTTGTTGATCACTTCGACCATGTGCACCGGGATGCGGATGGTGCGGGCCTGGTCGGCCATGGCGCGGGTGATCGCCTGCCGGATCCACCACGTCGCGTAGGTCGAGAACTTGTAGCCCTTGGTGTAGTCGAACTTCTCGACCGCGCGGATCAGACCCAGGTTCCCCTCCTGGATCAGGTCCAGGAACAGCATGCCGCGGCCGGTGTAGCGCTTGGCCAGGGAGACCACGAGGCGGAGGTTGGCCTCCAGCAGGTGGTTCTTGGCGCGGCGGCCGTCCTCGGCGATGATCTCCAGCTCGCGCTTGAGCTTGGGGGCCAGCTTGTCGGAGTTGGCCAGCTTGTCCTCGGCGAACAGGCCCGCCTCGATGCGCTTGGCGAGCTCGACCTCCTGCTCGGCGTTGAGGAGGGGGACCTTGCCGATCTGCTTGAGGTAGTCCTTGACGGGGTCGGCCGTGGCGCCGGCCACGACGACCTGCTGGGCGGGGGCGTCGTCCTCGTCGTCGGAGATGACGAAGCCCTTGTTCTCCCCGCCCTCCTCCTCTTCCTCGGCCTCGCCCTTCACCGCGTCGGGACCCTCGTCGACGGCCTCTTCGTCGCCCTGGTCCAGGTCCTTCTTGGCGGCGGTCTTCTTGGCCGCGGTCTTCTTCGCGGCGGTCTTCTTCGCGGGCGCGGCCTTCTTGGCCGCCGTCTTGCGGGCCGCGGTCTTCTTCGCTGCGGGCTCGGCCGCCGGCTCCTCGGCGAGCACGTCGGCCGTGTCGGGTTCCGCCGTCCCGGCCTCCACCGGGGCCTCCGCCGCGGCCGGAGCGGCGGCCGGTTTGGCGGCGACCGGCCTGGTCGTCGTACGCTTGGCGGGGGTCTTCGCTGCGACGCTCTTGCGTGGGGTGCGCTTGGGCGACTCTGCGGCACTGACCATCAGCGTCACACCCTCTTCCTCGAGGATCTGGTTGAGGCTGCGCAGGACATTCTTCCACTGGGTCGCAGGAATCTGGTCAGCCTCGAAGGCCCGACGCACGTCATCGCCGGCGATCTGCCCCTCGGCCTTGCCCCGCTCGATGAGCGCCATCACGGACTCGGATTCGGCGATCTCCGGCGGGAGCGTACGGGATGTGCTGGCCGACACGAACAACCTCTCGGAACGATGGGAACGGGTTCCGACCCCGGCCTGGTGCTGGACCGGAGCCGACGACCACCGACTGGGGATGGGCCGGGGCGCGGGCAGGGGCCGGGGAGCTGCACAGCACCCCAAGGGCTGCTGTCTTCCCTCCGTCGGCCATCACCGCTTAGGTCATCGTGTGACGTCGCAGAGCGTTACGCCCAATCTTCGTGGCCCAAGTCACACCGGGGTCGCGGCACCCTCCGCACACCGGTGTCGCCGGGCCCGAAAACGGGCCCGGCGACCGGTGCTGCACCCCCACGCCCCCGTGCGCCGGGGGGTCAGTGCTCGCGCGGGGCGGGCACCACGCGCTCGACCTCCGGATGCACCGTCAGGAGTTGGCGCATGGCGCTCTCGGCGGCCGCGCCGTCACCGGCGGCGAGGGCCTCGACCATCCGCGCGTGGTGTGCCACGCAGGTCTCGCCGGGGCGGTCGCAGGAGGTGACGGGGGTGCCGGAGACCTGGAGGGCGGCGGAGACGATCCCCGACAGGTGCTCCAGCATGCGGTTGCCGGCGACCTGGATCAGCAGTGCGTGGAACTCGTTGTCGGCGCGGGCGAAGGTGATCGCGTCGCCCTGCCCGAGGGCGTGGCCCATGATCTCGACCATGTCGGAGAGGCGCTGCTGGACGTCCGGGCGGCCGTGGCCGGCGGCGAGGCGGGCGGCCAGGGGCTCGATGGTCCAGCGGAGCTCGTTGAGCTCGCGGCGCTGGTCGTCGCGCTGGGGCCCGAAGGCGCGCCACTCGATGATGTCGGGGTCGAGGAGGTTCCAGTCGGCGACCGGACGGACCCGGGTGCCCACGTTGGGGCGGGCGCTGACGAGGCCCTTGGCCTCCAGGACCCGCAGCGATTCGCGGACGACGGTGCGGGAGACCTCGAAGCGCTGGCCGATCTCCTCCGGGACCAGCGGCCGGTCCGCGCCGAGGTCGCCGGAGACGATCATCTGGCCGAGCTGCTGGACGAGTTGGCCGTGCAGCCCGCGGCCGCGGCTGCCGGCCGCGCGGCGGCCGACACGGCTCAACTCGACGTCGGCGCCGTCCCAGTGCGGCGGCCCGACCCGGTCGGTGCCGGAGGCCTCCGCATAGGGGTAGCGGTCGAGTTCGCCCGGGCCGGCGAGGCCGGTGTCGGCGTGGCGGGCGGCGGTCATCATGGTGTGCGCAAGGGTACTCACGAATCCTTTGTCGGCCGTGCCTCCGCCGCCCTTGAGGTCTTTGGTGAAAAGCACACGAAAGGGTGATCGGTGCCACCTACGCAATTGACGACTTATCGTAAGGAACCGGGCGTTTTATGGGGAGTTGCGGTCCGCTTCGCCTGATGGGGCGCGAAGCGGACTTCTCCGGTCCCGCCGGGGACGGTTACCGCACCGGATCGATCACCAACGGACCCGGCCGCGCAGTCCTGTGAACCCATAGGCGCACAACAGGACCATCAACGACAACACCAGTGCGGCCCCGCCGGGTTGGGCCATCACCCGGAAGGCCCCCAGCACGTAGGGGTCGACGCCCGCCGGCCACGGCGCCGACGCCAGACCCCGCAGCCGGCCCGCGAACCCGGTCACCGGGTACGCGGAAGGCCCCTCCAGCACCTTGCGCACCAGCGGCACCACCATCACCGGCACGGCGAGCACGGCGGCCAGTCCGGCCGAGGCGGAACGGAACACCGCGGAGGCGAGCACCCCGGCCCAGGCGCAGCCGACCAGCAGGCCCGCCCAACTCGCGGCGGGCGCGGCCCACTCCGCCCAGGTGCCCAGCGGGGCGCGGCCGAAGACGAGCCGCAGGGCGGCGGCGTCCGCGGCGACGGCGAGGGCGCCGAGCAGCAGGGCGAGGGCGCCGCAGACGCCGAGCTTGGCGGTGAGCAGGCCGAGCCGGCGCGGGACGGTGCCCCGGTCGGCGGCGAGGGCGGGGTAGCGGTACTCCTCGCCGAAGGCGAGCGCGCCGAGCAGGCCCGCCCCGAGGGCGGCGGGGGGCAGGGGGACCAGATCCGGCCAGGCCGCGAGCACCCGGTCGCGGGGGGTGTGGCCGGCCCGGGCGAGGACCAGGGCGGTGAGGGCGGAGACGGTGACGACGAGGGCGGTGGTGAGGAAGGGCGTGGCCGTGCCGAAGAGGCGGCGCAGTTCGTAGCGCACGGGGCGCAACGGCCCGCCCACACGGCGCACCTCCGAGACGGGGGGCAGGGAGCGGGCGTGCGGGGGGCGTGCACCGCCGGGCCAGGGCCGGCCCTCGGCCGGCGGGCCGGAGGCGGGGGCTGGGGCGGGGGCGGGCCAGGACGCGGCCGGGGAGGCCGGCTCCGCGCGGAGTCCCGCGCCGGCGGCCGCGGCGGGGAGCGGGTCATGGCGGGGGTCGGGGGGGCCGGGGACTGGGGCGTCCGGGCCGGCGGCGGTGCCCGCTCCGGCCCGGACCGGGGCCGCGGCCTCGACCCGCGCCTCGGCCTTGACCGTCCCGCCGGCCCGGGTGCGGGCCTGCGGTACGGGCGGGACGGGTGCTCCGGAGTCACCGGTCTCGTCGGCGAGCTGGTGGACCAGGACGCCGTGGCGGAACGCCGCCTCGCCGACCTCGGCGCAGTTGCTGCCGTACACCGAGAGCCGGCTGCCGCTCTCCTCGACGATCTCCACGGTGCGGTGCGAGGCCCGGGCCTCACGGCCCAGTACGTCGGCGAGCCGGGCGGCGTGCGGGGTGCGCACGGCGACGCGCGGGCGCAGCCGGGTGCGGGCGAAGTCCGCGGCTTCCTGGTCGGCGACGAGGCGGCCCGAGGCGATGGAGACCACCCGGTCCGCGCTGCGGGCGGCCTCCTTCGCGTCGGCGGTGGTGAACAGCACGGCCCCGCCGAGGGAGGCGTGGCCGCGCAGGAGGCCGTGGAGCCAGGCGCGTTCGCGGGGCTGGAGGCCCGCGGCCGGCTCGTCGAGGAGGAGGGTGCAGGGGTCGGCGAGCAGGGCCGCGGCCAGCCCGACGCGGCGGTCCATGCCGGCCGAGAGCGAGCCGAGCCGCTGGTCGCGCAGGCCGGCGATGCCGACGACCTCCATCATGGTGTCCGCGCGGGAGGCCGGGACGCCGGCGGCGGCGCAGAGCATGCGCAGCTGGCCGCGGACCGTCCTCGCCGGGTGTCCGGGGACATCGCCGAGCAACACGCCGACCTCACGGCCGGGATGCGGGATCCGGTGCAGCGGGCGGCCGCGGAAGTAGGTGATGCCGCGGCCCGGTTCGAGTTCGAGCATGAGCCGCAGGGCGGTGGTCTTGCCCGAACCCGGCTCTCCGAGCAGGGCTGTCACGGAACCGGGGCGGGCCTCGAAGGTGAGGTCCTCCACGAGGGGTGGCAGGTCTCGACGGGGTGTGCTGGTGAGTCCGATGGCCTGGAGCATCGCTTCTCTCGCAGGGTGTGGGACCGCTCGGCGGCAGGGTGGGTACCGCATGCAAGATAACGCGATATGTCCGATTTTCTTCGCAACCGGTCCGGGTCGGGGCCGCCCTTGCCGCCGTCCGGGGCGTCGCGGACCGCGGCGGGTCAGACCTCCGGGCGCAGCATCGGCGGGTTGAGCAGGGTCGCACCGCCGGCCCGGAACAGCTGGGCGGGCCTGCCGCCCTGACGGGTGGTCGTCCCGCCGGCGGGCACCAGGAACCCGGGGGTGCCGGTGACCTTGCGGTGGAAGTTGCGCGGGTCGAGTGCCACGCCCCAGACGGCCTCGTACACCCGGCGCAGCTCGCCGACGGTGAACTCGGGCGGGCAGAAGGCGGTGGCCAGCGAGGAGTACTCGATCTTCGAGCGGGCCCGTTCGACGCCGTCGGCGAGGATCCGCGCGTGGTCGAAGGCCAGGCCCGTGGCGCTCTGGTCGGGTCCCTCCAGCAGTTCGTCGACGGGGGCCCAGCGGGCGCCGTTCGCGTCGCCGCCCGCGCGGGGCGCGGGGAGGTCCGGGGCGAGCACCAGGTGGGCCACGCTGACCACCCGCATCCGGGGATCGCGCTGCGGATCCCCGTACGTGGCGAGCTGTTCGAGGTGGGCGCCGTTGTCCACGCCGGGAGCGGACGGGTCGTGCGCGCAGAGCCCGGTCTCCTCGGCGAGCTCCCTGGCCGCGGCCGCGCCGAGGTCCTCGTCCCCGCGGACGAAGCCGCCGGGCAGCGCCCAGCGGCCCTGGAACGGCTGCTCTCCGCGTCGGACGACCAGCGCGCAGAGCGCGTGGCGCCGCACGGTGAGCACGACCAGGTCGACGGTGACGGCGAAGGGCGGGAAGGCCGACGGGTCGTAGGGCGACATGCCGCGATCATAGTCGTCTGCCTGACGATAAACAGCGCTTTCCTGATCCCGAGGACGGTGATCTGGAACCCAGTCCGCGCCCTCGCGCCGAGGCGGGCCCACCGTCCCGGACGCACCTCACCCTCCCAGTTGGAGCCCATCGGCGGCCTCCTCCACCATGCCGACGCCGAGACGGCTGATCCGGACGGTGAACGGCTCCCCCGCCACGCGCAGGCCCGCCAGGCGCAGGGCTCCGAGGGGGGCGCCCGCACGCGGGGTCACGGCGACCGTCGACGCCGGGGCGTCGGGGCGGATGCCCGCCAGGGCGGTGAGGGCGTGGATCCCGGCGGCGGCGGCCACCGCCGCCGGGCGGCAGGCCGCGGGGTGCGGGAGCGGGGCGCTGCCCGCGGTGCGCTGCTCGGCGGCGTACATCTCCGGCAGCCGGTACCCGAAGGCCTCCGCGGCGTCCAGCAGGCCCCGCAGCAGGCCCGCGGCCTCCTTGTCGTGGCCGGCCTGGGCCAGGCCGGCCACCGCGACGGCGCTCTCGTGGGCCCGGACCGCGCCCGACCGGTGGCCGAAGGGGTTGTATCCGGGTTCCCGGGCCGCCATGCTCCGCAGCCCCCAACCGGAATCCATCGCCGGGGCTCCGAGCAGCCGGGCGAGCTGTTCGGTGCGGACGCGGTCCAGCAGGCCGGGCGCGAGACGGCCGCCGCCCAGCAGGCCGGTGTCCAGCAGGTGCGCGGCCGCCCCCGTCAGCCGGGCCAGCGGCCGGCCGTCGGGGTGCAGGGCGGCGGCGGGGCGGCCCCCGTCCGGCCCGTCGATCCAGAACCGGTCCCGGAACCTCTCCCGCAGGGCGGCCGCCCATTCGCGCCACTCCGCGGCTCCGGCCCGCCCGCACCCGTCGAGCAGGTCGGCGCCGAGCAGCGCGGCCCGGTGGGCGTGGGCCTGGGTCTCGCAGCGCCGCGGTCCCGGATCGGGGTCGGCGAGGAACCCGTCCTCCCCGAGCGCCCGCCGCAGCCAGTCGAGGCAGCGCTCGGCGGCCGGCAGGAGCCGGGCCACCTCCTCCTCGGGCAGCCCCCACCGGCGGGCCTCGGCGAGCAACGCCGGGAAGCCGAGGGTGGCTTCGGTGCCGGTGCAGCCGGGCGGCAGCTGCGGTCCGGCGGCGCGCAGCGGTCCCGGGATCTTCCCGGCGTCGGGGCCCCGCCCGGCGGTCTGGCCGCGGGCCAGGGTCCGCAGCGTGGCGGCGGCGAGTCCGGTGCCGAGGGGCAGTGCCATCCGGGCGGCCCACAGCGACTCCGCCGGGGCCAGCCCGAGCCGCCAGGGCACCCCCGCCGCCGCGAAGGCGTCACCGGGTTCGGCCGGGTCCCGCAGGAGCAGCGCGCCGAGATCGTCGACGCTGGTCCGCAGCCAGGCCTCGGCCCTGGGGTCGTCGCCTTCGGCGCGGGCTCCGGCGAGCGGGTTCGCGACCTGCCCCGCGGGGGCGCGAGCGGCGCGGTCCCGGCTGGTCCTCAGTTCGATGGTGCGGGACTCCCCCGGGCCGAGTTCGAATTCCCAGCGCAGCAGTCCGGCGGTGGCGAGGGCGTCGTCGGGGGCCGGTTCGGCGGTGGTGACGGCCAAGGCCTCCCCGGTGCTCCAGCGCAGCCCCGCGGCGTGCACGCCGGCGGCGAGCTCGGGCCCGGCGCGCCCTGCCGCCACCGCGGCCAGTTCCGCCAGGTCCGTGCCGAGCGACACCTCCACGGGCAGGCGCAGGGGCCGTACGGCGAAGCTGCGCACGGTGATGCGCTCGGTGCCGTCCGCGTACCGGACCCGTTCGACTCCGACGTCCGGGTCGGGGCCCGGCTCGACCCCGGTACGGACGGTGGCGGTGAAGGCGGCCCGGTCGGCGCCGAGGCTGCGCCCCTGGACGGAGACCGGGTCCCGTCCCGCGACGCGCAGTACGCAGCGGGACAGCAGCCGGCGACCGGACCGGTAGATCCCCTCGATGCCGCGCCCGGTCAGCTGGCCGTGCTCGGGTGAGATGACCAGGCCGGGCGCGGAGACGCAGATGAGGGCCTCGTGCACGGGCGGCAGCTCCGCCCGCCGTCCGCCGCCCACCACGGGCGGCGGCGGGCCTCCGGGCCCTCCGGGCCCGCCGGGCCCCAGCGGTGGTCTTCCCGCCGGATATCCCGGCGGGGGTCCCGGCGGACGCGCGCCGGGAAGGCCTCCGGTTCCGGGTGGGGAGCCGGGCGGGCGGGCGGGGGGAGCGGGTGCGGTTCCGGGCGGGCCGGTGTCGGGTGCGGGGGGAGCCATGGGTCGCCTCGTCTGCGATCCGGCCGGTGCGGGTGGGCGGCGGCGCGGCCGGACCCCCACCGCCCACCGGCTGAACGTCCCCGACCCCGCCGGGGTCACGGGCCCCGGGGGCGGCTGCGTACGGCGCGCGGCCCGCGGACGGCGCGCGGCCGCGCCCACCGCGCTCCGCAGCCGCCGCAGGGAGCGGCCCGGGGAGGGGCCCTGAGGGGCGTTCACTGCCCGCTCCCCTCGGTGCGGCGGGAGGAGCGGCGGCGCTGTCCGCTCCGGCGGCCGGGCGGGCGGGTGGTGGCGGCGGTCCGCCTGCGGCGGGGCTCGCGGCGCCTGCGCTCCTCCCGCAGGCACTGCCGCAGCCCCTCGGGGTCGATGCCCTCGTTGCAGGCGTGGTGGAGCAGTTGGGCGAAGCGGTATTCGGCGTCCGCCTGGAGGGCCAGGCCGAGGGCGATCCGTGCGGTCGGCTCGTCCCCGCTGGACCAGGAGACCCAGCCGGCGAGGGTGAGCGGGGCCGCCGCGTGTTCCCCGTAGGCGCCGACGCAGCGCCGGGCCAGGGCCCGCCAGAGCCGCAGGGCGGGCGCGGCCTCGTCGCCCTCCATCCACTCGGCGGCGATGTCGCGGATCTCCCGGTCCTGGAGCCCGAGGATCACGGCGGCGGCCTCGTCGTGGCCGAGCAGGGCGTCGTCCCAGTCGTCCGCGCGGGGCCCGCCCTCGGCGGGCGGGGCGAGGGTCAGCCGCCGCATGAGGGTGCGGGCCAGGCCGAGGGTCTGCGCGCCGACCTCCTCGCGGGTCTCCCCGTCGAGGATCCTCGGTACGAGGGACACGGCGGCCCGCTCCAGGGCCTCCTCCTGTTCGGCGGCCCAGGCTCCGCCGAGCGGTGTCATCCGCTTCTCGATGTCCTTCAGGGAACCGCGGACCTGGAGCCCGGCGAAGGTGGCGGCCGCGGCCATCACCGACGTGCCGGGCCGGGCCAGCGGGGTTCCCTCGGCGGGGCAGCAGTCGGCCTCGGGGCAGACGTACGACCAGTAGCGGCCGGCGGAGAGGCACAGGGCCTCCAGGACCGGGACGTCCAGATCGCCGCAGGCGGTCCGGAGCCGCTGGGCGAGCGGCCGCAGCCGGGTCATGACCCGCTGCCCGCTCTCCCCGCCGGCCGGGTCCTGGCAGAGGAAGACCACGATTCCGTCGGGCTTGTCCCCGCGCCGTTCGCTGCCCTTGATCAGGCATTCGGCGACCTGGCGGGCGGTGTCCTCCCACTCGGCCGGTGAGGTGGGGATCCCCACGCGGAGCCTGCCGCCGAAGCGGCCGCACGCGCCGTGGACGGCGGCGAGGACGAGGGAGTCGGTGGGGTGGAAGCCGAGCATGTAGGGCAGCGCGTCGGCCAGTTCGGCCGGGCTGCGCAGGGTGATCTGGGGTGCGGAGGGACCTCCGGCGGGGCTGATGGACGGCCGGCCGGACGGCTTGCTGGATTCGTGGTTCGTCGTCATGCCTCGAAGGTCCCGTGCGTGATCCGATCCGGAAACCCCTGTGGATAACTCGTAGAGGCTTCAACATCCACAGGGTGGGGTGCGCATTGGCGCGATGTCGGAGGCATCGGGTTGCATGGGGGCATGAACGCAGACCTGAGGTCCTCCGCCGATTCCGTACTCGCCCGCCTCGTGGGCGACCCCACGGGCACCGCACGGCTGCGCGAGGACCAGTGGCGGGCGATCGAGGCGCTCGTCGCGCACAAGCGGCGGGCCCTGGTCGTCCAACGCACGGGCTGGGGGAAGTCCGCGGTCTACTTCGTGGCCACCTCCCTGCTGCGGGCGGGCGGCGCCGGCCCGACGGTGATCGTCTCCCCGCTGCTCGCGCTGATGCGCAACCAGGTCGAGGCCGCCGCCCGCGCCGGCATACACGCGCGCACCATCAACTCCGCCAACCCCGAGGAGTGGGAGGGCATCCAGGCCGAGGTCGCCGCGGGCACGGTCGACGTCCTCCTCGTCAGTCCCGAACGCCTCAACAACCCCGAGTTCCGCGACCAGGTACTGCCCAAGCTGTCCGCCGCGACCGGGCTGCTCGTGGTCGACGAGGCCCACTGCATCTCCGACTGGGGACACGACTTCCGCCCCGACTACCGCCGGCTGCGCACCATGCTGGCCGATCTGCCTCCGGGCGTCCCGGTCCTGGCGACCACCGCCACCGCCAACGCCCGCGTGACGGCCGACGTCGCGGAACAGCTCGGCACCGGGGCCGGTACGGACGCCCTGGTGCTGCGCGGCCCCCTGGACCGGGAGAGCCTGAGCCTGGCCGTCCTGACCCTGCCCGACGCCGCGCACCGCCTGGCCTGGCTCGCCGACCACCTCGGCGACCTGCCCGGCTCCGGGATCATCTACACCCTGACGGTGGCCGCCGCCGAGGAGGTCACCGCCTACCTGCGCCACCGGGGGCACACGGTCTCCTCGTACACGGGCAAGACGGAGAACGCCGACCGCGAACAGGCGGAGAACGACCTCCAGGCGAACCGCGTCAAGGCCCTCGTCGCCACCTCCGCCCTCGGCATGGGCTTCGACAAGCCCGACCTGGGCTTCGTGGTGCACCTGGGCTCGCCCTCCTCCCCCATCGCCTACTACCAGCAGGTCGGCCGTGCCGGCCGTGGCGTCGAGCACGCCGAGGTCCTGTTGCTCCCGGGCCGCGAGGACGAGGCGATCTGGCAGTACTTCGCCTCGGTGGCCTTTCCTCCGGAGGAGCAGGTGCGCCGCACCCTGGACGTCCTGGCACAGGCCGGCCGCCCGCTGTCGCTGCCCGCCCTGGAGCCCCTGGTGGACCTGCGGCGCACCCGGCTGGAGACGATGCTCAAGGTGCTCGACGTGGACGGCGCGGTGCACCGGGTGAAGGGCGGCTGGACCGCCACCGGCGAACCCTGGACCTACGACGCCGAGCGGTACGCGTGGGTGGCCCGGCAGCGGGCCGCCGAACAGCAGGCGATGCGCGACTACGCGGCCTCCGCCGGATGCCGGATGGAGTTCCTGCGCCGCCAGCTCGACGACGAGGAGGCCGCGCCCTGCGGCCGCTGCGACAACTGCGCCGGCGCCCGCTTCACCGCGGCGGTCTCCTCCTCCTCGCTGGACACCGCCCGGGGGGAACTCGGCCGCCCCGGGGTGGAGCTGGAACCGCGCCGCATGTGGCCGACCGGCCTCGCGGCGGTGGGAGTCGACCTCAAGGGCCGGATCCCGGCCGGGGAACAGGCCGCGGCCGGCCGGGCGCTGGGCCGGTTGTCCGACATCGGCTGGGGCAACCGGCTGCGCCCGATTCTCGCCCCCCAGGCCCCGGACCAGCCGGTTCCGGACGATGTGGCACAGGCCGTGGTCGCCGTCCTGGCCGACTGGGCCCGGGGGCCGGGCGGCTGGGCCTCGGGCGCCGAGGACGCCCCCGCCCGGCCCGTCGGCGTGGTCGCGCTGCCCTCGCGCAGCCGGCCGCAGCTCGTCGGCTCGCTGGCCGCGCGGATCGCCGAGGTCGGTCGGATTCCACTGCTCGGAACCCTGGAGTACACCGACCGGGTCCCGGAGTTCGGACTGCCGTCCTCCAACAGCGCGCAACGGGTCCGGGGGCTCCACCAGGCCTTGACCGTGCCGCCAGACCTTGCGGCGAGCCTGTCCGAGGTCCCCGGTCCGGTGTTCCTCGTCGACGACCGCGCGGAGAGCGGCTGGACCCTCGCAGTGGCCGCCCGGCTGCTGCGGCGAACGGGGGCGAGAGGGGTGTTTCCGCTGGTGCTCGCGCTCCAGCCGTAGCGGAATGAGTCATCCCCGGCGTGGCGGGGCAAGGATATGAACGGCATACCGGCGAATTCCGGTCGGCGTCCTCAAATGCTCATTGCCCCACCGTCGCGGGCCACGCGAGAATCGGGAGTGCTCCCGCTCGGCTCGTCGGCACTCTCCTGGGCCGCGCTGCGGCGCGCCCACACCTCAGCCGTGCCCGCTCGCGGGCGTGTACCCGAAGGGAGGACCGTGACCTTCGGATTCGCCCCGCCCGCGACCGCGTCCCTGACAACGGCCACCGGTGGCGCCAGTCGGCACGGCCGACTGCTCGAACCCTCCGAATGGACGGCCGCGGGGGTCCCCCTGCTGCGCAACCCGCGTGAGGTGGTCAGTGGTCTGCACTCCCGGCACAGCCCGGAGCCGTCGACCGCCGTCATAGCCGTGCTCGGTCCCGAGGAACGCCTCGTCGCCAGCGCCTCGTTCACGCAGCGCTCGGTCTCGGCGGACGGCTGGGAGTACCGCAACGCCCTGCTGTCCCGGCTGCGCCGGGTCATCCCGCACGACCTGCGGCGGCGGACCCCGGTCCGCACGGCGGTGCTGCTGTACTGCCGTGACGGCGACGAGCGGTGGACCGAGGAGGACGGTGCCTGGATGTGGGGCCTGCGGGACGCCTGCACCCTGCACGGGCTGCGCTGCGGGGCGTACATCACGCTGACCCGCGGGGGCTGGCAGGTACTCGGCGAGGGCCGGGGCGGTCGGCACCCGAGCTCGGACTCCCGGCCGGAGCGCCTCGGCTCCCTGACCGAGATGGCCACGCTGCCCCTGAGCACCGCCGGGGGCGCGTTCGAGCCCCTGCGCCGGGCGGCCGCCCGCTAGACGGCGTCCGGCCCGCGGTCGCGCCCGCTGCGCGGGACGCGGCCCAGGCCCGCACGGCCGTACTCCCCCGGAAGGGCGGTACGGCTGCTCGGGCCCCGGACCTCAGCGGGGCCGGCGGCCGGCCCGCCCCGCCCCTCGCCCGTGCGGGACACGGGGCGTCAGACGCCCGCGCCCAGCACGGAGTTGATCTGCTCCGCGTCGCCGCAGACGACGAGCAGCGCACCCGCCCGCGCGAGCGCGACCGGCAGTGCCTCCGCGGTCGTACCGGCCGGTCCGCCGTTGGCCGCGAAGACCACGACAGGACGCCCGGCGGCGCGCTGCACCTGCGCCGCGTCCGCGTAGAAGACGTCGTCCCCGGCGTCGTGCTGGGCCCAGTAGGAGGCCTCGCCGAAGGACAGCTCGTGCGCGGCCCACGGGTGCGGGTCGCCGGTGGTGATCACCAGGATGTCGCCGGGCGCGCGCCCGGTGTCGAGCAGCAGGTCCACGGCCTCCTCGGCCGCGTCCAGCGCGCCCTCGGCGGAGGCCGGGATCAGCTGGACCTGCGGCACCGCGGCCGAGACGGACGGTGCGGCGGGGGCTGCGGGAACGGGTCCGGGGCCGGCCTGCGCCGCACGCTGTGCGGACGGGGCGGGGGGGACGGGACCGGGGCGTCCGGGCCGGGGCACGGCGACGGGACGCGGACCAGGTACGGGGCGGGGGGTCTGCGCGGTACGGCTCGCGGCCGGCGTGACGCGGGGACCCTGGGCACTCTCGTGAATCTGAGGCTCCTCGATGGCGGGGGTGAGAGGCATGAGTTGATGTCTATCAAACACCGGTACGAAACGTACCGGTGGGTGGCACGTGGGTGCGATCAGAAATCGAAGCCGAGTTGGCCTCCGTTTTCCAGCTCCATGGCTTCCTCGCTGCGGCGCACCTTCTTCAAGTGCCGCCACTGGGGCAGCCCGTCGAGGTACGACCACGAGAGCCGGTGGTACACGGTCGGCCCGCGCTCCTCCAGGGCCGCGCGGTGCACGGGTGAGGGGTAGCCGGCGTTGGCGGCGAAGGCGAAGTCCGCCGTACCGTCGCCCGGTTCGCCCAGGGCGGCCATCATCCGGTCGCGCTGCACCTTGGCGATCACCGAGGCGGCGGCGACGGCGACGCACGACTGGTCGCCCTTGATCACCGTGCGGACCTGCCAGGGGCGGCCGAGGTAGTCGTGCTTGCCGTCGAGGATCACCGCGTCGGGGCGCACCGGCAGGGCGTCCAGCGCGCGCACCGCCGCGAGCCGCAGCGCGGCCGTCATCCCCAGCTCGTCGATCTCCTCCGGGGAGGCGTGTCCCAGGGCGTGGGCGGTGACCCAGCCCTGGAGGACGTCGAAGAGTTCGTCGCGTCGCCTGGGCGTGAGCAGTTTGGAGTCGGTGAGCCCCTCGGGCGGCCGGCGCAGGCCGGTGACCGCCGCGCAGACGGTGACGGGACCGGCCCAGGCCCCTCGTCCGACCTCGTCGACCCCGGCGATGACCTTGGCGCCGGTGGTTGCACGGAGGGAGCGCTCGACGGTGTGGGTGGGTGCTTCGTACGGCATGGCGCCAGCAAGGTTACGCCGCCCCGGGCCGCCTGCACACCCCGGCCCGCGGCAACGGCGCGCACCCGACGCCCCCCGCCCCACTCCTTCGCTACCGCACATCGTGACGGGGAGCGGCGGAAGGATGGGGGTCATCCGGACCATCAGCGGATTCGTGGCGTCCGGATCGATACCGCACCAGCGGTTCCCGTCGGTAACGACATTCGGAACGCCCGGCTCACCGGTCGGCGCGACCCCTCCCGTACGACCTCACGGCAGGGGTCGCCTCCCACGCGGTCGCATTCGTGAAGTGCCGCGCACGGCGCCGGCACGGCATTGCCTGCCGCGCTCCCGGGCTAGGCGGGCGTCTCCGGCAGCCAGGCCGGGAGGGCCTCCGTGCGGCCCAGCCAGTCCTGCGGCAGCGCGGCGTCCCCGCGGCCGCCCAGGATCCCGCCGACGATCGCGCAGGTGGTGTCCACGTCCCCGCCGACCTGCGCGGTGGTCCAGAAGGCCCGCTCGAAGTCGTCCAGCGCCCGCGCCGCCGACCACAGGGCGAAGGGCACCGTGTCGTGGGCGCTCGTGCGCCGGCCGCAGCCCAGGACGGCCGCGACGGTGTTGGCGTCGCCGTAGTCCAGCATGTCCCGCGCCCGGCGCACCCCGGCGCCCACGGCGCTGCGCGGCACCAGGGCGATCACCCCGTCGAGCAGTTCCTCGGCGGTCGGCGTGCCGGCGGGGGCCGCCGCCAGCGCGGCCGCGGCGGCGACGGCCATCGCCCCGCACACCGCCTCGCGGTGCTGGTGGGTGGTGTAGGCGGAGATCTCCGCCTGATGGGTGGCCTGCTCGGGGTCCTCGGCGTACCAGGCGCCCAGCGGTGCGATCCGCATCGCCGCGCCGTTGCCCCAGGAGCCCTGCCCGTTGAAGAGCTCGGCGGCCAGGGTGCGCCAGTCCTCGCCCTCGCGGACCAGGCGCAGCATCCGGTTCACGGCGGGACCGTAGCCCCGGTCGAAGTCGTGGTGCTCGGCGAACGAGGCGGCCAGCGCGTCCTGGTCGATGCGCCCGTGCGCGGCGAGCACGGCCACCACCGAGCAGGCCATCTCGGTGTCGTCGGTCCACTGCCACGGCCCGCCGCCGGCCGGCAGCTCGCGCCGCTTGAGCAGCGGGTAGTTCACGGGGACGAAGTACTGGGAGCCCAGGGCGTCCCCCAGGGCCAGCCCACGGAGGCTGGACAGGGCGCGTGCGTAGCGCCGTTCGGAAGCGGAATCAGCGGTCATCGCGCGCCACTTTAGCCGTCCAGGTCATAAGGCTCGGGTGTGGTCCACCGCTCAAACGGGCGGTCCATCCGGTACCGGCCGTCAGGACCGAGCATCAGCACCCGGAATTCGCCGTTGCCCGGGTTGGACAGGGCCTCGAACTCGGCCACCGACCAGTGGAACCAGCGCATGCAGAACAGGCGCATCGTCAGCCCGTGCGTCACCAGCAGCACGTTCTCGGGGTGGTCCGGCGCTTCGAAGCTGCGGTAGAGGCTCTCCAGGAAGGAGCCGACCCGGTCGTAGACGTCGGCGCCCGACTCGCCCTGGGCGAAGCGGTAGAAGAAGTGCCCGTAGGCGTCGCGGTAGGCCTTCTGGAGCTTGACGTCGTCGCGGTCCTGCCAGTTCCCCCAGTCCTGCTCGCGCAGCCGGGGCTCCTCGCGCATCCGCACCCGTGCGGGGTCCAGGCGCAGCTCGCGGAAGGTCTGGAGGGTCCGGCGGTACGGGGAGACGTACGCGCTGATGTGCTCCTCGCCGAAGAGCTCGCGCAGCCGGACCCCGGCCTCGGCGGCCTGCTCGCGGCCGGCACGGGTCAGGCGCAGGGCGTGGTCGGGCTCGCGCTCGTACACCGTGTCATCGATGTTTCCCTCCGATTCCCCGTGCCGGACGAGGACGATGCGCCGTGGTCGAACCATGTCCCCGACCCTATGCGGCCCCCGGGGCGCGTACGCCCCGGGCACGCCGGTCACGGGCAGCGGTTCGTCATACGGTCATACCGTCCAGCTGGGTTCGAGGTCCACGACGTCCCCCGTGAGCGCCTCGACGTCGGCCTCGGTCTGGGCGCGCAGCGAGAGACGCTCCACGCGCTCCTGCCGGTACTTGCCGTGTTCGGCGGCGGCGCGCCACATGGACAGCACCAGGAACTCCCGTCCCGGCGCCTCACCGAAGAGCCCGCGGATCATCCCGGGCGATCCGGCCATGGCGGGGTTCCAGACCTTCTCCTGCATCAGCGCGAAGTGCTCCACGCGGCCCTCCCGGACGCGGGTGTGCGCGACCCGGACCACGTCGGCGTCGCTGAAGCGCGGCTCGAAGCCGGTCTTCACGTCGAAGCGGTACTCGAAGAGCGTGACCCGTGCGTCGGTGTAGGTACCGGTCTGCGCGGCCGCCAGTCTGTCGTGCGAGCGGGCCATGAAGGAGTCGTAGAAGGCGCGGCTCTCCCAGAACGCGAAGACGTGCGCGACCCCCTGCCGGCCTCTGCTCCAGCCGCCGCCCTGCCCCCGGAAGCCGGGTTCGCCGGGCAGCCCCGCCCACTTGCGCTGCCCGCGCTCGAACCCGCGTCGGTCCGTCACCGTGCAGCGAATCCACTTGACCAGCACCGCGCCATCGTACGGGCCCGGACCCGGCCCCGGTCAGTACTCGCGGCGGTGGATCCGTACCAGTTCGGCTGCATCCCGCTCGGGCAGGCGAAGGCCGAACTCCCGGTCGAGCAGGGCGACCAGCCCGTCGGGGGCGACGGGCTCCCGCTCGGTCGTCCCGTCGGGGTACAGACGCATCAGCTCACGGTCCACGAGGGTCGCGCGGACGGCGTCGCCCGGGAGCTGCACGATGGTCTTCCCGATGAAGGAGGACCGGGGGTGGCTGGAGCTGTAGTGGTTCAGGACGACGTAGTCGACGGGCAGGTAGTGCTGCGGGGAGAAGGAGTACAGGTCCCGCCACGCATCGCCGCGGAGGATGCGCAGGACGAGGACCCCGTGCTCCTCCTCGTGGACGGCGAACGTCCACGGCCCCTGGCGCACCTCGGCCCCGGGCCGTGCGAGCGGAACGGGTTCGCGCGGCCCCTGGTAGCCGAAGCCGGCGTCACAGAGCCACGGCTCGCCGTCGACGGTGACCACGAGGACCGCGTGCGTCACCGGCGTCACGGCGTCCGCGCGGGTGCGGTTGCGGGCGCCGCGCCCGGTGACCTCGAAGCCGATCCGCTCCAGGGCGGCGGCCAGCAGCGAGTTCTGCTCGTAGCAGTAGCCGCCGCGGCGGCCGTGCACGAGCTTGTCCTCCAGGGCCTTGATCTCCAGCCCGACGGGGCGGCCGAGCAGGACGTCCAGGGTCTCGAAGGGGATGGCGGCGGTGTGGGCGCGCTGCACCTCGTACAACGTCCGCAGGTCCGGCCTGAGTTCCCGGGCCTCGCGCCCGAGTCCGATCCGGGCCAGGTACGCGTCCAGGTCCAGCTCGTCAGCGTTCCACATGCCCATCCCGCTCCCCCGCCGTGACGTCCCGGGCCCCCGACGCCCGCGGGCCCCGCCCCATGATCACCGCGTCCGGCCCGCCGCGCCAGCCGTATGCGCCCGTCGCGCCGGGAACGCCGAAGAGGGCGCCGACCCGGAGGCCGGCGCCCTCTTCACGGGGCGCTAGTGGTCAGCCGTCAGCTGCAGCCGCTGGTGGAGCCGCAGCCCTCGCAGATGTAGCAGGAGCCGGCGCGCTGCATCTTCGTACCGCAGGAGAAGCACAGCGGGGCGTCGGCGGAGACGCCCATCTGCATCTCGACCAGCTCGGCGTTGCTGTGCGCCGTCTTCGGGGCCGGGACCTGGACGACCGCCACCGGCTTGGCCACGGGGGCGACCGGCGCCGACTGGGCGAGGGACTCGGTGTCGAGCTCCTCGTCGTCGAGCGGCTCGTAGGAGCCGGTGTCCAGGTGGCGCTGACGCTCCTCGGCGGAGTGGATGCCGAGGGCCGAGCGGGTCTCGAAGGGCAGGAAGTCCAGCGCCACGCGGCGGAAGATGTAGTCGACGATCGACTGCGCCATCCGCACGTCCGGGTCGTCCGTCATGCCGGCCGGCTCGAAGCGCATGTTGGTGAACTTCGCGACGTACGTCTCCAGCGGGACGCCGTACTGAAGACCGACCGAGACGGCGATCGAGAAGGCGTCCATCATGCCCGCGAGGGTCGAACCCTGCTTGGACATCTTCAGGAAGACCTCGCCCAGGCCGTCGTCCGGGTAGGAGTTGGCCGTCATGTAACCCTCGGCGCCACCGACCGTGAAGGAGGTGGTGATCCCCGGGCGGCCCTTGGGCAGGCGCTTGCGGACCGGGCGGTACTCGATGACCTTCTCGACCGCGGTGCGGATGGTCTCCTCGGCCTTCTCGGTGACCTCGGCCTTCTCCTCTTCCTTCTTCTTGGCGGAGAGGGGCTGGCCGACCTTGCAGTTGTCGCGGTAGATCGCGAGCGCCTTGACGCCCAGCTTCCACGCCTCGAAGTAGATCTCCTCGATCTCCTCGACGGTCGCCGTCTCCGGCATGTTGACCGTCTTGGAGATCGCGCCGGAGATCCAGGGCTGGATCGCGGCCATCATGCGGACGTGGCCCATCGGGGAGATGGAGCGCTCGCCCATGGCGCAGTCGAAGACCTCGTAGTGCTCGGTCTTCAGGCCGGGGGCGTCGACCACGTTGCCGTGCTCGGCGATGTGCGTGACGATCGCCTCGATCTGCTCCTCCTGGTAACCCAGGCGGCGCAGGGCCTGCGGGACGGTGCCGTTGACGATCTGCATCGAGCCGCCGCCGACGAGCTTCTTGAACTTGACCAGGGCCAGGTCCGGCTCGACACCGGTGGTGTCGCAGGACATCGCGAGACCGATGGTGCCGGTCGGCGCGAGGACGGAGGCCTGGGCGTTGCGGAAGCCGTTCTTCTCGCCGAGGCGCAGGACGTCCTGCCAGGCCTCGGTGGCCGCGGCCCAGATCGCGTTGTCCAGGTCGTCGGTGCGCGGCGCGACGGCGTTGGCGTCGGCGTGCTGCTTCATGACGCGCTTGTGCGAGTCGGCGTTGCGGGCGTAGCCGTCGTACGGGCCGACGATGGCGGCCAGCTCGGCGGAGCGCTTGTACGCGGTGCCGGTCATCAGGGAGGTGATCGAGGCGGCGAGGGTACGGCCGCCGTCCGAGTCGTACGCGTGGCCGGTGGCCATCAGCAGGGCGCCGAGGTTGGCGTAGCCGATGCCCAGCTGACGGAAGGCGCGGGTGTTCTCGCCGATCTTCTGCGTCGGGAAGTCGGCGAAGCAGATGGAGATGTCCATCGCGGTGATGACGAGCTCGACGACCTTGGCGAAGCGCTCGGCGTCGAAGGACTGGTTGCCCTTGGCGTCGTCGTTGAGGAACTTCATCAGGTTCAGCGAGGCGAGGTTGCAGGACGTGTTGTCCAGGTGCATGTACTCGCTGCAGGGGTTGGACGCGGTGATGCGGCCGGACTCGGGGCAGGTGTGCCAGTTGTTGATCACACCGTCGTACTGGATGCCCGGGTCGGCGCAGGCCCACGCGGCCTCGGCGAGCTTGCGGAAGAGGGCCTTGGCGTCGACCTTCTCGATGACCTCGCCGGTCATGCGGGCGCGCAGGCCGAACTCGGTGCCGTTCTCGACGGCCGTCATGAACTCGTCGTTCACGCGGACGGAGTTGTTGGCGTTCTGGTACTGGACGGACGTGATGTCGTCGCCGCCCAGGTCCATGTCGAAGCCCGCGTCACGCAGGGCGCGGATCTTCTCCTCCTCCTTCACCTTGGTGGCGATGAAGTCCTCGACGTCCGGGTGGTCCACGTCCAGGACGACCATCTTGGCCGCGCGGCGGGTGGCGCCGCCCGACTTGATCGTTCCGGCGGACGCGTCGGCGCCGCGCATGAAGGAGACGGGGCCGGAGGCGTTGCCGCCGGAGGAGAGGAGCTCCTTGGAGGAGCGGATGCGGGAGAGGTTCAGGCCGGCGCCGGAGCCGCCCTTGAAGATCATGCCCTCTTCCTTGTACCAGTCGAGGATCGACTCCATGGAGTCGTCGACGGACAGGATGAAGCAGGCCGAGACCTGCTGCGGCTGGGGCGTGCCGACGTTGAACCACACCGGGGAGTTGAAGCTGAAGATCTGGTGCAGGAGGGCGTAGGTCAGCTCGTGCTCGAAGATCTCCGCGTCGGCGGGGGACGCGAAGTAGTCGTAGTCCTCGCCGGCCTTCGTGTACGTCTTCACGATGCGGTCGATGAGCTGCTTGAGGCCGGTCTCGCGCTGCGGCGTGCCGACGGCGCCGCGGAAGTACTTGCTGGTGACGATGTTGACCGCGTTCACCGACCAGAAGTCGGGGAACTCGACGCCGCGCTGCTCGAAGTTGACCGAGCCGTCGCGCCAGTTCGTCATGACGACGTCACGGAGCTCCCAGTTCACCTCGTCGTACGGGTGCATGCCGGGGGTGGTGTGGATGCGCTCGATCCGCAGGCCGCCCTTGGCGGCCTTGGTCCCCTTGGTGCGGGAACCACGTGCCGAGCTGCTCGCCGTCTCTGTCATGCCGCCTGCCTCCCATATGCGGGCAAAAACGCCCTAAAGTGCCAGCGATATTCCGCGGCACAATGCTGTGTCCTGTATCTACGAATCTCGCCCTGCCGGCCGAACCGGGCCGCACTGCGCTGCGGCCCCGCCCGGTCAGTCGGCGGCGGAGGCGGGCACGGGGACGACCGGGGGGGTCCCTCCGGGCTCGCACTCATGGGGATGAGGCCGCGGCTCGCGAAGTTCCGCGATGGCGGTCTCGAAGTCTTCAAGGGTGTCGAAAGCTTTGTACACGGACGCGAACCGCAGGTACGCGACCAGGTCGAGCTCCTGCAACGGGCCGAGTATGGCCAGCCCCACGTCGTGGGTGGTCAGCTCGGCGCTCCCGGTGGCGCGCACCGCCTCTTCGACCCGCTGGCCGAGCTTGGCGAGGGCGTCCTCGGTGACCGGCCGCCCCTGGCACGCCTTGCGGACGCCAGAGATGACCTTGGTGCGGCTGAAGGGTTCGGTGACCCCGCTTCGCTTGATCACCATCAGCGAGGCCGTCTCCACCGTCGTGAAGCGACGGGAGCAGTCGGGGCACTGGCGGCGTCGGCGGATCGACGTTCCGTCGTCGGTGGTGCGGCTGTCGACGACGCGGCTGTCGGGGTGCCTGCAGAAGGGGCAGTGCATGGTTCCCTCACCCTCCTCTTGGCACGACTGAATCACCCCACGGAGCCCCTCGGAGACAGAGAGCGAGTCTCTGCCGGGGGCTCGTGAAGCAGCCACAAGCATATGCGATCCCCGAGGTTCGAGCAGACCGTGGACCACAACTTGTGGGTTGCGACGCTCATCCAACCACTAGATCTTGCGTTGGGGAGGATTTGCGTCCCTACGCGTGTCGCGGGGCTCGATGGCCGGATTTCACGGGTTTCGGTGCCACACTGGGCACGGACCCGGGGGGTGGCGATCCAACCGGGAAGGGTACCGTAAGCAGCGGACGCGGTTCCGAATCCGCGTTCGGACGACGGGTCCGTCACACGCCCCGGGATCGCCGTTCCGGCCGGCCATCCGCACCGGCAGGCCATACACCCACCGCTCTAACCCAGGTGGGCGATCCCCGATTTTTCACTCGAACGTGTGTTTGGCGCAACCTTTCGAAAGCAACTACCGTTGTCCAGCTAGGGAGAACATTTCGAGAGGGGCCGACGTGACCACCACCGCAGACAGTGCCACCATCACTGCCCAGAACCGCTCCCAGAGCCGACTTGAGCCGGTACATGCCATGAGTGACGCAAGCCAGAACCCGGAGGCGGAGGCCGCCGTACGCCCCGCACGCTCGCTGCCAGGGCGACCTCCAGGCATCCGCGCCGACAGCTCCGGGCTCACGGACCGGCAGCGAAGGGTCATCGAGGTCATCCGGGACTCCGTGCAGCGCCGCGGCTACCCGCCGTCGATGCGTGAGATCGGCCAGGCCGTCGGCCTCTCCAGCACGTCCTCCGTCGCGCACCAGCTGATGGCCCTGGAGCGCAAGGGCTTCCTGCGCCGCGACCCGCACCGCCCCCGCGCCTACGAGGTCCGCGGCTCGGACCAGCCCAGCTCGCAGCCCACGGACACCACCGGCAAGCCCGCCGCCTCCTACGTTCCCCTGGTCGGCCGGATCGCGGCCGGCGGCCCGATCCTCGCCGAGGAGTCGGTCGAGGACGTGTTCCCCCTCCCCCGCCAGCTCGTCGGCGACGGCGAACTCTTCGTTCTCAAGGTCGTCGGCGACTCGATGATCGAGGCCGCCATCTGCGACGGCGACTGGGTGACCGTCCGCCGTCAGCCGGTCGCGGAGAACGGCGACATCGTCGCCGCGATGCTCGACGGCGAGGCCACGGTCAAGCGGTTCAAGCGGGAGGACGGCCATGTCTGGCTGCTCCCGCACAACGCCGCCTACCAGCCGATCCCCGGCGACGAGGCGACCATCCTCGGCAAGGTGGTCGCGGTACTGCGCCGCGTCTGACCCCTCGCCCCCCAGCCAGCTCCGGGACCCTCTGCGCCGGTCCCGGAGCTGTTGTATGCGCGCGCGCGATGCGGGCCCCCCGGGCGGGAGGCGCGGGCGCGGCCCTACTTGCCGTCGGCCTGCGCGCTCGCGTCGATCGCGGCCAGCGAGCGGCGGACCTGGTTGCGGTCCGTGGTGTACCAGAAGTCCGGCAGCGAGGCCCGCAGGAAGCTCCCGTACCGGGCCGTCGCCAGACGGGGGTCGAGGACCGCGACGACGCCCCGGTCCCCGGAGGCCCGTACGAGCCGGCCGGCGCCCTGGGCCATCAGCAGGGCGGCATGGGTGGCGGCGACCGCCATGAAGCCGTTGCCGCCGTTCTCCTCGACGGACTTCTGGCGCGCGCTCATCAGCGGGTCGTCGGGCCGCGGGAACGGGATCCGGTCCATGATCACCAGCTGGCAGCTGGGGCCGGGCACGTCCACGCCCTGCCAGAGGGAGAGCGTCCCGAACAGACAGGTGCGCGGATCGGCGGCGAAGGACTTGATCAGCTCGCCCAGCGTCTCCTCGCCCTGGAGCAGGATCGGGTTGTCGATCCGACCCCGCAGTTCCTCCGCGGCCGCCTTGGCGCCGCGCATCGAGGAAAAAAGGCCGAGGGTGCGGCCGCCCGCCGCCTCGATGAGCTCCGCCAGCTCGTCCATCATGTCGCCGCGGGTGCCCTCCCGGCCGGGGGTGGCCAGGTGCTTGGCGACGTAGAGGATGCCCTGCTTGGGGTAGTCGAACGGGGAGCCGACGTCCAGACCGCTCCAGACCGGTACGCCGTCCCCCTCGACCCCCTCCGGAGAGAGGCCGAGCGAGGCCGCGACCCCGTTGAAGTCCCCGCCGAGCTTGAGGGTGGCGGAGGTGAGGACCACCGAGCGGTCCTCGAACAGCTTCTCGCGCAGCAGCCCCGACACCGACAGCGGCGCGACCCGGAGGGTGGCGCCGAAGCGGTCGTGGCGCTCGTACCAGACGACGTCGTACTCGGAGCCGAGCATGATCCGCTCGGCCACGGTGTGGACGTTCTCCACCGCGGCCAGGGCCTGCTTGCGGACGGCGTCCTCGTCGTGCACGGACTTGTCGCGGGTGGCGCCGATCGCGGAGATCACGTTGCGCGCGGAGTCGCGCAGGGCGGCAAGCGCGTAGCCGAGGTCCTCGGGGATCTGCTCCAGGCGGCCGGGAAGCGCCAGCTCCATCACCCGCTCGAAGGTCTCCGAGGCCGTCTGCAGGGAGTCGGCGGTCTTCTCGTCGACCAGCTTGGCGGCACGCTTCACGGCCCGGTTGACCTGGCCCGGTGTGAGCTCGCCGGTGGCGACGCCGGTGACGCGCGACACCAGCTCGTGGGCCTCGTCCACGATCAGCACCTCGTGCTGCGGCAGGACGGGGGCGCCCTCGATGGCGTCGATCGCGAGCAGCGCGTGGTTGGTGACGACCACGTCCGCGAGCTTGGCCCGCTCACGGGCCGCCTCCGCGAAGCACTCGGCGCCGTAGGCACACTTCGTGGCGCCCAGGCATTCGCGGGAGGAGACCGAGACCTGGCCCCAGGCCTTGTCGGAGACGCCGGGGGTCAGGTCGTCGCGGTCCCCGGTCTCGGTCTCGTCCGCCCAGTCCCGCAGGCGCAGCAGGTCCTTGCCGAGCTTGCTGGTGGGCGCGGCCGCCTCGAACTGGTCGAAGAGGCCCTCCTCCTCGTCCTGCGGGGCCCCCTCGTGCAACCGGTGCAGGCACAGGTAGTTCGACCGGCCCTTGAGCATGGCGAACTGCGGCCGCCGGCGCAGCTGCGGGTGCAGCGCCTCGACCGTGCGCGGCAGGTCGCGCTCGACGAGCTGGCGCTGGAGCGCCAGGGTCGCCGTGGCCACGACGACGCGCTCGCCGTGCGCGAGGGCCGGCACCAGGTAGCCGAGGGACTTGCCGGTGCCGGTGCCGGCCTGGATCAGCCGATGGGAGTTGTCGTCGATCGCTTCGGCGACGGCTTCGGCCATGGCCACCTGGCCGGGGCGCTCCGAGCCGCCGACGGCGGTGACGGCGGCGTGCAGCAGGTCGGGGAGGGAGGGCTTCGTCATAGCAGGACCAACCCTACGGGGCGCCGCCGACAGTGGCGTACCGATCCGGCCTCACGGACGGTGCAGGGGGTTGGGCACGGTGCCGTGGATGACGGCGTGGGGGCGGTCCGGGCGGTCGCGGTAGCCGTCCTCGTGGAGCCGGTTGCGGTTGAGGCAGATCCGGTCGATCCGCTCCGTGAGCAGGTCGAAGAGCTCGAAGCGGTCCTTCAGGTCGGGGAAGCGCGCCTGGTGGCGCAGGATCTCCGCCCGTACGAGGGACCAGAAGTCGTCCTCGGGGACGCCGAGGCGGTCCTCGCAGAGGGGGGCGAGGTAGCGGAAGACACCGATGAACAGGCCGGAGTGGATGAACTGGGTGAGGAAGGCGGGCGGCTCGGCGAGCAGGACCGCCCGTACCTCGTCGGGCAGGGACCGCTGCTCGGGCAGCGGGGTCCGGCTGATGTTGACGTCGTCCACGAAGTCCTTGATCGCGAGACGGACGGGCACGTCCTGCTCGTCGAAGATCACGACGGCGTTCTCCCCGTGGGGGGAGAACACGGTGCCGTAGCGGTAGAGGAAGTGGAGCAGCGGGGGCAGCAGGGCGGCGAAGAGCCGCTGGAGCCAGGCGGTGGGCGACAGGCCGGAGCGGGCGACGAGCTCGGCGGTGAAGGCACGGCCGCGCGGGTCGGTGTGGAGGAGGGAGGCCAGGGTGCGGGCGCGCTCGCCGGGGGCGAGGTGGCGGGTCAGGGGTTCGCGCCAGATGGCTCCGAGGAGTTCCTTGTACTGGTAGGGGACCTCGGAGAGCCGGTCGTAGACGGGGTGGCGGACGGTGACGGAGGCGACCTCCCCGAGCAGGATGACCCCGCATTCGTCGCGGAGGAAGGGGTCGGCGTCGCGCAGGGAGTGGATCCAGGCGGTCACGGCCGGGGCGGCCAGGGTGAGATCGCCGGGCAGGCCCCGCCAGACCATGGTATTGAAGACGGACAGCGGGAGTTTGACGCTGTGGCGGTCGGGGCGGGTGAGGTTGAGGAAGGTGCGGACGGACTGCTGCGGAAGCCGTTCGTCGGGGTCGGCGGGGAGCGGGACCAGGGCGCCGGAGGCGAGAGCGGGGGCGAAGAGGGGGAGGACGACCTCGTCCCACTGCCAGGGGTGGACCGGCAGGTAGAGGTAGCGGAGGGGGTCCAGGCCCCGGTCGCGGAGGGCCTGGTCGAAGGCGGCCCGGGTGACGGGGTCCAGTTCGGCCGTGTAGAGGCGCGCGGGGTCCTCCAGGCCGGCGCCGCCGCGGTACTCGGCGAGGGAGGTGTGCGCGGCGAGCCAGGGCAGGCGCTGGGGGGTGCGGGCTTCGGGGGCCCAGGCGGCGGCGTCCGCGGCGGACCATCCGAGGCGGCCCTTGTTGGGGACGAGCCAGGGGTGGCCCGTCTGGTGCCCTTCGAGGGCGGCGTGGTCCAGGTCGGCGAGGACGTCGGCGGTGAGGGCGTGGTGGTCGAGGCGGGCGTCGGCGGCGAGGGTGGCGCTGAGCTCGCGGACCAGGTGGCCGAGGGTGGGGCCGTCGAGGCCGAGGAGGGTGCGGGCGCGGACGAGGAAGCCGAACGGGTCCCCGAAGGCGGTCGGGGGCCCGGTCTCGGGGGGCGGCGGGGTGAGGGTGATGGTGTCCGGGGCGACCTGCCAGCTGCCGTAGGCGCGGCGGCGGGCGCGGAAGCCGAGGCTGCTGCCGTCGTCGAGGGTCAGGGTCCAGGCGTCGCCCGCGGCCGTCGGCGCGGGGACGGGGACGGGGACGGGGGTGACGATCTCCTCGTACGCGAACTCGGAGAGCATCTTGGCGAGCATTCGGCGGGCCGCGAAGTCCCAGGTCGGTTGGTTGATCTCGGGGGGTGTGCAGGGGTGTTGGGGCGACGGGGGGACGGGGGGCTCTGCGGAGTCGGGGGTGGCGGGGAAATGCGGCACGGGACTCCTCGTCGAGGATCGGGAACTCCTCGCCGGGGCGGGGAGTTTTCGAAGGGAGAGGCGTGAGGGACAGCCTGGGGACGGATCGGCGGTCGGCGGCGGCGATCAGAGGAGATTGCGCAGCGACCGCTCCCGGATCATCAGAGCGGCACGCTTCCCGGGGAGTTCGATTTCCGTGGCGTAGCGGAAACCGGCGGTGAGGAAGGCTGATACGGAGGGGGTGTTGCGGATGTCCGGTTCGGCGATGACCCGTGTGCAGCGGGGCCGGTTGTCGAAGATGAGCTCGGTGACGGCGCGCAGCAGCGTGGTCCCCAGGCCCCGGCCGCGGTTCGTGCCGTCTCCGATCAGCAGGTGGATACCCGTGTCGTGGGGGCGCGCCGGGTAGTGGCGGGAGACCGGGTCGAGGTCGGCCCGGTAGATCTCCCAGTAGCTCATCGGGATGCCGTCGAGCACGCCGAGGCAGGGGATGCTGCGGCCGTCTCCGTCGAGCTGGGCCCTCAGGTGGGCGGCGGTGACGGCGGAGGCACCGGCCAGCTCCCAGTAGGCGTCCACATCCGGGTCGTTCATCCAGCGGGTGAGGAGCGGGAGGTCCCGTCCCGGCCGTACCGGTTCGAGTCGGAAGGCTCCGGCCGGTGTGGGCAGGTCGCCCCAGCCGGCGGGTGAGTCGAGGAGGTCCGCCTCGGCGAGCAGGGGCAACAGGCCGACGGCGAAGCGGTGTTCTCCGGTGTCGTGGGGGTCGGTCCCGTGGTGGATCGCACCGCGGTGGGCGGGACCGGTGGCGGTGCTGGTGGTCGTCTCGGCTGGGGGCATCGGGCTCTTCTCCGTGTCGGTGGGAGCGCGTCAGTCGTGGAGGGGGTTGGCGATGGTGACGTAGACGGACTGCGTTTCGACGGGGCCCACGAGCTCGTCGAGGCCGCCCAGGCGGGTGAGCAGGTTCGCCTTGCAGCGGAGGGTGGGCGAGTCCAGCAGCTGCGCGGGGAGCGGGCCGAGGCCCGCGGCCTTGCCGAGGAAACGGCGGAAGGCGGCGAGGAGTACGCGCTCGTCGGCGAGCCGCTGGGAGCCGAAGGCCCCGATGAGGCCGAGCACGTTGTTGATGCCGAGGTAGTAGGCGAAGCGCTCGTCGGTGACGGCGTCGGGGACGAAGGTGTCGCTGGCGCGGCCGACGCCGGGGAGCCGGTGTTCCAGTTCGGCGCGCCGGGACGCGCGGAAGTAGTAGCCCTGGTTGTCGCGGAAGCGGCCGCCGACGGGCCAGCCGGCCTGGTCGAGGAGCACCAGGGTGTTCTGCTGGTGGGCTTCGAGGGCGATCCCGGCGAGCGCGTCGAAGGCGAGCACCGGCAGGACGACCTGGTCGAGGTAGCGCAGGAACCACTCGGTGGCGACGGCGGAGGTGGGGCGGCCGGTGGTGGCGGCGAGCCGGGAGACGGTGTCGGCGAGCCGGGAGCGCATCGTGGTCCGGCCGGGCCACGGGCGGGGGCTGGTGAGTGCGGCGACGCAGACGGCGTCGTCGTCGGAGCGGAAGGGGTTGTGGCGCAGCAGGGCGTCGAGGCCCGGGACGGGGGTGCCGTCCGGGGAGTCGACGGCGACCCAGGCGGGGTCGCGGACGATGTCGAACCCGGGGTGGGCGGTCTGCCATTGCTCGGCGAGGCCGGTGCGGAGCAGCCGGTGGACCTCGACGCCGCGGTGGAGTTCCTTGCGGAGGTTCTCGCGGCGGGAGTTGGTGATGCGCAGGCCGAGGGAGAGCTTGAGCATCGCGGGTGCGCCGGGGCGGTGGACGGTGCGGATGGAGGAGGTGGGGTACCAGGGGGCTCCGTACGGGCCCAGGTCGGTCAGGAGTCCCGCGTCGCGGAGGGCGGCGACGGCGGGCCGCTGGAGGAGGTCGCGGGCCTGCCAGGGGTGCAGGGGAAGGGGGGTGGTGCCGGCGGGCAGCGGGAGCCCGGGGGCGAGCCGGGTGAGGAGCTGGGCGGCGGTCACGGGGCGGCCGCGTTCCGTCCAGGCGGAGTCGGTGGCGACGGCGGTCGGCGCGACCGCGATCCAGTGGAGGGGGAAGGAGCCGTGGAGTTCGGGTGAGTAGCGGTGTGCTTCGGTCTCGGAGAGTCCTTCGCGGCTCTTGGGGTCCGGCTGGAGGGGGTGGCCGAGGAGGAGTGACTGTTCGGCGGTGAGGAAGAGGTCCCCGGCGATGGGGGCGGGGGCGGTGGGGCGGTGGCGCCGGTCGGCGATGAACTCGGCGGTGCGGCGTACCGAGTCGGCGACCCGGCCGACGAGGTCGGCGCCACGGCCGTTGCCCTCGCGGGCGATCAGGGCGGCCAGGGTGACGGCGTCCACTGCGGGGGCGTCGGCGGGGGCGCCTTCGAGGCGGGCCGGTGAGAAGCGGTGCCAGCCGGCCTCGGACCAGTGCCGGACGGGGACGAGAAGCGCGGCGGCGGATGCGGGGAGGGGGATGCGGAGCAGGGTTCCGGAGGGCCCGTCGGGGCGGCCGATGCCGTTCTCGCGGACCCAGCAGCGGAGCAGGTTCTCCACGGTGGCGGCTTCGGCGGCGGTGGCCGGGTCGGGGTGGTCCAGCAGATCGGGCAGCACCGCCGGCTCGGGGCCGAGGGGACCGGCCCCGCCCGCCCGGGGCCGCGGGGTGCCGGCCATCTGCCGGGGAACGGTCATGCCGTGGCCCGATCCGGCCCCGTCCGGGGGCGGCCCGGCGACCCCGGACGTCACGGCCGCACGCTCCGGGCCCGCCTGCGGAGTCACGACCGGCTGACCGGCCCCCGCCTCGCCCCAGGGCAGCACGGGCCCGGCCCCCTGGTCCGTGTGCGGAACCCCGGTGCTCTCCCCTGCCCCGACGCCACGCGGCCCCTCCGAACCCCTGGCCGGGGAGACGGGCCCGACTTCCGCGAGGCGGTCCACCGGCCGCCCGGGGGTGGACGGCCCGGCATGACCGGGAGCCGCGGGACCGGCCTCCGTCGGCCGGTCCGCCTGGGCCGGGGCCGTAGCCGCGGGGCCGGACCAGGCGCGTGCCGGGGCGGAGGGCCCGGCTGGTACGGCCTGATCCGCCGGGACCGCGATGGCGGGGCCGGCCTGCGGCGGTCGGTCCGGCTGGGTCGGGGTCGTGGGTGCGGGGCCGGATCGGGCGTGGGCCGGGGCGGAGGTCCCGGACGGGGTGGGCCGATCCGGTGGGGGTGGGGCGGTGCCGTCCGCCGGGGGGGCCGCCTGCGGGGGTGTGGGGTGGGGCGCGGCCTCGGGGGCGGGGTGTTCGGGATGGGGCATCGGCGGTCCTTGGTCAGTGGGCGGCGGCGGCCGCGACGGCGTCGGCGAGTCGGTCCAGGACGGCTGTGGCCTGCTCGTCGGTCAGGGTGAGCGGGGGCAGCAGGCGGACCACGGCGCCGTGGCGGCCGCCGAGTTCGACGATCAGGCCGCGGTCCAGGCAGGCCTGGCGGATGGCGGCGGCGAGGACGGGGGCCGCGGCTCCCGTGTCGGGGTCGACGATCTCGACTCCGAGCATCAGGCCCCGGCCCCGTACGTCCCCCACGCAGGGCTGGTCGTCCGCCAGCCCGCGTAGCGCCGCCAGCATCCGCCCGCCCAGCTCCGCCGCGCGCTCGGCGAGGCCGTTGCGGCGGACGTAGGCGAGGGTGGCGGTGCCGGCGGCCATCGCCAGCTGGTTGCCCCGGAACGTTCCGGCATGGGCGCCGGGCTCCCAGACGTCCAGCTCCGAGCGGTAGACGATCACGGCCAGCGGCAGGCTGCCGCCGATCGCCTTCGACAGGACCATCACGTCCGGGACCACCCCGGCGTGGTCGACGCCCCAGAAGGCCCCGGTGCGGCCCACCCCGGTCTGGACCTCGTCCGCGATCAGCGGGATGCCCCGGGCCTCGGTGATCTCCCGCATCCGGCGCAGCCAGTCGTCCGGAGCCGGGTGGACCCCGCCCTCGCCCTGGACGGGTTCCACGAGCATGCCCGCGGGGGACGGCACCCCGCCCTTGGGGTCGTCGAGCAGGCTCTCGGTCCACGCCGCCGACAGCCGCGCCCCCTCCGGGCCGCCGACCCCGAACGGGCAGCGGTGGTCCTGCGGATAGGGCAGCCGGGTCACCCGGACGTCGGTGGCGCCCCCCGAGGCGGACAGGGCTCCGGCCGTCATGCCGTGGTAGGCCCCGGCGAAGGCCAGGAGGCCCGAGCGGCCGGTGGCGAGCCGGACCAGCTTCAGCGCGGCCTCGACGGCGTCCGTTCCGGCCGGCCCGCAGAACTGGACGCGCGCGTCGGCGGCCAGCCCGGCCGGCAGGTTCGCGAAGAGCTCCGTGGTGAAGGCGTCCTTCACCGGCGTGGCGAGGTCGAGCACGTGGAGCGGAGCCCCCGAGTCGAGGACCGCGCGGATGGCCTCCAGCACGACGGGGTGGTTGTGCCCGAGGGCGAGGGTGCCGGCGCCGGAAAGGCAGTCGAGGTAGCGCCGCCCGTCGGCGCCCTCGATGGTCAGTCCGCGCGCCCGTACCGGGACGATCGGCAGGGAGCGCGCGTACGTCCGGGCCGCGGACTCCCTCAGGGCCTGCCTGCGCAGGATGCCTTCGGCCGCGGCCGGCCCCCGGCCGCCCTGGGGCGGGATGTGTGCCGCGGCTGCGGCCTGCTCGGTCAGGGACACGACTGTCGGACCTCCCGCACGGATTCCTCTTCCGGATGGCGCCTCGCACACGCACGCTGCTGCACCGTTCCCCCGTACGTACCAACGACGGCGACGGCGGCGGATCACGGGTCGGCCGAAGATCCTTGGATCCGGACGCTTCCTGAAGGAACTTCAGCGGACCTTCACGGCCCGCCGGCGGAGGCCGGAACCACCGACCCGGGGCCCGCCGTCTTCAACGGCGGCGGCATAGTGGGGTGCTGCGCAAGCGAACCGAAGCACTCCGGACGACACCGTCCCAACACCTCGAAGCACCTGGGGGATTTACGACATGCGACCGAACCGACCGGTCACCGCGGCCCTCTGCGCGGCCGCGCTCGCGCTGACCGCCGCGGCCTGCGGACCCGGCGACGGGGAGGCCGGCGGCGACGCCAAGCCGACCGTGGCAGCGCCCCTCCCGTCCGGCGGCGCCGCGGACGGCCCGATCAAGATCCCGCAAGAGCTCAAGGACAAGCTCAAGCAGCACGGCTTCGACCTGGAGAAGTGGAAGGGGGGCGCGTGGAAGAACTGGAACAAGCAGGACTGGCTCCGCGAGGCGGGCGACTACGTCAACCCCGTCATCGACGGCCTCTGGGACCCGGACCGGATGCGTGACGCGGAGCAGCCGCAGACCCCGGCCGTCGACCCCGACGCCGGCAAGGACCAGGGCGTCACCGACCCGACCCCGGCCGCGGTGACGGCCAAGGGCGTGGCCGCGCCGTACCACTCCACCGTCCCGGCCTCCGGCAAGGTCTTCTTCGACGGCCCCGAGGGCTCGATGGTGTGCTCGGCGACCGTCGTGAAGGACCCCGCCCACCCCGGCAAGTCCAACCTGGTCTGGACGGCGGGCCACTGCGTGCACGCGGGCAAGGCCGGCGGCTGGTACCGCAACATCGCCTTCGTCCCGTCCTACAACAATGCGGGCCGCCCGGCGGCCGAGCTCAAGGGCGCGCCGCGCGAGCAGGTGGCCCCGTACGGCGTGTGGTGGAGCGACTGGGCGCAGACGTCCGACCAGTGGATCGCGACCGGCGGTCCGACGGGCGGCGCGGGCGCGCCGTACGACTTCGCGGTGCTGCACGTGACCCCGGAGAAGGGCGGCAGCGGCAAGTCGCTGGAGGAGACGGTCGGTACGGCGCTCCCGGTGGAGTTCAACGCCCCGGCCGTCCCGAAGATCGCGGGCATGACGGCGACGGGCTACCCGGCGGCCGCTCCCTTCGACGGCCAGAAGGCCTTCCAGTGCACGGACAAGCCGGGCCGCCTGGCGCTGCACAAGGAGGACCCGGTGATGTACCGCATCGGCTGCACGATGACGGGCGGTTCCTCCGGCGGCGGCTGGATCGCGACGGGCGCCGACGGCAAGCCGGCGCTGGTCTCGAACACCTCGATCGGCCCGGCGAAGGCGGGCTGGCTGGCCGGCCCGAAGCTGGGGCCCGAGGCCAAGGGGATCTACGACGCGGTGAGCGCCAAGTTCAAGCGCTGAGCGCCCGCCCCCGGCGGGCGCGCGACGACTGAGGGCCCTCCGCGTGTGCGGAGGGCCCTCGGTCGTGTCGGGACGGCGTTACCGCTTGGCGGGAACGTACGGCGCCAGTTCCGCCGCGAGCTCCCGGTGGACCCGCGCCTTGAGCAGGGTGCCCTCCGGGGTGTGCTCCTCGGAGATCACCTCGCCCTCGGCGTGCGCCCGGGCGATCAGGCCGCCGCGGGTGTACGGCACCAGGGCCTCCACCTCGACGGCGGGCCGGGGCAGCTCGCTGTCGATGAGCGCGAGGAGTTCCTCGATGCCCTGGCCGGTGCGCGCCGAGACGGCGATGGAGTGCCGCTCGATGCGCAGCAGGCGCTGCAGGACGAGCGGGTCCGCGGCGTCGGCCTTGTTGATCACCACGATCTCGGGCACGTTCACCGCGCCGACCTCGCGGATGACCTCGCGGACCGCCGCCAGCTGCTCCTCGGGCGCCGGGTGCGAGCCGTCCACGATGTGCAGGATGAGGTCGGAGTCGCCGACCTCCTCCATCGTGGAGCGGAAGGCCTCGACGAGGTGGTGGGGCAGGTGCCGGACGAAGCCCACGGTGTCGGCCAGGGTGTAGACCCGGCCGGACGGGGTTTCGGCGCGGCGCACGGTCGGGTCGAGGGTGGCGAACAGGGCGTTCTCCACCAGGACGCCCGCGCCCGTGAGGCGGTTGAGCAGGGAGGACTTGCCGGCGTTGGTGTAGCCGGCGATGGCGACCGAGGGCACCTTGTTGCGGCGCCGTTCCTGCCGCTTGATGTCGCGGCCGGTCTTCATCTCGGCGATCTCCCGGCGCATCTTCGCCATCTTCTCGCGGATGCGGCGCCGGTCGGTCTCGATCTTGGTCTCACCGGGGCCTCGGGTGGCCATGCCGCCACCGCCGCCGCCACCCATCTGCCGGGACAGCGACTGACCCCAGCCGCGCAGACGCGGCAGCATGTACTGCATCTGCGCGAGGGCGACCTGCGCCTTGCCCTCTCGGGACTTGGCGTGCTGGGCGAAGATGTCCAGGATGAGGGCGGTCCGGTCGACGACCTTGACCTTGACGACGTCTTCCAGGGCGATGAGCTGGCCGGGGCTGAGCTCGCCGTCGCAGACGACGGTGTCGGCGCCGCTCTCCAGCACGATGTCGCGCAGCTCGCGGGCCTTGCCGGAACCGATGAAGGTGGCCGGGTCGGGCTTGTCGCGGCGCTGGATGACACCGTCGAGGACGAGGGCGCCCGCCGTCTCGGCGAGGGCCGCGAGCTCCGCGAGGGAGTTCTCGGCGTCACCCACCGTGCCGGAGGTCCAGACACCGACGAGGACCACGCGCTCCAGGCGGAGCTGGCGGTACTCGACCTCGGTGACGTCCTCGAGCTCGGTGGAGAGACCGGCCACGCGGCGCAGGGCCGCGCGCTCGGAGCGGTCGAACTGGTCGCCGTCCCGGTCTCCGTCGATCTCGTGGCTCCAGGCGACGTCCTCTTCCATCAGGGCATCGGCCCGAAGGCTCTCGGTGAAGCGCTGCGGTTCGTGCACGTCCTGCGCGTCCCGCGGGTCCTGGGAAGGGGATGAAGAGGAGGTCATTGGATCCTTACGTCGATTCGGTTGCGTGCGCGCCGGCTAGGGCCAAAGGTACCGCCGTGCGTGTCTGACTCTGTCACGTGCAACGTCGGACCCCGTCCGGAGATTCCCCGGACCGCGCCGTCGTCGGCCTCGTCGATGGTGACATGCCCGTTCCCGGGCCGTCATACCGTTTTTCCGTCCGCTTTCCGAGCGGGCGCGGGCTTCGGGGCCGCCTTCGGGGCCGCCTTCGGCTTCGCCGGGGCGCTCCAGTCGGGGTGCCCGGGCATGGGCGGGGTCTTCTCGCCGTACAGCCAGGGCCGCAGGAAGGCCGTGAGGTCGCGTCCGGCCTCCTGCGAGGCCAGGCGTACGAAGTCCTCGGTGCCGGCGGTGGCGTCCTTGTGCTCCGCCACCCACCGCCGCTCGACCCGGTCGAAGGCCTCGGTGCCGATCTCCTCCCGCAGGGCGTAGAGGATCAGCGCCGCCCCGTCGTAGACCACCGGCCGGAACAGGCCGATCTTCTGCCCGGGGGCCGCCGCCTTGGGGGCCGCCGGGGGGCCGCCCGCCGCCCGCCACTGGTCGGAGCGCTGGTAGGCCTCGCGCATGCGCCGGTCCAGGGAGTACTTGCCGAGCCCGTCCGCGTAGAGGGCCTCGTACCAGGTGGCGTGCCCCTCGTTGAGCCACAGGTCGGACCAGGTGCGCGGGGTGACGCTGTCGCCGAACCACTGGTGGGCGAGCTCGTGGACCATGACCGCCTCGACGTACCACTCGGGGTAGCCCGCGGCCTCCCCGGCGAACAGCCCGTTCTCGAAGAGGGAGAGGGTCTGCGTCTCCAGCTCGAAGCCGGTGCGGGCGCGGGCGATCAACACCCCGTAGTTCTCGAAGGGGTAGCGGCCGACCCGCTGCTCCATCCACTCGATGTGCCCGGCGGTCTTGCGCAGCCAGGGCTCCAGCCGCTCCCGGTCGGCGGCCGGCACCACGTCGCGCAGCGGGAGCCCGTGGGGTCCGGTGCGGTGCAGGACGGCGGAGCGGCCGATGGAGACCTGCGCGAGCTCGGTGGCCATCGGGTGCAGGGTCCGGTAGGTCCACTCGGTGGCGCCCGCCGCGCGGGCGGCCGGGAGGGCGCCGGGCAGGCCGTTGGCCACGGCCGTGTAGCCGTCGGGGACGGTGACCCGGAAGGTGAAGTACGCCTTGTCGGCGGGGTGGTCGTTGCAGGGGAAGACCCGGTGCCCGGCATCGGCCTGGTTGGCCATGGCCAGGCCGTCCTCGGTGGTGACCCAGCCGCCGTCGGACGAGCCGCGCGGGTCGCTGGTGTGCCGGACCGTGATCCGCAGCGGGGTGTTCGCGGCGACGGGGTGCGCGGGAGTCAGTACGAGGTCCTCCCCCGCGCTCTCGAACCGCGCGGGTTCGCCGTTGACCTGGGCGGAGGCCACCTTCCCGTGGGTGAAGTCCAGGTTGATCCGCTCCAGCGGGGCCAGGGCCCGGGCTTCGATGGCGGTCACCGCGTCGAGGGGGGTGCGGTTGTCCTTGTAGGTGAGGGAGAGGTCGTACGAGAGGACGTCGTACCCGGGGTTGCCGAGCTCGGGGAAGAGCCGGTCGCCGATGCCGAGCGGCTTCGGCGGGGGCAGCACGGCGGCGACGAGGGTGAGGGAGGCCGCGGCGAGCAGGGCGGCGCGCAGGCGCGGGGAGGAGAGCTGCATCCACCACCGCTTACCAGCGCCCGCGACGGGCCCGCGCGCGACGCGCGACGCATCCACCCGAACGAGACTCCCCCGGCCCCCGGCCCCCCGGCCCCCCGGCCCTCCCTCAGGCCCGGCCGACGTCGTACACGCCGGGCACGTCCCGCATCGCCCGCATCAGCCCGGGGAGCAGGGAGGCGTCGGGCAGCTGGAGGGTGTAACTGTGCCGGACCCGCTGTTCCACGGGCGGCTCGACGGTGGCGGACACCACCTCGACCCCCTGGCGGGCGATGGCCTCGGTCAGGTCGGCCAGCAGGTGGGGGCGGCCGAACGATTCGGCGAGCAGGGTGACCCGGCAGTCGGCGGTGGCCCGCCAGTGCACGGCGACGGAGGTGCGGCCCAGGGACCGCATCTGGGCGACGGCCGGGCAGTGCACCCGGTGGACGGTGACGGCCCCGCCCCGGACCACGAACCCGGCGACCGCGTCGGGCGGTACGGGGGTGCAGCAGCCGGCGAGGCGTACGTGGGCGTCGGGGAGGTCGGCGACGGCGTTGCCCCCGCCCCCGCGCAGCCCGGGCACCGACAGCGGGGCGCGGGGGGCGGCGGTGGCGGGTACGGCCCCGTCGGGGTGGGCCTGGAGCCAGCCGCTGATGGCGATCCGGGCGGCCGGGGTCCTGGCGTGCTCCAGCCAGTCGGCGGCGGGCCCGGAGGAGGCGTCCTGGGCGAGCAGCAGCTGGACGGTGTCCCCGTCGGAGAGCGGGGCGGAGAGGGAGGTGAGGCGCCCGTTGACGCGGGCGCCGATACAGCCGTGGGCCGCCTCGCCGTGCTGGGCGTAGGCGGCGTCGATACAGCTGGCCCCGGCGGGCAGGGCGAGGGTGCCGCCGTCGGCGCGGTAGACGGTGATCTCGCGGTCCTGGGCGAGTTCGGCGCGCAGGCCGGTCCAGAAGGTGTCGGGGTCGGGCGCGGACTGCTGCCAGTCGAGGAGCCGGGAGAGCCAGCCGGGCCGGGTGGGGTCGACGCCCTCGCAGTCGGCGCCCTCGCCGGTGGCGTACGGGTTGCCGAGGGCGACCACTCCGGCCTCGGCGACGCGGTGCATCTGCCGGGTGCGGACGATGACTTCGGCGACGTAGCCCTCGGGGACGGCGACGGCGGTGTGCAGGGACTGGTAGAGGTTGAACTTGGGGACGGCGATGAAGTCCTTGAACTCCGAGATGACCGGGGTGAAGCAGGTGTGGAGTTCGCCGAGGACGGCGTAGCAGTCGGCGTTCTCGCCGACGAGGACGAGGATGCGTCCGAAGTCCGGGCCGCGCAGCTCGCCGCGGGTGCGGGAGATGCGGTGGACGGAGACGAAGTGCCGGGGGCGGACGAGCACCTCGGCGGCGATGCCGGCCTCGCGCAGGACGGTGCGCACGGACTCGGCGATGGCCAGGAGCGGGTCGTCCGCCCCGGCGTGGGAGGCGATGAGCGCGCGGGTGCGCTCGTACTCCTCGGGGTGCAGGATCGCGAAGACGAGGTCTTCCAGCTCGGTCTTGAGGGCCTGGACGCCGAGGCGTTCGGCGAGCGGGATGAGGACGTCGCGGGTGACCTTGGCGATGCGGGCCTGTTTCTCGGGGCGCATCACGCCGAGGGTGCGCATGTTGTGCAGCCGGTCGGCGAGTTTGATGGACATGACGCGGACGTCGTTGCCGGTGGCGACGAGCATCTTGCGGAAGGTCTCGGGTTCGGCGGCGGCGCCGTAGTCGATCTTCTCGACCTTGGTGACCCCGTCGACGATGAAGGCCACCTCGTCGCCGAACTCGGCGCGGACCTGATCGAGGGTCACCTCGGTGTCCTCGACGGTGTCGTGCAGCAGGGACGCCGTCAGGGTGGTGGTCTCGGCGCCGAGTTCGGCCAGGATGAGGGTGACGGCGAGCGGGTGTGTGATGTACGGCTCACCGCTCTTGCGCATCTGGCCGCGGTGCGAGGACTCCGCGAGGAGGTACGCACGGCGCAGGACGGACAGGTCGGCGTCCGGGTGGTGGGCGCGGTGCGCTTCTGCTACGTGTCCGATGGCGTCCGGGAGGCGGTCCCGGGACGCGGGCCCGAGCAGGGCGGCTCGGCCCAGGCGGCGCAGGTCGAGCCGCGTCCGGCCACGTCTGCGCAGCTCAGGACGCACTTCTGCGTGTGCTTCGGGGTTCGTGGCCTCTGCACTCATGGGCACCTCCGGCGGCTTCGACCGGCGGTGGTGGGCATGGGGTGAGCCCTCAGGGCCGGTGCCTGATATTACCGACCCCACCACGTGGCGCAGTCCGCCTCTCGCTCAGCGTGAAACGGATCACCCATGAGAGGGAATCTTCAGGCGAAGGCCGTTTCGGTGAGCCAGTCCGCGTCGAACTCGCCGGAGGCCACGATGACGGCCGGTCCGGTCATGTCGATGCGACCGTCGGGGTGTTCGGTGATGACGAGGGTACCGCCGGGCAGGTCGACCGTGTACGAGACGGGCTCACCGGTGACGGCGGGGTCGGCGCCGTCGCGCCGGATGGCGGCCACGGCGACGGCGCAGGCGCCGGTGCCGCAGGAGCGGGTCTCGCCGGAGCCGCGCTCGTGGACGCGCATGGCGACGTGCCGCGGACCGCGGTCGACGACGAACTCGACGTTGACCCCGGTGGGGTAGGCGGAGGCCGGGCTGAACGGCGGGGGGCTGTACAGGTCGCCGGCGTGGTCGAGGCTCTCGACGAACGCGACGGCGTGCGGGTTGCCCATGTTCACGTTCCGCGCGGGCCAGGAGCGCTCGCCGACGGAGACGGTGACCTCGCCCTCGGGGAGCCGGGCGTGGCCCATGGAGACGGTGACGTCGCCGGTCTTGGCGAGGTGGACCTGCTTGACGCCGCCGCGGGTGGCGACCGCGAAGTCGCCGGGCTCGACGTGTCCGGCGTGGTGGAGGTAGCGGGCGAAGACGCGCACGCCGTTGCCGCACATCTCGGCGACGGAGCCGTCGCTGTTGCGGTAGTCCATGAACCACTCGGCCTCGTCGGCCAGGTGCGCGGCCTCGGGGTGGGCGGCGGAGCGCACCACGTGCAGCACACCGTCCGCGCCGATGCCGGCCCGGCGGTCGCACAGGGCGGCGACGGCGGCGGGCGGCAGGTCGACGGCGTTGTCCGGGTCGGGGACGATCACGAAGTCGTTCTCGGTCCCGTGGCCCTTGAGGAAGGGGAGGGTGGTGTGCGTCACGAGCCCATGGTACCGAGCGGGGCACCGCCCCGGCCGGTGGGTTCGGCATGCGGTCAGGGCGCGGTCAGCGCGGTGTCGGCGCCGGTCAGCGCAGGCGGGCCACCCGGTAGACGGCCAGCGCGACGACGACCAGCGCGACCAGCGCGTACAGCGCGGCGATCCGCCAGTCGGGGCGCCGGCCGCTGCCCCGGGGCGGGAGCCCGGGCCAGGAGTAGCCGACGCGGCGGGCGGCCATCATGCCCCAGCCGCCCGCGCAGGAGCTGATGAGGAAGCCGAGCATGGCGACGACGGCGCCGCCGTCGCCGAACTCGAAGGCGAGCGGGAAGGCGAACATCAGGGAGCCGGCGGCGGCGAGCATCACGATGGGGGCGATCTGCCAGATGCGCAGCCTGCGCTGGGGGCGCAGCTCGACCTCGACGGCCGGACCGTCGGCGGCCTCGCCGCCGGTCTCGGGGGCGTCGGGGCCGTCGGTGGTCAGCCGTGCGGGGTCGGCGGGCAGGCCGAGCCCGTCGGGGCCGTCCGGGGCTCCCGGCACGCCGGGGCCCGCGGGCCCGCCGGCCGGCGCGGGGACGGCGGGCAGGGGCTGCTCCGCCGCCCGCCCGGTGTCGTCCCGCCCGGTGTCTCGTCGAGGGCCGGCCTCCATAGCCACGCGCCCTCCCCACTTCGGACTCCGCACGCCACTGTTCAGAAGTTTGATGATGGCACGGTCCCGGGCCCGCGACGGGCGCTCGGGGCTTCCCGATGCCATCACGTGATCAGGCTGTGACCGCTCGTTCGACCAACGACTGCGCGAGTCGGGGCAGTTCCCCGCGGTCGGCGGCGGCTCCGCTGAGCCAGTGGACGCGCGGGTCGCGGCGGAACCAGGAGTCCTGGCGGCGGGCGAAGCGCTTGGTGGCCCGCACGGTCTCGGCCCGGGCCTCGTCCTCGGTGCACTCACCGGCGAGGGCGGCGAGTACCTGCTGGTAGCCCAGGGCGCGGGAGGCGGTGATGCCCTCGCGCAGGCCCCGCGCCTCCAGGGCGCGGACCTCGTCGACCAGTCCGGCCTCCCACATGCGGTCGACGCGCCTGGCGATGCGCTCGTCGAGCTCGGGGCGGGCCACGTCGACGCCGATCTGGACGGTGTCGTAGACCGACTCGTGGCCGGGCAGGTTGGCGGTGAAGGGCTTGCCGGTGATCTCGATCACTTCGAGCGCCCGGACGATGCGCCGGGAGTTGCTGGGCAGGATCGCCGCGGCCGCGGCCGGGTCGGCGGCGGCGAGGCGGGCGTGCAGGGCGCCGGGGCCGCGCAGCGCGGCCTCCTCCTCCAGCCGGGCGCGCACCTCGGGGTCGGTGCCGGGGAACTCCATGGCGTCGAGGGCCCCGCGGACGTAGAGGCCGGACCCACCGACGAGGACGGGGGTGCGGCCCTGGGCGAGGAGCTTGTCGATCTCGGCGCGGGCGAGGCGCTGGTACTCGGCGACGCTGGCGGTCTCGGTGACGTCCCAGATGTCGAGGAGGTGGTGGGGGACGCCGCCGCGCTCGTCCATCGTCAGCTTGGCGGTGCCGATGTCCATCCCCCGGTAGAGCTGCATGGAGTCGGCGTTGACGACCTCGCCGTCGAAGTGGCGGGCCAGGGCGACGCCCAGGTCGGACTTTCCGGCCGCGGTGGGACCGACGACGGCGATGACCCGCGGGGCGGGGGCTGCATTCCTCACCGGAACAGTCTCGCAGCCCCCGGTCAAGACACCGTCATGTACCCGATCGGGTGAGGTGACGGGGTGGGGGCGGGGTCGTTGCCCTGAAGAGGTTCCGGCCCGGCGTGCGCCTGGCGCGCATCTGGTGGAGGCCGGTCCGGCCGCAGCGGAACTTCACCCGCACGAGTAACGTTATGGGAGTAGACATGGGCGTTTTTGACCGGATTTTTCGCCGTAAGGACGAGGCCGTGACCGAGCAGGTCGCGGCCGAGGCCGCTCCGGCGGAGACGCCGGCCGCGGAGACCGAGCCGGCCGACGGGGCCGGGGAGGCCGAGGCGGCTGCGGCCGGAGCTCCCGCGGCGGAGGCCGCCGTGGAGATCCCGAAGCAGCAGTCGGCGGAGGCCGCCGCGGACAGCGAGACCGGCGAGAGCGCCCGTACGTAGCCACCGCTCCCCCGGGCCCGGTCCGGGGGGACCCCAGGAAGGTGACCCATGGGCCTGCTCGACAATCTCAAGGCCAAGCTCGCTCCGGCCAAGGACAAGGTCGGCGACCTCGCGCAGAAGCACGAGGGCAGGATCGGCGAGGGCCTGGACAAGGTCGCCAAGGTCGTGGACTCCAAGACCCATGGCAAGTACAGCGACCGGATCACGACCGGCACGGACAAGGCGAAGGACGCCTTGGGCAAGGTCGCGCACAAGGACGCCCCCGGCGGGCCGACGCCGCCGGCGGCTTCCTGAGGCGGGGCGCCCCGCGGGGCGCCGGCGGGATCAAGGGGCGTGGGACCGGATGGTCCCGCGCCCCTTCGCCGTATGCCCGCACGGGCCGGCGTACGCGGTCGTCAGGACCAGGCGGCGACAAAGTAGCCGACCCCGTACGGGGCGTCCTCGTACAGCAGCCGCCCGCCGAGCTCCGCTCCCTCGGCGGCGCCCGCCAGGACCTGCCAGGGCGCCCGCCCGGCCGCCTGGAGCTCGGCGGCGAGTACGGGGTCGAGCGCTGCCAGGGCGCCGGTGTCGGCGGAGCCCAGGGCGCGGCCGGCGGCGGCGTCGAAGGCGGTGGCGCGGTCGTCCAGGTAGCCCGGGGCCTTCAGCGTGCGGCAGGCGCTGCCGTCGCCCATGACCAGCAGCGCGACCCGCTCGCCGGCGGCGGCGAGTTCCCTGCCGGTCTCCAGGCAGCGCGCGGACTCCAGCGACCCGGCGACGGCGAGCCCCTCCACGGGGGCGGCGCCCCACCGGGCGCGGCCCAGCAGCCAGGCGCCGACGGCGAGGGAGGCGGGCAGCGGGCGCGGCCCCTCCTCACCTTCCCCGAGCCGGACCTCGGCGTCGACGCCGAAGCCGTGGAAGCCGCCCCGGGAGCCCTGCGGGTACGGGCCCTGCTGGTCGGCGTCGGCGGAGCCGACCACGACCAGCACGTCGGGCCGGGAGGCGGCCAGCACGGCGAGCGCGTCGGAGCAGGCGGTACGGGCCTCGTCGAGCTCGGCGGCGGCGCCCGCGGCGACCTCCGGCACGAGGAGCGGCGGGGCGGGGCAGACGGCGGCGGCTACGAGCATGATCCGCAGCCTAGGCGGTGCGCCGCGATCGGGCCAGACGCGCCGGCGCGGCGGCCCGTGGGCCACCGCGCCGGTGCCGGGAAGGGTCCCGGGTCAGTCGATCGCGCAGCCCGAGGTGGCCGCCGGCAGCGGCGCCGGGACGCCGAGCGTCGGGATGCCGAGCATGACGCCCTGGGGCTGGGCCGGCGCGGCGTTGCGCTTCTCCCAGGCGTCGCCGGCGCGGGTGCGGCGCACGGCGGTGGTGGGGCCCTCGGCCAGCAGGTGGTGCGGGGCCGCGTAGGTGATCTCCACGGTCACCACGTCGCCCGGGCGGACCTCCTCGTCCGGCTTGGTGAAGTGGACCAGGCGGTTGTCGGGGGCGCGGCCGGACAGGCGGGCGGTGGCGCCGTCCTTGCGGCCCTCGCCCTCGGCGACCATGACCTCCAGGGTGCGGCCGACCTGCTTCTTGTTCTCCTCCCAGGAGATCTCCTCCTGAAGGGCGACCAGGCGCATGTAGCGGTCCTGGACGACCTCCTTGGGGATCTGCCCGTCCATCTCGGCGGCCGGGGTGCCGGGGCGCTTGGAGTACTGGAAGGTGAAGGCGCTGGCGAAGCGGGCCTCGCGGACCACGTGCATCGTCTGCTGGAAGTCCTCCTCGGTCTCGCCGGGGAAGCCCACGATGATGTCGGTGGAGATCGCGGCGTGCGGGATGGCGGCGCGGACCTTCTCGATGATCCCGAGGAAACGCTCCTGCCGGTAGGACCGGCGCATCGCCCGCAGGACGGGGTCGGAGCCCGACTGGAGCGGCATGTGGAGCTGGGGCATCACGTTCGGGGTCTCGGCCATGGCGGCGATGACGTCGTCGGTGAAGTCCTTGGGGTGCGGGGAGGTGAAGCGGACCCGCTCCAGGCCCTCGATCTGCCCGCAGGCGCGCAGCAGCTTGCTGAAGGCCTCGCGGTCGCCGAGGTCGGAGCCGTAGGCGTTGACGTTCTGGCCGAGCAGGGTGATCTCCGAGACGCCCTCGGCGACCAGGGCCTCCACCTCGGCGAGGATGTCGCCGGGACGGCGGTCCTCCTCCTTGCCGCGCAGCGCCGGGACGATGCAGAAGGTGCAGGTGTTGTTGCAGCCGACGGAGATGGAGACCCAGGCGGCGTAGGCGGACTCGCGGCGGGTCGGCAGGGTGGAGGGGAAGGCCTCCAGCGACTCGGCGATCTCGATCTGGGCCTCCTCCTGGACGCGGGCGCGCTCCAGGAGGACGGGCAGCTTGCCGATGTTGTGCGTGCCGAAGACCACGTCGACCCAGGGGGCCTTCTTGACGATGGTGTCGCGGTCCTTCTGGGCGAGGCAGCCGCCGACGGCGATCTGCATGCCGGGGCGCCTGGTCTTCATCGGGGCGAGCCGGCCGAGGTTGCCGTAGAGCTTGTTGTCGGCGTTCTCGCGCACCGCGCAGGTGTTGAAGACGACCACGTCGGCGTCGCCGTCGGAGCCCTCGGGGGCCCGGACGTAGCCGGCGTCCTCCAGCAGACCGGAGAGTCGCTCGGAGTCGTGCACGTTCATCTGGCACCCGTAGGTGCGTACCTCGTAGGTTCCCTTGGGGTCCACCACTGCCGGGCTCCGGTCGCTGCTGCTGGTCATGCAACAAGGGTAGGCGGTGCCGGGGAGCCCCCCGTCCCCCCGTACGGCACGGGGCCCGGAGCGGGGCGTTCCCCTGCGATCTAGCATCCCGCCCATGGAACTGGCGCAGCTGAGGTACTTCGTGGCGGTCGTGGAGGAGGGCGGTTTCACCCGGGCCGCGGGGCGCCTGCACGTGTCCCAGCCGGGGGTGAGCGCGCAGATAGGGCAGCTGGAGCGGGAGCTGGGGCAGCGGCTCCTGGACCGGTCGGGGCGGCGGGTGACGCCCACGGAGGCGGGCGAGGCGGTACTGGTCCACGCGCGGGCGGCGCTGGCGGCGGTGGAGGGGATCCGGCGGACGGCCGACGAGTTCGCCGGGCTGGTGCGGGGCCGGGTGGCGCTCGGGCTGATAACGGGGGCGGCCGGGGCGGCGATGGACTCCTTCGACCTGGTGGCGCTGCTCGGCGACTTCCACGACGCACACCCGCGGGTGGAGATCTCGCTGGCCGAGGACACCTCGGAGCGGATGCTGGCCGCGCTGCGGGAGGGGCGCCTCGACCTGGCGGTGGTCGGGCTGGCCGGGGAGCCACCGCCGGGGATCGAGGTGCGGCTCCTGCTCGACGAGCCGCTGGTGGCGGCGGTACGGGCCGACGACCCCCTCGTCGGGGAGGCCGTGGACGGGGCCGTCGCGCTGGCCGCGCTGCGGGGGAGGCCGCTGATCGGCCTGCCGCGCGGTACCGGGGTGCGCGGGGTGCTGGAGCGGGCCTGCGCCGAGGCCGGCTTCACGCCCCGGGTGGAGTTCGAGGCGGCCGCGCCGGCGGTACTGGCCCGGCTGGCGGCCCGGGGGCTTGGGGTGGCGGTGGTCCCGGACGGGGCGCACGCGCAGGCGGGCCCGGGGCTGCGGGCGCTGCGGATCACCGGGCCGGAGCTGAGCGGCCGGGTGGCCCTCGCCTGGCGCACGGACGGCCCCTCCGGCCCGGCGGCCCGCGCTCTGCTGGCCCGGCTCCGCTCGGCCCTCCCGCCGGAACCGGGGTCCGGCGCAGCGGCCGCCCGCTCCTGATCCCTCCGGGGGACCGGGGGCGGAGGCAGCGGGGCCGGGCGGGCCGTGACAGGACGGGCGGGCGGGTGGGAGGATCGCGGGCATGCCCCTCGTACCACCCCGTGTCCGCCCGCGCCGCCTGCTCGTGGGGCTGGTCGCCGTGCTGGCCGTGCTCGGGGTGCTGCTGTGGTGGCTGCGGCCCTTCGGGGAGCCCGCGCTCACGGGGCGGCTCACCTTCAGCACGGGCGTCCGTACGGGCGTCTACCACCGCTACGGGCAGCTGCTGGAGCAGGCCCTCGCGCAGGACATGCCCGGGGTCAAGGTCCGGCTGGAGACCAGTGAGGGCTCGCAGCAGAACCTCCAGCGGGTGGCCTCCGGCGAGGCCGACTTCACCATCGCGACGGCGGACGCGGTCGCCAAGTACCGCGCCGACGGCAAGCCGGGCGCGGAGCAGCTGCGCGGCTGCGCGCGGCTCTACGACGACTACGTCCAGCTGGTCGTGCCCGCCGGTTCGCCGGTGCAGTCGGCCCGCGACCTGCGGGGCAAGCGGGTCGCGGTGGGCCAGGAAGGCTCCGGGGTGCGGCTGGTCTCGGACCGGCTGCTGCGGGCGGCCAAACTGGACCCCGCCCACGACATCACCCCCGTCGCCATCGGCATCGACACCATGCCGGAGGAGCTGCAGGCGGGGCGGATCGACGCCTTCTTCTGGTCGGGCGGCCTGCCGACGAACGCGGTGCGCGAGCTGTCGGAGCGCTTCGACATCCGGCTGGTGCAGCTGGGCGACCTGGTGGAGCAGCTCCAGGCCAGCGGCAGCCCGGCGCGGTACTACCGGGCTGCGGTGATGCCGCAGGACGCCTACGCGCGGGCCCGCAACACCTCGTCGGTGGCCACGCTGGCCGTGCCGAACCTGCTGGTCACCAAGGAGGGCACGGACGCCCGGCTGACGGAGCAGTTCACCCGGACGGTGATCCTCAGCCGGGACCGGATCGGGCACGAGGTGCACGCGGCGCAGCTGGTGGACCTGCGCACGGCGATCTACACCGATCCGCTGGACCTGCACGAGGGCGCCCGGCGGTACTACCGCTCCGTCAAGCCGTAGGCGCCAGCATCATCGCGGCGGCCGCGGCGCCGATGAGCCCGGCATGGGTGCCGAGGGCGGCGGGGACGACCCGGAGGTCCCGGACGAAGGACAGCGCGGCGTACGAGGCCAGGTGCCGCCGGACCGGCCCGAAGAGGGTCTCCCCGCTGGCGGCGACCCCGCCGCCGATCACCGCGATGTCGGTCTCGACCAGGGTGGCGGTGGCCGCGATGGCGGCGGCCAGGGCGCGCCCGGCCCGGTCGAAGGCGGCCCGCGCGACCGGGTCGCCCGCGGCGGCGGAGGCGGCGACGCCCGCCGCCGTCGGGTCGGGGCCGGTCCAGCCCTGGGCGAGGGCCCAGCGGGCGATGGCGGTGCCGGAGGCGAGGGACTCGACGCAGCCGCGGCCGCCGCAGACACAGGGGTCGCCGTCGAAGGCCACGCTGATGTGACCGATGTGGCCGGCGTTGCCGGTGGGGCCCGCGTGGAGCCGGTTGTCCAGGATCAGCCCGCCGCCGACCCCGGTGGAGACGACCATGCACAGGGCGTTCGCGTGCCCCCGGGCGGCGCCGAGCCAGTGCTCCGCGGCGGTCATGGCCACCCCGTCGCCGGCCAGGACGACCGGGATGCGGGCGCCCCGCGCGCCCAGTTCGGCGGCGACCCGCTCCCGGACGGGGAAACCGCGCCAGGCCCCGATGTTGACCGGGCTGACCGTGCCCCGGGAGGTGTCGACGGGGCCGGCGCTGCCGATGCCGCAGCGGACGGCCCGCTCCCACAGCGGGTCCGCGGACAGTTCGGCGATCACTTCGGTCACCGCCGCCATGACCGCCTCCGGGTCCGTCCCGCGCGGGGTCGGGCGGCGGTTGGCAGCGGTCATCGTCCCGTCGGGGTGGACCAGCGCCCCGGCGATCTTCGTGCCCCCGATGTCGATCGCCACGGCCGGGCCGGTGGCCTCGGCCTCGGCAGCGGCCGCCGCGGCCGGGCGCGGGGTGGGGAGGGCTGAGGCGGGGGTGGTCACGGGGGCGCTCCTGAACTCCTGCAAAGGGGTCGGTTTTCCCAGTATGCGACCGGTGGCGGGCCCGTACTCCCGCGGGGTTCCGGCCGGCTCGCCGAACCGGCGGTGTCCCGGACGGCGGGCCCGCGGGCACGGCCCCAGGTGTGTTGTCCGGAGGGAACCCGCGCGATCCGGCCCCGGTCGTCCGCGGCGGCCGCCGGCCGCACCCGTCCGGCGCACGGCCGGAACCGGCCTGCCCGTTCGCCCGCCGGGGCCGCTACGCGCGCCCGTACCGGACCGCACAGGCTCCGGCCGGGACCCCGGCCCGCCGCCCGCCCCGCGAAACGGCCGAAGCGCACGGGTTCCGCGCCGCCGGGATCCGGACGCCGGCCGCCGCAGGCCCCGTTGACGTGACGCGGACCGGCCCGGCAGGTTGTGGGCGTCCGGCGAATCCCCCTGAACTCCGGGACCCCTCATGGACCGCGCCGCCCGCCCCCGCACCCTGCGCTTCGGCGCGAACTACACCCCGGCCCGGGGCTGGTTCCACCACTGGCTGGACTTCGACCTCGACGAGGTCCGGGCCGACCTCGACTCGGTCGCCGCGCTCGGCCTGGACCACGTACGGGTCTTCCCGCTCTGGCCGCTGTTCCAGCCGAACCGGACCCTGATCCGGCCGCGCGCCGTCGCACAGCTCGTGGAGCTCGCCGACGCGGCCGCCGAGCGCGGACTCGACGTGCACGTGGACGGCCTCCAGGGGCACCTGTCCAGCTTCGACTTCCTGCCCGCCTGGACCACCACCTGGCACCGGCGCGGCCTCTTCACCGATCCGGACGTGGTCGCCGCGCAGGAGGAGTACCTGCGCACCCTGGCGGCGGCCCTCGCCGACCGGCCGAACTTCCTCGGCATGACCGTCGGCAACGAGGTCAACCAGTTCTCCGACGCGCCCCACCCCCAACCCGACCGGATCACCGCCGCCCAGGCGGGGCGCTGGCTGGAGCGGATGCTGGCCGCCTGCGAGAAGGGCGCACCGGGCCGGTTCCACCTGCACGCCGAGTACGACGCCGTCTGGTACCGCGACGGGCACCCCTTCACCCCCGCGCAGGCGGCCCGGCTGGGCGCGGCCACCGCCGTGCACTCCTGGGTGTTCGACGGCACCGCGCAGCGCCACGGCCGCGCCGGGGTGGCCACCGAGCAGCACGCCGCGTACCTGATCGAGCTGTCCAAGGCCTGGGCCGAGGACCCGGACCGCCCGGTGTGGCTCCAGGAGGTCGGGGCCCCGGCGCCGCTGGTCCCGCCGGAGCACGCCGCGGAGTTCACCGAGGCCACCCTGGCGGCGGCGCTGGACTGCCCCGGCCTGTGGGGGGTGACCTGGTGGTGCTCGCACGACGTGTCCCGGGACCTGGCGGACTTCCCGGAGCTGGAGTACGGGCTGGGCCTGCTCGCCAACGACCGCCGCGCCAAGCCGGCCGGGGCCGCCGTCGCCCGGATCGCCGCGGCCTGGCGGGGACGGGAGCACCGCCCGGCCGTACGGTCCACCGCGCTCGCCCTGGCCCCCGGTGCGGCCCGCTCGGCGTGTGCGCCGGGCGGGGTGTTCTTCGAGGCCTGGGCGGTGCTGGCGGGAAAGGGGGCCCGGCCGGCGGTGGTGCGGGCGGAGCACGCGGCGGACCCGGCCCGGCTGTCGGCCCGCGGCATCACGGAGGTGCTCCGCGTCGAGGACGTCCGCTAGGGCCTGTCGTCAAACTCCCGCCCGCCCCGCCTTGCCCTGCCCTGCCCTGAACCGTCGCCCCGGCCCAGCCCCCTGCCGCCCGAGCCCCGAGGAGCCCCGATGCCCGAGCCCGTGCCCGTGCCCGGAGACGGCCCCGACCCCTGGGCCCGTACCGCCGTCCCCGTACCGCCGTCCCGCCGCACGGTCCTGGCGCTGGGAGCCGCCGCCGGGGCGTCCGCCGTCCTGCTGCCGGGCGCCGCCCCCGCGCAGGCCGCCCCCGCTCCGGAGCCCGGCACCCTGGCCCCGTACGCCTCGTACTGGTTCCCCGGCTCCCTCCCCGACGGCGCGCCCGGCCCGGGGATCGTCTGGCGCTCCCTCAGGGATTGGACCCCGCAGGGGGACCCGGACCTGGCGCACAACACCGCGAGCGTCCCTCTGGCCCCGCGGTTCACTCCGGTCCCGGCGAACGCGGACGCCCGCGCGGGCCAGGCACGGATCGCCGCGCTCGTCTCCTTCGGGCCCACGGCGGCGAACCCCTCCCAGGGCTCGGCGACCGCCGACTTCTACGCCCCGACGCACTGGGCGTACCTCGACGAGCTGGTCTTCTGGGGCGGTTCGGCCGGAGAGGGCCTGGTCCTGGCGCCGAACGCGCCCGTGGTCGACGCCGCCCACCGCAACGGGGTCCCGGTCCTGGGCACCGTCTTCCTGCCGCCCGTCGCCTACGGCGGCGACCTGCGCTGGACCCGGGACCTGGTCCGGCGCGACCCCGACGGCCGCCATCCCGTCGCGGAGCGGCTGGCCGAGGTGGCGCGGGCGTACGGCTTCGACGGCTGGTTCGTCAACGCCGAGACGGACGGCGGGGACGGCGCGCTCGCCACCCTGATGCGGGGGTTCCTGCGCGCCCTGCGGGCCGCCGGGGAGCCGCACGGGCTGCGCATCACCTGGTACGACGCCATGAACAGCACCGGCGCGGTGGGCTGGCGGGGTGCGCTCGACCCGCTCAACCAGGAGTTCTTCGAGGACCGGACGGGCCCGGTCGCGGACACGATGTTCGTGGACTTCCGCTGGACGCCCGGGTCGCTGGCCTCCTCGGGAGCCCTGGCCGAGCGCCTCGGCCGCTCCCGGCACGAGCTGTGGGCGGCCGTGGACGTGGAGTCCCGGGGCTGGGACGCCGAGGTCCGGTGGGACGCGATCGTGCCGCGCGGGCGCGACCATGTGGTCAGCCTCGGGTTCTACCGGCCCGAGTGGACCCGCAACCACCTCACCGACCGCTCCCCCGGCGCCTTCCACCGTGCCGACGACCGGTTCTGGACGGGCGAGTCCCTGGACCCGGCCCGGCCCGCGCCCGGCGCCGTCTGGCGGGCGCCGGCCATGGCCGTCGCCGACCGGTCCACCGTCGGCGGGCTCCCGTTCGCCTGCTCGTTCAACACCGGGCACGGGCTGCGCTGGTACGAGGGCGGCCGCGTCGTCTCGCAGGAGCCCTGGAACCACCTCGGGCTCCAGGACCGGCTCCCGGGCCGCCGCTGGGTGGTGGACGGCGAGGGGCCGCGCCCGGAGGTGTCCCTGGACTTCGCCGACGCGTGGCGCGGCGGCTCCAGCCTGCTCGTGGCGGGCTCCCTTACCGCCCCCGCCGCCGTCGGCCTGCACGCCGTGCGGCTGCCGCTGACCGCTTCCACGGTCGCGGAGCTGGTCCACAGGGGCGGCCCGGACCCGGTGGACGTCGAGCTCGGGGTGGCCCTGCGCGAGCCGGCCGCCCCGGGCGGAGCGGTCCCGTACACCTGGCTGCGGGCCGGGACGGCCGGCGCACGCTGGCGGCCCTCCCGGGTCCCCCTCGCGGCGCTGGCCGGGGAGACCGCGTACGCCCTTGCCGTACGGATCACCGCGCGCGGGAAGTCCCCGGTGTCCTGGCGGCTCGGAGCCCTGTCGGTGCGCGACACCACCGCCGCCCGGCACCCGTCCCCGCCCTCGCACCTGCGGGTCGACGCCTCGGCCCGCCGGGGCGCGGAGGCCGAGCTCCGGCTGTCCTGGCGCCGGGCGCCCGGGTCGGTCCGGCACTACGAGCTGTACCGGCGCCTGCCGGACGGCACCGGCCGCTTCCTGGCCGGCACCTGCGGAACGGCCCTGTACCTGCCCCGCCTGGCGCCCGCCGGCCGGGAGCGGGCGGCCGCCTTCGAGCTGCGGGCGGTGGACGAGACGTACGCGGTCTCCGTCCCGGCCCGCGCCGGTTTCCCGTGGTGAGGGTTCAGTCGCCGCCCGGGTCGGTGCGCGGCACGGCCACGGTCACGCGCAGCCCGTGCGGCGGGTTCTTGGCGTAGGAGAGGGTGCCGCCGCCGGTGGCGAGCAGGGCGCGGGAGATCGACAGGCCCAGCCCGGAGCCCTTGACGTTCTGGTGGCGGCCGCTGCGCCAGAAGCGGTCGCCGACCCGCAGCAGCTCCTCCTCGGTCAGGCCGGGCCCGCGGTCGGCGACGACGACGAGGGCGCTGGAGCCTTCCGCGGAGACCGACACCTCGACCTCCTCGCCGGCCGGGGTGAACTTCAGGGCGTTGTCGATGACGGCGTCGAGGGCGCTGGACAGGGCGATGGGGTCGGCCCAGCCGGTGACGGCGGAGCGGCCCGTCTCGGTGAGCCGTACGCCCTTCTCCTCGGCGTACGGGCGCCAGGAGGCCACCCGCTCGGTGGCGAGGGCGCCGATGTCGGTGAGGCTGATCTCGGCGGTGGCGTGCTCGGCGAGCGCCAGGTCGAGGAGGTCGTCGAGGACCTGGGCGAGGCGTTTGCCCTCGGTGCGCACGGAGGCGATCTCCTCATTGCCCTCGGGGAGTTCGAGGGCGAGGAGCTCGATCCGCAGGAGCAGCGCGGCGAGCGGGTTGCGCAGCTGGTGGGAGGCGTCCGCGACGAACGCCCGCTGCTGCTCCAGTACCTCTTCGACGTTGTCGGCCATCTCGTTGAACGAGCGGGCCAGGCGTCTGAGTTCCGGCGGACCGCTCGCGGCCGCGACGCGGGAGTTCATGCGTCCGGTGGCGATGCCGTGGGCGGCGGCGTCCAGGGTCCGGACCGGCTTGAGCACCCAGCCGGTCAGGCGCAGCGCGGCGCCGAAGGCGGCCAGCATGGCGGCGGCGAGCCCGGCGACGATGAGCAGCCAGCCGTGCAGGATCCGGGCGCGCATCTGGTCGGTGGGTGATTCGGTGGCGACGACGGCGACGACGTCGCCGTCGAGGACGACCGGGGAGACGACGAGCAGTTTGCCGTCGACCTGCCAGGGCCAGACCTGTCCGGGGTCGTGGCTGCGGCGTCCGGCGAGGGCCTCCTCGAAGGAGCGCCGGGCCTCGCCGGAGTCGGGCAGCTGCCACCAGCCGGGGGCGCGGACCATGGCGTTGTCGTCGCGGTAGAAGATGCCGACGCGGATGCCGTACAGCTCGTGGTAGCGGGCGAGTTCCAGCTGGAGGGTGTCGCGCCGCTCGTCGGCGCCGGTGGCGCCGGAGCCCTCGGCGTCGATGACGAACTGGGCGAGGGCGGCGAAGCGGGCGCTGTCGTCGATCCGGTCGACCACCACCTTCTGCTGCTGGGCGGCGGCGAGGCTGACGGCGAGCGGGAACCCGAGGGCGAGCAGCACGCCCGCCATCAGGACGACGAGGAGCGGGAGCAGGCGGGCGCGCACGGCGGGGGCCCGCTAGGGCGCGGCCGGGGTGACGAGCCGGTAGCCCACCCCGCGGACGGTCTCGATGAGGGCGGGCATGCCGAGCTTGGAGCGCAGGGAGGCGACGTGGACCTCAAGGGTGCGGCCGGTCCCCTCCCAGCTGGTGCGCCAGACCTCGCTGATGATCTGCTCGCGGCGGAAGACCACGCCGGGGCGCTGCGCGAGCAGGGCCAGGAGGTCGAACTCCTTGCGGGTGAGGGGGACGTCGGTGCCGTTGACGGTGACGCGGCGGGTGGGCAGCTCGACGGCGACGGGCCCGAGCCGGACGACTCCGGGGTCGCCGGGCGGGCCACCGGTGCCGGTGGTGTCGTCGGAGGTGCCGGTGCGGCGGGCGACGGCGTGGATGCGGGCGAGGAGTTCGCCGGTGTCGTACGGCTTGACCACGTAGTCGTCGGCGCCCATGTTCAGGCCGTGGATGCGGGAGCGGACGTCGCCGCGGGCGGTCACCATGATGACGGGGGTGCTGGTGCGCTTGCGGATCTTGCCGCAGACCTCGTAACCGTCCTGGTCGGGCAGGCCGAGGTCCAGCAGGATCACCCCGTAGGGGGAGGAGGGGGGCTGGGCCCCTGCGGGCAGCAGGGCCTGGAGGGCCTCCTCGCCGTTGCGGGCGTGGGTGACCTGGAAGCCGTGCCGGGCGAGGATCGCGGACAGGGCGGCGGCGACGTGGTCGTCGTCCTCGACGAGCAGCAGTCTCATGGTCGTCCCCCTCTCCTTCTCTCGCTCTTCGTCTTCCGTCCGGACGGCCGCCACGTGGAGGCCACCATGCATCCACGCCGATGGAGAGTCCCACGTCAAGAGGGTTCCGGCCCGGCGAGTCTTCCGTTATGCACCCGGTACGCGTACATCGTGCACCCAGGGGCGCAGCGCACGGAGCGTATCGGTGCGAGGCCTTATCGTTATCCTCAATTCTCGCTCAGATGTGATGACGCTGTGCGCGCCGCGTCACTACTGTCCTGCCAACCGACGGAGGACGGAGCAAGAAGCCGATGAGCGGAGTATCAGTGGCCAAGGACGCGCAGGACGCGGCGGGCGCCGCGGACGGCCTGGTCGTACTGAGCAACGTCAACAAGCACTTCGGCGCGCTGCACGTGCTTCAGGACATCGATCTGAGCATCGCCCGCGGCGAGGTCGTCGTGGTGATCGGTCCTTCGGGATCGGGCAAGTCGACGCTGTGCCGGACCATCAACCGGCTGGAGACCATCGACTCGGGGAGCATCACCCTCGACGGCAAGGAACTGCCGTCGGAGGGCAGGGAACTGGCCCGGCTCCGCGCCGACGTGGGCATGGTCTTCCAGTCGTTCAACCTGTTCGCGCACAAAACGGTGCTGCAGAACGTGATGCTGGGTCAGCTGAAGGTCCGCAAGAAGGACCAGGCGACGGCGCTGGAGAAGGCGAAGTCGCTGCTGGACCGGGTCGGCGTCGGCTCACAGGCCGACAAGTACCCCGCCCAGCTGTCCGGTGGCCAGCAGCAGCGCGTGGCGATCGCCCGGGCGCTGGCGATGGACCCGAAGGTCATGCTCTTCGACGAGCCGACCTCGGCCCTCGACCCGGAGATGATCAACGAGGTGCTGGAGGTCATGCAGCAGCTCGCCGCCGAGGGGATGACGATGGTGGTCGTCACGCACGAGATGGGCTTCGCCCGCTCGGCGGCCAACCGGGTCGTCTTCATGGCCGACGGGAAGATCGTCGAACAGGCCACCCCCGAGCAGTTCTTCAGCAACCCGAAGAGCGACCGCGCCAAGGACTTCCTGTCCAAGATCCTGCACCACTGACGCCCGCGTCTGGTAGTGATCCGGTCGACGGCACACGCCGTCGCACACGACGTGTCCAGCTCGTCGTTCAACAACGTCTCACCCGAGGGAAGTTCACCATGAAGGTTCTCAAGGCCGGCGCGGCAGTGGCCACGGCCCTCGTCCTCGCCCTGACGGCGACCGCCTGTGGCGGCGGCGACAAGAAGGACGGCGCGAGCGACGCGGGCGCTTCCGGCGGCACCAAGTCGGACAAGATCGTCATCGGCATCAAGTTCGACCAGCCGGGCATGGGCCTGAAGACCCCCGACGGCAAGTTCGAGGGCTTCGACGTCGACGTGGCGACCTACGTCGCCAAGGAGCTCGGCTACCAGCCGGACCAGATCGAGTGGAAGCAGGCCGTCAGCGCCGAGCGCGAGAACCTGATCTCCAACGGCGATGTGAAGTTCATCGCCGCGACGTACTCGATCAACGACAAGCGCAAGGCGAAGGTCGACTTCGCGGGCCCGTACTTCCTGGCCCACCAGGACCTGCTGGTCCGCGCCGACGACAACTCGATCACCAAGGTCGAGGACCTCAACAAGAAGAAGCTCTGCTCCGTCACGGGCTCCACCTCGGCGCAGAACATCAAGAAGGACCTGGCCAAGGACGCCGACCTCCAGGAGTTCCCGGGATACTCCGAGTGCCTGACGGGTCTGGAGAACAAGGCCGTCGACGCGCTCACCACGGACGACTCGATCCTCGCCGGCTACGCCGCGCAGGAGAAGAACAAGGGCAAGTTCAAGCTTGTCGGTCTCAAGATGAGCAACGAGAACTACGGCATCGGTCTGAAGAAGGGCGACAAGGACCTCCAGACCAAGATCAACGCCGCGCTCAAGAAGATGGTCACGGACGGCAGCTGGGAGGCGGCCGTGAAGAAGAACCTCGGCCCGGCCAACTACAAGAACGAGCCTGCCCCGCAGATCACCGAAGGCAGCTGATTTCCCGGTGGGGTGGGGGGGGGGGGGGGGGGGCGGGGGGGGGGGGGGGGGGGGGAAGGGGGGGGAGGGGGGGGGGGGGGGGGGGGGGGGGGGGTGGGATGGGGTGTTCGTGGGACTGGGACAGGCGTCGTTGGACCTGGATCAGGAGGA